>DATCGM010000133.1:0-29597 GCA_036508915.1 Gemmatimonadaceae bacterium
GTTGCTCACGTGTTACGCACCCGTTCGCCGGTTATCCCAGAGTTGCCCCCGGGACCCCCGTGACTTGCATGTGTTAAGCACGCCGCCAGCGTTCGTCCTGAGCCAGGATCAAACTCTCCAAGAGATTTTGATGATTAGCTCTAGTGAATCGAACAGCTGTCTAACGCTGTCGCGTTGACAGCGTATCCGAATCATTTGAATAGTACAGGTTGTTGAACTCGGCTCATCCGGCCCCTGTTAGAACCGGCGAGCGAACTACGAGTTCGCCTCGCACATTCTGATTCCACTCTCGATTGTCAAACAGCTCTTAATATGTTTTGTCGAGCGTCACGTTTCCGTGACAGCCTCGAATCATAACCCATTCAACACCGATTCGTCAAGGGACGCGCGCCGCACTTTCTGCATCCCGTTCGAATCGCCACCAGTGGTCACCCGCGCACCGCGCTCGGTTCCGCTGCCGACGAATTGCCCCCTGAAATCACATGGCCATCGACGGTCCGGACAACCTTCCCGTAGAGCCAAACATTATAGGCCGGACATCCTGTTACCACAAGGGGCTGCGATCGTTCCCGCAACGTCGCAAATCCCGAGACGAGCACTGGGGCGCCCTCACGCAATGCCGCTGCCCCGTCTGACCGGCATAAATACAGGTTCTTCGCGGGAATTTCGGCACCTCCATGGCCTCGAGGACGCCGCATCCAGGATTTTTCGCGTTGGCTGATATAGCGCCAGAACTAGCCCAAGGCTATTCGAATACAAACGTAAGCAGTTGCAGCTTAATGATTTATGGTGCAGCAACAATCCCGAGTTGCGGAAATATTTTGCGCGCGAGCAACACGTCCGCTGGAAACGTACGACACAAGAATCAAAAACACATGTTTGCGCCGTCCGTCAACCACTGGCGTGGGCCAACGTACAAAAAGGGCTCACCGAGTTTCGGGACAGGCGCTGAGAGTGTCGGCTGCATTGCGCGTTGAACCGTCAAGCGCGACGTGACGAGCCCCACCGACCAAGGGGACGAGGATCACGCGGATGAAAACGGATTGCAACGGATCGCTCCCTGCGCGGGGAGCCTTCCACGCGCGGAGATGCCCGCTGCGTGAGCCCGCTGCGTGATCAAAAAAAGTGGGGCGCTTTGATTGCTGCAGGGCCGGTGGTGGTGCCCTGCGTCAGGCCCTGCAAGCAGGCCGATCCGTGAAAATCCGATGCATCCGTTTCCTTCCCTGGATCGGTGGGCTCGTCTCGCCGCATCGCCGCCCAGCCAACGCGGAGAGTGCCAGATGCGGGTCTCTCGCCATTGAGGTCCCGAAATGAATCGAAGAGCAAAAAAACGGAGCGGCACCGGTATCCCAGTGCCGCCCCGCCTCGAGTGCGCCCTCTCGGAATCGAACCGAGAACCTACTGATTAAGAGTCAGTTGCTCTAACCAATTGAGCTAAGGGCGCTCGAACTACCCATACTGCGTGTGTGGCGCGCCAGGAGGGAATCGAACCCCCGACCCACAGCTTAGAAGGCTGTTGCTCTATCCAACTGAGCTACTGGCGCTTCGTTCGGCACAGGCCGGCCCCCACCACCTACAAGAGCTTCCTGCCAAGTCGGGGCGCCCGGATTTGAACCGGGGACCTCCTGCTCCCAAAGCAGGCGCGATACCAGGCTACGCTACGCCCCGCACATGAGAACGAAACAATAGCGCGTCGTGCACCGACGGTCAACTCCCGTAGCGCACACTGTTTACGCCGACCATACGAGGCCGCGCTCACGCAACGCGACGAGCAAGCGCGCGAACGCACGCCCGCGATGGCTCACCGTCTCCTTCTCTGCCACCGTCGCTTCGGCCATTGTCTTCCCCAGGTCATTCACGAACACGTGCGGATCGTAGCCGAATCCGTGCTCCCCCTTCGGCACATCGACGATGCGTCCCAGCACTTCGCCACGAGCCACGAGCTCGAACGCACCGTCACACCAAGCCGCAGCGCAGACGAATCGCGCGCCGCGATTCGTCTCCCCGTCCATCTTCGCCAGCAGGAGGGCGTTGTTCGACGCGTCGAGCGCTCGACCCTCGAGATCGCCACGGCCGCTCCAGCGCTTGCTGTGCACACCCGGTGCGCCCTGGAGGGCATCCACCGCGAGCCCGGAGTCGTCCGCGATGACGATGCGGCCGGGAAGACGCGACGCGAAGTATCGCGCCTTCGCCAGCGCGTTCTCCTCGAAGGTGTCGAACGCCTCGATCGACTCTTCCGCCTCCGCATCTTCCTCGACGGCGGCCTCGCGCAGGTCGATCACATCGATGCCATGCGTAGCGAAGAGCGCGCGCAGCTCGCGCACCTTACCCGCGTTGCGCGAGGCGAGAATCCACGGCCGAGACACTATCCCGCCTCAGAGACCGAGCGCGGCCCGCTGGAGCGCGTCGAGCTCGACGAGACCCTTCGTGGCGAGATCGAGCAGCGTGCTCAATTCGGCGCGGTCGAAGGTGCCGTTCTCGCCAGTGCCCTGCACTTCCACGAATCGGCCCTCGCTACTCATCACCACGTTCATGTCGACGTCAGCGACGACGTCCTCGATGTACTCGAGATCGAGCCGTGGCTCTCCCTTGATGACACCAACGCTGACGCCAGCGACACGGCGCTTCACCGGCGTACGCTTGAGCTTGCCCTGCGCCACCATCCACGCGAACGCATCGCACACGGCGACGGACGCGCCCGTGATCGCGGCGGTTCGCGTACCGCCGTCAGCCTGGAGGACGTCGCAGTCCACCTTCAGCGTGAACTCGCCCCATGCAAAGTCATCGAGCATGGCGCGGACGCTTCTGCCGATGAGACGCTGAATCTCCTGCGTGCGTCCGCCGATCTGGCCGCGCTCGCGGTTCGTGCGCGTCTTGGTGGCGCGCGGAAGCATCGCGTACTCGGCGGTCAGCCAGCCTTCGCCGCGACCGCGGCGCCATCCGGGAACGCCGTCCTCCACGGAAGCCGTGCAGAGCACACGTGTAGCGCCGAAAGACACGAGACAGGAGCCTTCCGCATACGACGCGACGTCGCGCTCCAGCGTGACGGGGCGAAGCTCGTTGGCGGTGCGCCCGACGCGCACGGGATCAGCGTGATGTTGTGTGGCCACGAAGTGTCCGAAGAATGTTGGTAGTTGACTGTCCGGGAGTGAGCGGAATGACGCGTACGTCGCCTCCCCAACTCCGGACTTCGGGAGCGCCGACGATCGTCGCCTCTGTGTAATCGCCGCCCTTGACGAGCACATTGGGGCGCAGCGCATTCACGAGCTCGATGGGCGTGTCCTGGTCGAAGACCACGACGCAGTCCACCGTCTCGAGCGCGGCGAGCACGTAGGCACGCTCGGCCTCGTTTCGGACGGGGCGTTCCGGCCCCTTGAGCCGACGTACGGAGGCATCACTGTTCACGCCAACGATGAGCGCATCGCCGCATTGGCGCGCACCGAGCAGGACGTCGACGTGCCCGGGATGCAGCAGATCAAAAACGCCATTCGTGAAGACGACGCGGCCCAGCTGTGATGCGCGCCAGCGCTGAGCACTCTGGAGGTCGTGAACCTTCGCCGCGGGATCCCGCGGCGCGGCGTCGCTCAAAAGATGCCTTCGGCGTGCGGGTTGAACCGGACTTCCTTCACGTACAGCGGAAGCTCGATGCTCACGTAGTACTCGGACTCCATCTCGATATGGCGACCATCGCGCTGCAGATTGACTTCACCGGCCGCTTCCGGAAGACCGAGCGAATCGGCGCGCTCACGCAGGTGGCGAAGGATCAGGGCGTCGCTGTTGTGCGCGGCGAACCTCACCTCCTGCCGCATGGAGTCCTGATACTCGTAGAAACGGAAGTAGTGCTCGCCGATTCCGACACCGAAGTACAGCACCGCCGCCACGAGCAGCAGCGTTACCAGGCAGCCAAGTGAGCTCAGTCCGCGCCGCGGTGTCACCATTGTGATTGCGCCCCCTCGACGATGTCGTTCACGACGCGCTTGATCGCCTCGCGGCGCCCGCCCACCTCGTCTCGCTCCGCATACTCACCTTCGGCGCGCAGTCCCTTCTTCTCCCAGATCGTCTTGCCAGTCGTCTGATCGATGATCTGTACGTCGAGCGTGATCTGCAGCTTGCGACGGGAGGTCACGGCCTGCGCGGGGTTGGCGCTGTAACCAACGGGCACGTCCACGTCATAGGTGCGCACGACGCCGCGCACGATGGCGTCGGCGCGCTCCTCCGGTGCGTCGCGCACGCCGAGGCGCGGCTGCAGTTCCTTCCGCATCGCCTCGAAGATTTCCTTCTGAAGCTCGGGAGTCGGCGTCTCGTTGTCGAATGGCTGGATCGCCATCGTACGAATGTGCCCCGGCAAGCCGCCGCCGGCGAAGCCGTAGCCAGGCGGCCTGCACGCGGCGACGAGCACGAGCAGCGGGAGGATCCTAGAGAATCCAGATCGACGGATCGAACGGAGAGACGACATCTGAGCGTTGAATGACTAGCGAGAGGGACCGGCGTGCCGCCTCATTGCGATACTGTACCTTCTGATCCGCGGAGCGTTCCACCCACTCCTGCAAGCGACCACCATCGATTCGCTCGAGCCGGGTCAGCGTGTCGCCGCGAAAGGTGGCACGCCAACGGACCGGTGATCCAATGTCGGTTCGGAGCACCGCCCCGTCAACGCGGACGGCCGTGTCGCGTTCGGGGGGGACGTCAAAGCGGCCGAGCGCGGCCCACAGGAGCGCGCGCGGCGGCACGAGCTTGCGTACCATGTCGGGTCCAGGAACCTGCAAGGAGTCGCCAATCAGAATCGTGGTGCCGCTGCCGAAGCCGCCGCCGAGAAAGAAGTCGAGCCGGACGCTGTCAGGTGAGGCAATCCGAGCAACGCCATCGCCGCGCGCCGAGATATCGCCGTCACGAAGCTCCCACTGAAAGACGATTTTTCGGCGGCCGTCCGGCAGGGTGCCTCGAGGGATCTGTTGCACGGGCGCCAGCACACCGGGCAGCGCGGCGACGCGCGGTGGCGCACAGCCAGCCACGGCCATGAGGAGAATTGCGAGAGGACTAATGTACCGTGACGCGAACAATTCGATCTCCCTGAATGATGCGATCGAGGACGTCGCCGCCCTCAACGAGCTCCCCGGATACAGTGTAGCCACCGTCGAGATGCGGCTGCGGCGAGTGTGTCACGAAGAACTGACTGCCGCCGGTGTTCGGACCTGAAAGTGCCATGCCAAGAGTGCCTCGTCCGTAGCGCCGACGATTGAGCTCGTCGCGAATGGCGTATCCGGGTCCACCATTGCCATCACCGCGCGGATCGCCGCCTTGCACGACGAAGTTGGGTACGACGCGATGGAAGCGCTGCCCGTCGAAGTATCCGTGCTCCGCGAGCGAGACGATGTTGAACACGGTGAGCGGAGCCTCGGTTGCGAACAGCTTCAGCTCCATGGTGCCCCGCTCCGTGAGAACCCGAAGCGTCGGCGCACGGACCGCGGACTCGCGAGCTCGTGCTTCGTACCATGCGAGCGGCCGCGCTGTTCCCTCGCTGTCTCGCCAAGCCGAGAAGCGACTAATCCGGGCGGCGGCGTTGCGCTCGAGCGGGTCGACCGGACGGAGGATCGTGGTGAGCCTGCGCTGCGCGGAGTCCGGCAGGGTCTCCACGTGACGAGCGAGCACCGTGTCGGCCAGACGCCAGAAGGCGAGGCGCGCATCGTTGTTGCCGTCGACGAGCGAGATGCGGTAGGACATGAGCGCGGCGGCGAGATCGTCGGGCGAGGCACCGCGTGTGAGACCGCCCAGACTAGCGGATCGCACGCCAACATCGGGGTCGGTGAGCATCGAGCGCAGACGGGAGCGCACGAGGTCCCGCACCGACGCGCTGTCGGCGAGCGCGGCGCATGCCGAGGCGGCGGCTGCACGCACTCGTCCGTCGGGATCACGACTCCAGCGCGCGAGACGCTGCTCGGCCGCATCCGCGGCTCCCGCTCCGTCCAGCTCGGCAGCGGCGGCGCGAAGCTGCCATTCGTCGCTCGAGGCCCAACCGGCGCGCGCGGCGAGGTTGAGGCCATGCTTGATCGAACCGTCGGCGATGGCGCGGCGAACGACGAAGGTGGTCTCCGCGTCGAACGCATCGGCCCAGGCCGCCGATGCAGCGTCGAGCACGGCGTCGAGCGATTGGGCGGCAACGACGCGGACGTTCATGTCGTGGTCACGCAGCGCGGCGAGCACCGCCGCTCTCGCAGGGGCGCCGTACGAGGAGATGGCGCGCACCGCGTTGATGCGAACGCGTGCGCTCGTGTCGGCCACGAGGCGCAGCAGTGCCTCGCGTGCGAGAGTGCCGAGGGAATCGCCAGCGATGCCGCGCGACGCGACGCGCGCGACCTGCTCGCGAACCGACGACCAGGGTGATCGACTCTGGCCCAGGAGGGAGCGCGCAGCGGCGGCACTTCGTCCTCTCGCGATTGCATAGGCCGCTCGCCAGGCAATCGCGCTGTCGGCGCTCGCGAGCAGTGGCGTGATGGCGGCAGCGGGCACGGGCCACAGTCGCGTCGAGGCGAGCAGGAGCGCGCCACGCGCCGTGGGAGCGAGTGTCGCGTCCGCAAGGCCAGCCACGATGGCGGCACGCCCGCGCTCGCCAAGCTCTCCGAGGAGCCAGGCCGCTTCGATGCCCTGTGCAGAACCAGCGCGAAGCGCCGAGGCGGCAAGCGACGCCGACGCGGTGTCCTTGAGCAGACCGAGGCTGAAGAGGGCGTTCGCGGATACGCCGGAATCAGCGTCGATTGCAAGGCGCCGCAGTCCTCCGAGATGGGCACGCGCACCGATGCGACCGACCGTGAGCGCGGCGGCAGCGCGACTTCCGACGTCGCGGCTCGAGAGGAGCGAATCAATGAGCGCGGGCTCGTCGCGCCGAGTGTCCTCGATGCGCAGGAGCCGGGCGCGCGCTTCGAGCTGGGGCGAGAGCCTCTCGGGGGCGATGAAGCGGCAGGCGCCGCTTCCGCCGAGGAGAAGGACGCTAGAGAACAGCCTCCAGCGCCGAGCGAAAGTCGGCCGGGATTGCGGTGGGTCGTCCGGCGGCATCGATGGAGACGAGCGCGGTATGAGCGGTAGCGAACTGGGTGCCGGACTCCGCATTGGAGATCAGATAGTCGAAGGTGATCGCTCGCGAGCGAACGCTCGTCAGTGTGGTCTCGATGCGCACGAGGTCGTCGAACCGAGCCGGGGAGAGATAGCGGACGCGCGCCTCAGAGACGGCGAGACCGATGCCGTCTGCCTCGAGCGCGGCGTAGCTTCGCTGGAGCGAACGCAGCAGCTCCACGCGCCCCACCTCGCACCACACGAGGTAGTTCGCGTAGTACACGACACCCATCCTGTCTGTTTCGGCGTACCGAACCCGAAGCTCGGTCGCGTGTGCGTATGTCATTCGAGGGATATAGGGTGGGAATGTCGCGCCGCGCGAAGGTTGCTCGGGCTCGAGTTGTTTGTAAAGGCCGTGCGAGCCGTGTAGAATCCTCCCGTGCTTCCCCCGCCCTGCTATCTCATCTCCGACGTCCACCTCGGCCACGCGCCCGAGTCCGTCGAGCGAGCGCTGCTCGCCTTTCTCCGCAGTCTGCCCGGCCGGGCGGGATCGCTGCTGATCAACGGCGATCTCTTCGAGTTCTGGTTCGAGTGGCGCAGCGTCGTGCCGCGCAGCGGGGTGCGCGCCCTCGCCGCGCTCATGGACCTTCGCGACGCTGGCGTCCCGATGACGATGCTCGCGGGCAATCACGATTGCTGGGGCGGTGACATTCTGCGCGAAGCGGGCGTGGACTTCCTGCTCGGGCCGCTACAGGACGACGTGGGCGGTTGGCGGGCACGTGTCGAGCATGGCGATGGACTGCGCGAGAAGGAGGATCGCGGCTACCGCATGCTTCGCCGCGTCCTGCGCAATCGGCTCGCGATTCGCGCCTTCGGCGGCATCCTGCATCCCGATTTCGCCTCGCGGCTCGCTATGGGCAGCTCGCAGACGAGCCGCAGCTACGCACCGCGTGACGAAGGGCGCGGACTGCGAAGCGTCGCCGCGACGGTGCTCCAGGCGGATCCGTCCCTCGAGCTCGTCGTCTACGGCCATTCTCACATCGCCGCACTCGAGCGCACGCTGAGTGGAAGCGTGTACGCGAATGCAGGAAGCTGGCTCGACACGCCGACCTATCTCGTCATCACGCCGGAACGGATCTCGCTGCGCTCGTGGGATGGATCAGCCGAAGGTGCGAATCTCCACACGCTCGAGCGCGTCGCCGAAAAAGCGCTGCCCTAAGTCGAGAAACTGCTGCGGGTCGTCCGACGCGATGAAGCGATAGTTGCCCGCGCTCTCCGTGCTCGCGAGGTCGTGCTCGGCGAGCATTCGGCGCGTGTCGGCGGCCGTCTCTTCCGCACTATCGATGAGCCTTACGGCCGGCCCGATCGTCTCGGCGATCACCCGCTGGAGCAACGGATAGTGTGTGCAGCCCAGAAGGAGCGTGTCCACCTCATCGCGCGTGAATGGTGCGAGATACTCCGTCGCGATGAGTCTGGTGGCCGCGTGATCGGTCCATCCCTCTTCGACCAGCGGCACGAAGAGCGGACATGGAAGCGCGGTCACGGTTGCCTCCGGTGACTCGGCGTGAATGGCGCGCACGTAGGCTCCCGACTGGATCGTTCCTTCGGTGCCGATCACGCCGATGTGGCCACTCTTCGTGGCTCGCACCGCTGCGCGCGCGCCAGGGCCGACGACGCCGATGACCGGGACATCGAGCTCGGCCTCGAGCATCGGAAGGGCATGCGCCGTCGCCGTGTTGCACGCGACGACGATGGCCTTCACGCCCTGCTCGAGCAGAAAGGCGGCGATCTCGTGACTATACCGTCGTACGGTCTCCGGCGATTTGGGACCATACGGCACGCGTGCCGTGTCGCCGAAGTAGACGAGACTCTCGCCGGGAAGCTGCTGCATGATGGCGTGCGCAACGGTGAGTCCGCCGAGTCCCGAGTCGAACACTCCGATGGGCGCGTTGCGATCGAGCGCCCGGCTCACCAGCGAATTCGCGCGGCGACGACGGTGCCCGCCTGCGTCTGCGAGATGTTGATCTGCGAGGGCAGATCCCACAGGTGTGCGGCGACGTAAGCGTCCGCGCCGGCGAAGAGATGATTCGCGATGAGAAAGGCGATCCAATCTTCGACATGGCCGCGCCGAATGCTGATCAGCTCGTCGTTGTACGAGTTGCGGTGCATGATTGGCAATCCAGTAAGCGGATCGTTTCCGATGTACTCGAGGGTGTCGCGCCTGAACAGCCGCGCCTGGCGAAGATCGGCCGCTGATTCGCGCAGCATCGCGATGGCGATCGACTCGGTGAGTACGAAGATCGCGCCGGCGGTGGGGCGACCGAGTCGGGACTGCGCGTAGCCGGGCGCGAGAAGCGAGTAGACAAACGCGCGACGCGGCGAGAGCGGAGGCTGCGGCGCGCTTTGCGTCACGGTATCGACCTTCGGAATGCGAGCGGCGACGCTGGCGCTGTCGACGCGCTGCGCGCTCGCGACGCCACCAATCGCGGTGACGAGCAGCAACGCGCGGCCGACGGCGCGCCGAGCGAACAAGCTGCGGAGAGGATCTGGGATCACGACGGCTTGCATTCGAGAGAGAAGGCGTGATGGCGGGAGTGCATGGGAATCGAACCCACCCAAGACGCTATGCGCCTCGCATTCGTTTTGAAGACGAAGGAAGCCACCAGGCCCCAACCACTCCCAACACTCACCCCAACACGATCAGCGCGTTCCCGCGAGCCTCGACCTGTCCGACGACGACGCTTCCCGAGACGGCCGAAAGATAGTCCGCGAGTCGTGCGGGCGGCACAGCGACGAGCAGTCCGCCAGAGGTCTGCGGATCGAGTGCGAGTGCGACGTCCGCGGGTCTCGCCGCGGTCCAGTCGGCCAGCGGCGCCACGAAGCTTTCATTCCGCTCGGCGCCGCCGGTGCGCACACCACTCGCCCACAGCGCGCGTGCGCCGGGCAACTCGGGAAGCACTCGGCCGTCGAAGTGCAGCGTGACTTCACTTGCGCGCGCGATGTGGGAGCCATGGCCGAGGAGTCCGAAGCCGGTCACGTCCGTCGCGCAGCGCACATCGTTGGCGAGGGCGGCGCGGCTCGCCACCGCGTTCAAGGCACGCATCGACGCATGCAGCCCTTCGCGCGCGACCGGCTCGAGCAGATCCTTCTTTCCGGCGGTCGCGAGCAGTCCGGTTCCGAGTGGCTTGGTCAGCACCAGAACGTCGCCGGGCTGCGCAGCGGCGTTCGTGAGCAGTCGGCGAGGGTCCGCTTGGCCAGTGACACTGAGGCCGAACTTGAGCTCTTCATCGATGATCGAGTGGCCGCCGACGAGCGACGCTCCCGCTTCGCGCACCTTGTCCTGTGCGCCGCGAAGGATGTCGGTGAGGACACTCATCGGGAGCTTCCCGGCCGGAAAGCCGACGATCGCGAGCGCGGTGAGTGGCTCGCCACCCATGGCGAAAACGTCGGAGAGCGCATTCGCCGCGGCGATCTGCCCGAAGTCGTACGGGTCGTCGACGATGGGCGCGAAGAAGTCGACCGTCTGCACGAGCGCGAGATCGTCGCGCAGCCGAAAGACCCCCGCGTCGTCGAAGGTTTCTCGACCGACGAGCAATCGGGGATCGGCGTGCGTCGGCACGCCGCTCAGCGCCTCAACCAGGTCACCCGGACCCAGTTTGGCGGCTCATCCAGCGCAGCGGGCGAAGCTCGTCAAACGAAAGAGTTCCTCGCGCGTCTTGCTCGTCGACATGCCTGTCGGGTAGAGGTGAGCGCCGCGCTAGCGCGCAGCGGGGAGCGCGACGACGAGGTCGATCTCGACCATCACGCCACGCGGAAGACCGGACACCTGCACAGTAGTTCGCGCCGGACGGGCATCGCCCATCACGCGGGCGTAGACCTCGTTCACGTGCGGGAAGTCCTTCATGTCCATGAGGAACACCGTCGTCTTTGCGACGTCGCTCCAGCTGGCGCCGGCAGTCGAGAGAATCGCCGCGAGATTCCTGAAGAGCTGCTCTGTCTGCGCGACGACGCCGCCGATGACGACCTGCCCGGTTGCGGGATCGAGGGCGATCTGTCCGGCGGTGAAAAGAAACCCGTTCGCGATTACGCCCTGGGAGTATGGGCCGATCGCGGCGGGGGCCTGGTCAGTATGTACGGTCTCAAGCGACAACGTGGTTCTCCTGTGCGAGTCGTGATGTATGAAAGCGCTGGGGGCAGCAATGCCATCATGGATGACACCAGCGTTTGGATTCTAGTGGCGGCGCCGAGCTACGCCAGCCTGAAGAGGCGTCGGGCATTCTCGGCGGTGCGCGCGGCGAGCGTGCCTACGTTGGCCTCGCGCGCCGCGGCGAGCCGCGCAACCGTGAAGCTCACCCACGCGGGTTCGTTTCGTTTGCCGCGATGCGGAACGGGAGCGAGGTACGGCGAATCGGATTCGGCGAGCAGCCGCTCGTCGGGGACAAGGCGAAGAAGCGCCTCGTCCGTCCACTTCTTGAAGGTGACGATGCCGCTGAACGAGACGTACCAACCGCCATCGAGCGCCAGCTCGGCGAGGCCGACGCTGCCCGTGTAGCAATGGAGAACGCCACACACGCCGGCAGCCGCCGCCTCACGCACCATTGCTCCGGTGTCGTCCTCCGCCTCGCGCGTGTGCACCACGACCGGACGAGCTAGCTCGCGCGCGAGCTCGAGCTGGGCCCCGAACGCGGCGCGCTGCTGCTCGCGCGGCGAATGGTCGTAGTGGTAGTCGAGCCCACACTCACCAATCGCGACGGCGCCCGCCGCGACCTGCTCGCGAATGTCCGGGATGTCGCGCGCGGCGTCGAAGTCCGCGGCGTCATGCGGATGCACGCCGGCGGTGTGGTAACAGAATCCCGGATGCGCCGCGGCGACGAGCGCCGCGCGTCGCGCCGAAGCGAGCGACTCGCCGATGCAAATGATGGCCGCCGCGCCCGTCTGCCGGGCACGGGCGATGACGTCCTCGCGGTCGGCATCGAAGGCCGGATCGGCGAGGTGCGCGTGGCTGTCGATGAAGGTCGTCATGAATACACGAACCGCCGCGCGAGGCGGCGGTTCGAGAAGAAGAGATGCATGCCGCTCAGCGCGTCCGAGCCGCCACAGGCGCCCGCGCCGCGGCCGGCTTGGTCGGCGCAACCGGCGTTTGGCTCCGGGACGGCGACTTCTCGTTGCCACGCGACCGCGGCCATTTGCGCTCGATCCAGAGCAAGGTGGGGCCGGCGATGTAGACGGAGCTGAACGTTCCGGTGACGATGCCGAACAGCATGATCCACGAGAACGGACGAATCACCTCGCCCGCAAACAGCAGCAGGGACAGCGTGGCGGCGGCGACCGTGACGTGCGTCAGCACCGAACGCGGCAGCGTTTCGTTGATGGACCGGTTGAGCACGTCCCAGAGCGGCTCGGGACGCGCCTTCTTCAGATTCTCGCGCACGCGATCGAAGATGATGATCGTGTCGTTGAGAGAGTAGCCGATGACGGTGAGGAGCGCGGCCACGACCGTCAGCGAGACTTCGAGTCGCATGATCGCCAGAAAGCCGAGCGTGCTCAGAAGATCGTGCACCGTCGCGATCACGGCGGCAATGCCGAACCGCCACTCGAAGCGGAAGGCGAGGTAGAGCATGGTGACGAAGAGCGAGATGACGATGGCGATCACCGCGTTCCGGCTCAGCTCATCCCCCACGCGCGCACCGACGATCTCCGTTCGGACCACCTTCGGCTGGGTTGGGCTGAACTTCGCGTGCAGGGCCGCTTCGATCTCGCGCGCGGTCTTCTCCACGCTCGAGCTCGCGTCATGACCCGCCGCGCGGATCGTGAACTCGCGCGGTGAGCCGAACGGCTGAATCTCCGAACCCGGATAGCCGGCGGCATCGACCGTGGCGCGGATGTCCGCGGGATTGGGCGCCTGCGTGAACTCGATCTGCATCAGAGTTCCGCCAGTGAACTCGATGCTCCGGTTGAGCCCGTGATGAATGCCAAGGAAGATCAAGCCGGTGGCAATGAACGCGGCCGTGATGCCCACGGCGATGCGCCAGGGCTTGATGAAGTCGTAGTGGGTGCCGTGAAGGATGCGAAGCATGATTGGACTCTAGATGCTCAGTGTCTGGGCGCCGCGCGAGCGGTTCAGCCACAGGAGATAGAAGGTCTTCACGACGAAGATCGACGTCACCATGGACGCGACGATGCCGGCGATGAGGGTGACGGCGAAGCCCTTCACCGGTCCGGTGCCATACTGGTAGAGCACGGCCGCGGTGAGGATCGTCGATACGTTGGAATCGATGATGGCGCTCATGGCATGACGGAATCCTTCGTCGATCGCCGTGCGCACCGTCTTGCCGCGGTCGAGTTCTTCGCGAATGCGCTCGAAGATCAGCACGTTGGCATCGACCGCGATACCGATGGAGAGCACGAAGCCCGCGAGTCCCGGCAGCGTGAGCACGGCGTCGAAGCTGGCCAGCGTCGCCGCGGTGTAGAGCACGTACAGTGTGAGACCGGCGACGGCGAGCATGCCGGAGAACCGGTAGTAGCCGAGCATGATCACGACGACCAGCGAGATCGCGATCGTTCCCGCACGCCAAGCCTTGTCGATCGAGTCCTGCCCAAGGCTCGGACCGATGTTGCGCACCTCGGCGACCTTGAGCGGCACGGGAAGCGCGCCGGCCTTGAGGACGAGCGAGAGATCCTGCGCCGCCTGCAGGTCGCGTCCCTGCCCCATCGTGATCTGGCCGCGCGTGCCGATCGCGCTGTTGATGACAGGGGGCCTCCCCATCACGACGTTGTCGAGCACGATCGCCATGTAGTCCTTGATGTGCTTGGCCGTCTCGCGCTGAAAGCGACGGCCCCCCTCGTTGTTCAACTGGAACTCGACGACAGTTCCTTCCTGAGTCGAGTTGGGCTTCGCATCGGTGAGCTGCTCGCCGCTCATGATCTCCTTAGCGTCGAGCAGATACAGGTAGCCGTAGTTCTTGTTCTGGATGACGACCGAATCGCTGCCGAAGCGCACCACCTTGCCCGGTGGCATGGCCGCCTGGACGTCCGGTGAGTCGAGAAAGGCCTTCAACACGTCTTTGTTGTTGCGCTCGAAGAGGAACTCGCCCGGCGATTGGCCGGCAAGAATCATCTTGGAGATGACTCCACCAGTGACTCCAGGAATCGACGCGCTGTCCTTCCTGGCCGTGTCCTTCTTCGTGCTGTCCTTCGCACCGGCAGCACCAGCTTTGGACGAATCGGCGCCCGAGGTGAGCAGCCCGCTCAGACCTGCCGCCGGAGCAGCGGGTGTGCTCGTGACGCCCGCTCCAGTGCCGAGGCCCTTCGTCTTCGCGATCGCGTCGAGACGCGGAAGCACCTTCTCGAATGCGTTCGTCTTGTCGGTAATCTGAAACGTCAGGTACGCCTGATCCTGCACCATCCGGATGGCGCGCTCACGATCGTCGACGCCCGGAATGTCGATGATGATGCGATCGTTGCCCGCCTTCTGGATGACCGTCTCGGAGACGCCCATTCCCTCGATGCGAGTGCGCACGACCTTGAGTGCGCGGTTGATCGCCTCACTCTTGTCGGCGACCGCACCCTTCGATTCATCCACCTCGAGTGCGAGGTGCATACCGCCAGAGAGATCGAGTCCCTTTCTCAGGGGCACCTTCCGGATCACCGTGTCGAAGAACGTCCCGTCTGGGCGGCGCTGACGCGTCTTCACGTCGCGCGGAAAGAGTGCGTAAACGGAGAGAAGGACAAGGACGCCAATTATGATCAGGCGCCACTTCAGGTTGGACATGCGACTACGGGGTGGAGGGAGGAAAGTGCATGGAACCTTTCAAGTTACCCGGCTCGCCAAGGAGCGTCAACGCACGTCGCGCTCCTTCTTCGTCGGCTGCGAGCTGCTTCATCAATTCGGCCGACCCGTCGAAGCGCCGGGTGTCGCGCAGGCGAGCGACGAATCCCACCTGCACTGCGTCACCATAATAATCGCCCTCGGCGTCGAAGAGGTGCGCTTCGATCGTTCGTCGCTCGTCACCGAACGTCGGACGTGGCCCAAGATTCATCATCCCGCCGAAGCGGCCGCGCGGCGTCTCGACGTCCACCGCGTACACGCCGTCGGGAGGAAGGAGCTTGCGCGGCGATTCGGGAACAACGTTGAGAGTGGGAAAACCGAACGCGCGCCCGCGCGCTTCGCCAGCGACCACCTCACCCGCCACGGAGTAGTGCCGCCCCAAACCAGCCTCAGCCGTCTCGAGATCACCGGCCGCGACGGCTTGGCGAATTCGCGTACTGCTCACCGGCTGGCCGTCGCTCGTCTCCACCGGAGCGACGACGTCCACGGCGAAGCCACGCGCGGCGCCCAGCGTGCGCAGCGTCTCCACATCGCCTGCGCGCCCACGACCGAAGCCATGATCGTGACCGATCAGCAGCTCGGCCATCTGGAAGCGGCCGAGCAGCACGAGATCGACGAACTCCTGGGCGGAGTGATTGGCGAGCTCACGCGTGAATGGCAGGATGGCAACGTAGTCGAGCCCCGTGGTTGCGACGGCCGCAAGCTTTTCATCGCGCGTCGTGAGCAACCGCGGCGCCTTCGCCGGATTGAGCAGCTCCAGCGGATGCGGCTCGAAGGTCAGGAGCAAGCTCGTGCGACCAGTTTCGCGCGCGCGTGTGGCCAGGCGAACCAGGACGTCGAGGTGACCGCGATGCACGCCATCGAAGGTGCCGACGGTCACGACCGTGTCGCCGACATGCGGCGGAAGCATCGCGTCGTCAGCGCCGCGGGTCTGCACGCTCATCCAACCTTGCGCATGACGACGCGCGGCTGCCAGTAGCCGCCATCGGCTTCCGCGAATGCGACGAGCGCGCCGCTGCGCTCGTCGACGAGGGCGGCCGCGCTCGCGTCCGCGCTTCGCGCCACAGTCATGCCGCGCAGCACGCGCTCCGCGTCGTCGCCGCTGAGTGTCACGTGCGGAATGGTTGGCAATGCGTCGAGGGCCGGGCGTAGCGTGGCGTGCCCGGCGCGAACGGTGTCGAGCGTGGCGGCGGCGGACACATGAAATGGGCCGCTTCGCTCACGCCGCAGCTCGGCGAGATGCGCGGCGCTTCCGGTCAGACGACCGAGATCGCGTGCGAGGGCTCGGATGTACGTGCCGCCTCCGCAGGCGATCGTCGCGCGTAGGCGGTTGCCGTCACGCTCCACGTCGC
Organism: Gemmatimonadaceae bacterium; assembly: GCA_036508915.1. Lineage (GTDB taxonomy): Bacteria > Gemmatimonadota > Gemmatimonadetes > Gemmatimonadales > Gemmatimonadaceae > AG11. Next base: position 16,228 of record DATCGM010000133.1, read on the forward strand.
GCCAGGCGAAGACCTGCACGTGCGCTGGCGCGAGCACCAGCGCTTCGCCTGCGCGCGCCGCCTCATAGGCGCGGCGGCCGGCGATACGTTTCGCCGAGTAGGCGGGCGGCACCTGTTCGAGCGAGCCGGTGAGCTGCGCGATCGCCTCAGCGATCGCCGCGTCGGAAGGAGGCTCGGCCTCGCGCACCGTCGTGCCTTGGAGATCGTCCGTCTCCGTCTCGCTGCCGAAGGCGATGACCGCGGCATATTCCTTCGGCACGCCGTCGAGATGTGGCAGCAGACGCGTCGCCCGCCCGAGCAGGAGGACGAGCAAGCCGGTCGCGAACGGATCGAGCGTGCCGGCGTGACCGATACGCGACTCGCCGAAGGCACGGCGCGCCGCGAGCACTACGTCATGCGACGTCACCCCCGCCGGCTTGTCGACGAGGAGCAGCCCGTCAGTCGTCGCGTCCCTCATCGCCGGGCTGGGGAGAAGCTATAGGAGTGGACTCCTTGGCAGGCTCAGAGGGAAGATCCTTGCGCACCTGCGTGAGCAGCTGCTCGATGCGGGCCGCGTGCGCGATGCTCTCGTCGTTGCGGAACTCGAACTCGGGCGCGACGCGCAAACGGAGCGCGCGGCCGACGCGGCCGCGCAGATGACCCGCGACTGCATCCAGCCCCTCGAACGTCGCGGAGCGCTGCGAGTCGGAGCCGAGCACGCTGACGAATACTTTTGCGTGACGCAGGTCGCGCGAGACCTCGACGGCAGTGACCGTCACGAGCCCCAAGATGCGCGGGTCCTTGACGTCGCTGGCGAGGAAGGTGGCAATCTCTTCGCGCATCGCGGCAGCGACGCGGTCGGAGCGATGATGATCAGGCGACACGGTATAGTGGCTGGTGCGGGAAGGCCGACGCGAAGGGCGCCGATCCGGAAAGGACCGGCCGCTCCTGGCGCGGCGAACCGTCGTCGTCAGCTCTGGGGAGCCGACTCGAGCGTGCGCGCGATCTCTTCCGTGCGGTAGCACTCGATGCGATCACCGACCTTGAGGTCGTTGAAGTTCTCGATACCGATACCGCACTCGAATCCATCGCGAACTTCCTTCACGTCATCCTTGAAGCGGCGCAACGAGTGAATGGTGCCCTCGTACACCTCGACGCTATCACGAATGACGCGGACGCGACCATCGCGGCGAATGACGCCACTCCGGACCGCACAGCCGGCGATGAGCCCCATCTTCGGCACCTTGAAGGTCTCGAGCACCTCGGCCTCGCCGAGTACGACTTCGCGCTGCTCGGGGCGCAGCATTCCCTCGAGCGCGGAGCGCACATCCGCCACCGCCTCGTAAATGATGCGATAGAGCTTGATGTCGACGTTCTCACGCTCGGCGGTCGCACGGGCGTTGTTGTCCGGACGCACGTGGAAGCCGATGATGATCGCGCCCGAGGCACGCGCGAGCAGGATGTCGCTCTCGGTGATGGCACCGACTCCGCGGTGCACCACGTCGACCTTCACCTCGCTCGTGCCGAGCTGGCTCAGCGCGTCGGCGAGTGCTTCCGCCGGACCGCCTTGATCCGCCTTGATGAGAATGCGCAGCGACCGCACTTCTCCGGTCGTGGACTGGGCCATGAAATCTTCCAGCGTGACGCCACCGCGCGTCGTCCGCCGGCTCTTCGCCTCGCGGTCGAGGCGCTCGCGACGCTGCGCCACTTCGCGCGCAGCACCCGCGTCCTCCACCACGAGCAACTGATCGCCAGCCATGGGAACGCCGGCAATGCCGAGCACCTGCACCGGAATCGCCGGGCCAGCCGACTTCAGGGGCTTGCCGCGCTCGTCGAGCAGCGCGCGAACACGACCCGAGTACATGCCGACGATGAAATCATCGCCGACCTTGAGCGTGCCGCTCTGCACGAGCACCGTGGCGACCGGACCCTTCCCGGCGTCGAGCTGTGCTTCGACGACGGTGCCGGTGGCGCGTTTGTTCGGGTTCGCCTTCAGCTCGAGCAAATCGGCCTGAAGGAGAATCTGTTCGAGCAGCTGATCGATGTTCGTGCCCTTCTTGGCCGAGATCTCCGTGCTGAGCGTGGTTCCGCCGAACTCCTCGAGCACGACACCGTGCTGAAGAAGATCCTGCTTCACCTTCATCGCGTTCGCCTGCGGCAGATCGACCTTGTTGATCGCAACGATCATTGGCACGCCGGCGTTCCTGGCATGCGAGATGGCTTCGATCGTCTGCGGCATGACGGCGTCGTCAGCGGCCACGACGAGAATGACTGCGTCCGTGACCTGGGCGCCGCGCGCACGCATGGCGGTGAACGCTTCGTGACCCGGCGTATCGAGAAAGGTGATCATCCTTCCGCCGGCCAACTCCACGTGATACGCGCCGATGTGCTGCGTGATGCCGCCCGCCTCCCCCGCGACGACATTCGCCTTGCGGATAAAGTCGAGCAGCGAGGTCTTGCCGTGATCGACGTGACCCATGATCGTGACGATCGGGGGCCGCGACACCAGCTCTTCCGGCAGATCTGCCGCGACGGTGCCGACTTCCTCTGCCTGATATTCGTCTTCGCGCACCGCCTGGAAGCCGAACTCGCCGGCGACGATTTCGATCTGGTCGAAGTCGAGGCGCTGGTTGACGGTGATCATCAGCCCGAGATTCTTGAACGCGAAGCCGACGATCTCCGTGGGCGACACCTTCAGGATCTGCGCGAGCTCGCTCACCGTGATGAACTCGTTGACACGGACGAGCTTCTTCTCGCGCTCGACCTCGGCCACGCGCATCGCTTCGGCTTCTTCGCGCATTCCACGGCGATCGACGCGGCCGCCACGCGTGGGCGCGCCACGCATCGACGCCATCGTCTTGGCGATGTTCGCATCCACCACTTCCTGATCCACCGACCCGCGCTTGCCTTTCTTGCCGCGGGTACGTGAGGCGGCGCTTCCGGCGCCGACCCCGACGCCAGCGGTTGGCGGATTGCCAGAGGGAGGTCCCCCGCCTATCGGCGGACGACGATCGTCGCGTCGCGTCGGCCCACCAAAGCCGCCCGGCGATGCCGACGCGACAGGGCGTGGCGGGAAAGGCGAGCCCGCGGTGACGGAGCGCGGACGCGGAGCCCCCGGAGTGATCGGACGCGGACGCGCACGATCGCTCCCTGCCGGGGCCGGGGCCGGCGGCGGCGCCGTCGGCGTGCTCGGACGCGCCACATCCACGCGGGGCGGTTCGGCGGGCGCAGTGCCGGTTGCTTCCGTCACGGGTAACTCTTCAACCGGCGCGCTCTCTTCGCGCGGGGCGTCGTGGTGGGCTTCGGCCTGCGCGTGCTCCTCCGCGGCTCTCGCCGCGGCAATTTCTTCGACGCGCGCGGCCGCGGCGGCTGCCTCGGCGGCTTCACGCTGCTCGCGCTCGGCCCGCTCGGCGGCCTGCGTTGCCACGACCGCGTCGTTGACGGCCTGCTCCGCTGCCGCAACTTCAGCGGCGGCGGCGACGTCAGCGGCCTTGCGACGACGACGTACCGGCTCAGCGACGGGCGCCTCTGGCGCGGCCGCCGGAGTCGGCTCAGGAGCGGGCGCCGTGGCCGCACCGCGGCGACGGCGTGCAGGAGCCGGCGGGGCCGCCTGCTTCTGCGCCCGCTCGCGCTTCTCGCGCTCCCACCGAGCGCGCACGCGCGAAACCTGGTCGTCCGTCAACGGGCTCAAGTGGCTGCGCACCGGAACGTCCATCTGACGAAGCAGACCCTGCACTTCGTCAACGGGAATCCCGAACTCGACGGCCATGTCAGTAACGCGAAGCTTGCTCAAACTACCTCCTGTGGGGCTCCCTCGGAGCCCGACTCCACTAGCTCGCGAATGCCCTTCGCGAGCTGCCGATCGACGATCCCAACGACCGCGGTAGTCTCACGCCCCACCGCGCCGCCAAGCTCCGCGGCACTTGGTACCTCTACGAATCTAACGCGCCTGGCATTCAGGAGCGGGACGATCTTGTCCAAACTGTGCCGCGAGGCGTCCATCGCAACGATCGCGAACGCCACCTTGTTCTTCTTCGCGCCTTCCCGCACCTGCTCCACTCCGATCACCGCGCCGCGACCTCGCACGCCGAGCCCGACCAGCCTAAGCAGCTTCGCATGATCCATCGCGGAAAGGGTCACTCTGCTGCGCCGTCCTTCTCCGGCGTCTTGCCGTCGCCGGAGGGTGTTTCTTCCGTGGTCAGCTCCTCGAGGAAGGCGATGATGCGATCCGCCTCCTGCGGCGCGATGCCGGCCAGACGCAGGAAGTCGTCGCGCTCGAGATCGATGATGTCGTTCAGCGTGCGGTAGCCGGCTTCGTTCAGCACCGCCACCGTGCCGGGGTTCATGCCCTCGAGCTCGGACAGCGCGACGTCCGCTGCCTCTTCGCTCTCGACTTCCCCGGGGAGCGGAGCGAAGAGCTGCTCGCCCCCGCCCTTCTCCAGCCATTCGCGGCTCGAGTAGAGATCGATCTTCCAGCCGGTGAGCTCCGAGGCGAGACGCACATTTTGGCCGTTGCGCCCGATGGCCAGCGAGAGCTGGTCCTCGTCGACGACGGCTTGAATGGTCTTGCTCACCGCGTCGCTGAACACGCGCGCGACCTTGGCCGGCGCGAGCGCCAGTTTGGCGAAGCGCTCCGGATCAGACGACCAGGGCACGATGTCGATGCGCTCGCCGCCCAGCTCGTTCACGACCGTCTGCACGCGCGAGCCCTTGAGCCCGACGCACGCACCAACCGGATCGATGCTGTCGTCACGCGAGAAGACGGCGATCTTGGTGCGGCTGCCGACCTCACGCGCCGTGGCGCGGATCTCGACGATATTCTGCTGAATCTCGGGTACTTCGAGCTTGAACAGCGCCTTGACGAACAGGCCGTCGGCGCGGCTCAGGATGAGACGCGGGCCCTTCGGCGTCTCCTCGACGCGCTTGAGCACGGCGCGGATGGGCTCACCCTGGTGGAAGTGCTCGCGGTGGTTCTGCTCGCGATACGGAATGATCGCTTCCGCTTCGCGGAACTTGTTGAGCATGACGACCAGCTTGCCGCGCTCGATCTGCTGGATCTCCCCGGAGAGGAGATCGCCGACCCGCGAGGCGAACTCGTCACGAATCTTGGTGCGCTCGCCTTCGCGGACACGCTGAATGATGCGCTGCTTCGCGGCCTGAATGGCGGCGCGTCCGAAGACGCTGAAGTCGAGGGGCTCTTCCATCACGTCGCCGGCCTCGAAGCCATTGTCGAACAGCTTGGCCTCTTCGATCGAGATCTCGCGCGCGGGATCCTCGACCGTCTCCACGACGGTCTTGAGGACGGTGATCTTGATCTCACCCTTGGCGTCGTCGATCTCGACTTCGGCCTGCACGGTGGGGCCGTACTTCTTCGCCAGCGCGGCCATGAAGCCATCCTGCAGAAGCCCGTAGAGCTCCGTCCGGTCGAGCTGCTTGGTATTCGACAATTCGCGGAACGCCGCCAACATCTCTGCGGAACTGACCATCCAAGACCTCGCTGAGAAGGATCGCCGTTGTCGGCGACCCGTGACCTGTCGTTATGAAAAGCGGAACGCCAGCCTCGCCTCCTTGACCGCCGTGAGAGGAATCGTCCTCTCCTCACCGCGCTCCGGTCGTAGCGTGACCGCTACCTGCCCGTTCTCCTCATCCACCGCGAGGATTTCCCCTTCGAGCCGCCCGCCAAAGTCCGGCGCGAGCACGCTCGCCCACCGACCGACAAAGCGCCGCCACTCGGCGGGCGTCCGCAACGGACGCTCACCCGGCGACGACACCTGCAACACATACCGATCTGACACGAGCCCACCGCCATCCAACCGCGCCTCGAGGGCGCGCGAGGCGCGCGCGCAGTCGTCGACGGTCACCTTCTGACCATCACGCCGATCGATGCGAACCTCTAGCACCGGGCGCGAGCGCGTGCCCCCCTGCCGAAGCTCGACGAGATCGAATGTTACCTCGTCAAGCTCTTTCGCGACAACACGTTCCAGCTCTTCGTTCATGTTGTCTCTAGGGACCGTCTGGCAATAAAAAAATGTGGGGAGCGTCCCCCACATTCTGCGTGCGCCCGTCAGGGCGCCCACGACTACAAGGTATTGTATCGCGCTGGATGGGTCAAGGCGAGACGCCTTAACAACGCGAACCCAAGTACCTACAACGTGCACCAAAGTACTCAGGTACGTCGTATTGACGCAGTACCAGGAATGGCGGGCTGCCCACTGGGAGCCATAACTGGCGGCGAATTGAGTGAAGGTTCGCCGTCGAAAGTGACCAAGGGAGCGATGGAAGGGCTCAGATCCTCGCCAGGATCACTCCGAGCTGCCGTCCGGCATCTCCTGCACGGTGCGAATAGAATCGGTCGTTGTCGCACTTTGTGCAGAAGGGGCTCACCGAGATTGCGCGGACGCCGAGTGCTCGCGCGTCATCGGCTATCAGGGCACGCAGATCGACCGTCGCCGGCGCGCTGACGCTGCGACCCGTGAGCTGCCCGTACACGTCCGGACTGACCGCATAGCACTGCCCGCAGATCGCTGGGCCGCAGTGCAGCCGAAGCTCTGACGCCGGAAGGCCGAGCACGCCGAGTCGCTCAATCGCGCGTACGGTGATGCGCCCCGCGGTTCCCCGCCAGCCGGAGTGCAGAGCGACTGCGGCGCCCGATGGGTGCACGAGAAAAACCGGAACGCAGTCGGCGACGGTGACGGCCATCGCGGTCCCTCGCTCGTGCGACAGATGCCCGTCCGCGTCCTCGCCGCGGAGCCAGCCGCGCCAATCGCCACCATGTTCGATGATCATCGTGCCGTGCACCTGCGTCGCGGTCGCGAGACGGGCGCGGCCGCCGCCCACCAGCGCACGCAACGCGCTCCAGCGCGCCATGACATCGCACACTGGCTCGTCCGTTCCAGTACCAAAACTTCCCGTCGCTCGGCCCGTGGTGAAGGCGAGTACGCCGATCTCGGCGAATGACTCGACGATCTCCCCTGCCTGTATGCTGTCGGGCAGGAGGAACGTCACCTGACTCGGCGGTCGTCCACGCGTTCGATGTGCGCGCCGAGTGCGCGAAGCCGCTCGTCGATTCGCTCGTAGCCGCGCTCGATCTGGCCGACGTTGTCAATCCTGCTCTCGCCCTCCGCGCAGAGCGCGGCGAGCAGCATGGCCATGCCGGCGCGAATGTCGGGCGATTCCACGCGACCGCTGTGCAGTTTCGCGGGGCCCACGACGACGGCACGATGCGGATCGCAGAGCACGATGCGCGCGCCCATGCCGATCAGCTTGTCCACGAAGAAGAGGCGAGACTCGAACATCTTCTCGTGAATCACGATCACGCCGGTGCACTGCGTGGCGGTGACAAGCGCGATCGACATCGTATCGGCCGGGAACGCCGGCCAGGGCTGATCCTCGAGCTTGGGCACCGCCCCGCCGATGTCGCTGCGGATCACCATCTCCTGGTCGGCGGGGATGATCAGGTCGTCGCCCTCAATGCGGCAGACGACGCCGAGCCGCTCGAAGCCCATGAGCGTCGAGCGGAGATGCTCGACGCCGGCGCGCTCGATCGTAATCTCGGACTTGGTTAGCGCCGCAAGGCCGATGAAGGATCCGACCTCGATGTGATCGGGTCCGATCTCGTGCGTGCAGCCATGCAGCGGCCGGCCGCCATAAATGGTGATCGTGTTCGTGCCGATCCCCTCGATGCTGGCGCCCATCGCGACGAGAAAGTGCGCCATGTCCTGGACGTGCGGCTCGCTCGCGGCGTTGCGCAGCACGGTTGTCCCCTCGGCGGCGACCGCCGCGGCGAGCGCGTTCTCCGTGGCGGTGACGCTTGGCTCGTCGAGAAAGACGTCGGCGCCCTTGAGTGTTTTGGCCTTGAGCACGAACGCATCATCGAACTCGAAGGTCGCGCCGAGTTGCTGGAGCGCGAGGAAATGCGTGTCGACACGACGCCGGCCGATGACGTCGCCGCCAGGAGGCGGCAGAATGAGTTCGCCGCAGCGGGCCAGCAGCGGGCCGGCGAGGAGGATCGACGCTCTGATCTTTCGGCAGAGCGCGGGATCGAGTTCCGCGGCGCGGACGGTTTTCGCGTGAATGGTGAGCGCGTTCCGGCTCGTCCACTCGGCGCTCGCGCCCACCGACTGGAGCAGTTGGACGAGCGTCTCGACGTCCCTGATGTGCGGGACGTTCGTCAGGTGCACCGGCTCGTCGCAGAGCAGAGCGGCGGCAACGATCGGGAGCGCGGCGTTCTTGTTGCCCGAAGGGCGGATGCGTCCGGCAAGGCGATGGCCTCCCTGGACGATGTACTGCAGTGCTGGCATGAGAAACGTGCGAGTGGTCGAGCCGCATGCGAGGTGCAGGCGGGTGAGCTGGCGGGTGAGCTGGCGGGAAACATCCCCCGAGCGCACATGAGGGTCAAGCGCTGTCGCGCGCGTGCACTGCACCCTTCGCGCCGTTCGCGTCGAGAGCACTGGGTTGACAGCGCCGACGCGCGCGGGCTACGATGCCGTGCGTCGCCATACTGTTGGCCCCGCCCTTGCACAACACGAGGCTGGCGGCGGCAAGCCGCGCGCTCGACAAGGCGAATGTGGGGGGGCGCCTTTGCGGCCGACCCAATTTTCCAGCCGAGGTTGCCGATGACCGTCTTGTTCGCGCGCGCCGGTGCGTGGTTGCTGGTGCAGGCGGCACATGCCGACACCGTGTTGATGCGGCAGGTTGGACAGGAGCGTGGCTGGTTCGAGAATACGATGGCAATCGCGAGCGGGCTGATGACGGTCGCGATCCTCGTGCTGACGGTGGCACTCGTTCCAGCCGCGTGGAATTTTCGGAAAAGTTACAAGAAGATCAGCGATCTGCTCGACCGGATTTACGGGGACGTCAATCCGATCATGCGGCAAGCGAGCTCGATCGCCGACAACGTGAACTACGTCACCACGTCGGTGCGCACGGATGTGCAGCAGATCAACGCAACGATTGCGGCCGCGAACCTGCGGTTGCAGCAGGCGGTGGCGCTCACGGAGCAGCGGCTGAACGAGTTCAACGCGCTGCTCGCGGTGGCACAACAGGAAGCGGAGTCAGTGTTCGTCGCGACGGCGTCGGCGGTGCGCGGGGTGCGCACGGGGGCGGCGGCGCTTCACCATGAGGACGAAGAGGAGGACGCGCTCGCCGCGCCACTCCCGACGTCAGAGGAGCTCGACGATGGCTACGACGATCCCGATTCGGCCGAAGCGGGGACCACGCGTCCGCGAGTCCGCCCGCGCCGGCGCGGATGGACGTGACGCGCAGTACGATCTGCTCACCGCAGCGCTCATCGGCGCCGCGATCGGTGCGACAGCGACGCTGCTGCTCCGGCGCGGACCATCCGGCGACCGGCCGGTCGCGCCCCTGTTCCGCGGCGCTCGCGTCGCCAGCACCGCCGCGATGCGCGCCGGTGCCGCCGGCGCGCTCTGGGCAAAGGAGCATGGCGGCGAGCTCATCGATCGCATTCCAGTGGATCGCATCGAGCACGACGTTCGCGAGACGGTTGGCGCGGCGCGCGAGCGCATCGACGGTTTCGTGCAGCAGGAGCTCCGCGATCTCCGCCGCATGCTCCGGCAGCAGCGCAAGCGGATGGGAGTCTGAGCGGTCTCATCGCACGCTGACAGCATTGGCGCGATGGGGTGGACTGACCCTCATCGCGCTGATGCTGGTTGCGGTGCTGCCAAGCGCCGCGTATGCCTGGACGCCGGGGACGCACGTCTTCCTCGGCGACGCCGTACTCCGGTCGCTCAGTCTGCTCCCCGGTTCCATTGCCGACCTGCTCCGCGCCTTTCCGTACGACTTTCTGTACGGATCGATTGCCGCGGACACCAGCTTGGCCAAGAAGTATGTGCCCACCGGACGTCACTGCCATTCCTGGACAGTCGGGCTCGAGATTCATGACGCCGCGACCGACGAGCCAATGCGCGCGTTCGGTCTCGGCTATCTGGCGCATCTCGCGGCCGATTCGATCGCGCACAATCACTTCGTGCCGATGCAGCTTGCCGTCACCGCGAGCACCTCGTCGCTGGGGCATACGTATTGGGAGAGCCGCTTCGAGACGCATCTCGGTCCGGCGTGCGCCCGCCAGGCGCACGACCTCATTCTGCTCGATCACTCTCGCGCCGATGGGCTGCTCGACCGAATTCTCAGCCCGACGATCTTCAGCACGCAGACCAACCGGCGGATCTTTCGCGGGATGGTTCAGGCGGCGGACAACGAGGGATGGCAACGCATCTTCGGGCTGATGACGGAGAACAGCCGATGGGACCTCGCCGATGCCGAGGTCGCGCGATATCTCGAGCACTCGTACGACCACATCATCGATCTGCTCGTTCGCTTCGACCGCTCGTCGCCGCTCAAGCTCGACCCGTCGGGTGACGACGCGCTTCGCCGCGCGAAGCAGGTGCGCAAGGAAGCGATGCGATTCGGCGGAGCCGCGCACGTCCGCGAGGAGGCGCAGCGGGTATTCGGTCTTCCCTCCGCGTCGCTCGGCTATGTGAGCAAGCTGACGCCGAAGATCTACGAGCCGAGCCGAGCCGCCAGTAGCTGATTGAGCTTCTTCGGATCGGCTCGCCCCTTCGACTTCTTCATCGCCGCGCCGATCATCACGCCCCGTAGCCGCGCCTCGCCATTACGGTAGCGCTCGGCCTCGGCCGGCATGTCGGCGATGACTTCGTCGAGCCACGCGGCGAGCTGCGCGTCGTCGTCCACCTTGATGAGCCCTTCGCGTTCAGCGATCTGTCCCGGCGGATCGCCGGTCGCCACCATGCGCGTGAAGATCTGCTTGGCCGCGGTGTGCGTCACCACGCCGCCGCTCACCAGGTCGAGCAGCTGCGCGAGATCCGCCGGCCGCACGCGGAAGGCCGCGATGTCCTCGCCGTTGCTCTTGAGCTGCGCCAGCACTTCGCCCATCACCCAATTCGCGGCTGCCTTGGCGTCGCCGTGGGTACGCGCAACCGATTCATAGTAGTCGGCAATGCGCGGATTCGCCGTCAGCACGTCAATGTCGTACGAGACGAGCGCATAGTCCCTGACGAATCGTGCGCGGCGCGCCGCCGGTAGCTCTGGCAGATCGTGCCGCATCTTCGCGATCCAATCGAGGGAGAGGATGAGCGGCGGCAGATCCGGCTCGGGAAAGTATCGATAGTCGTGACTTCCTTCCTTCGTGCGACTCGGGCGCACCTCGCCCGCCGACGCGTCCCAGAGCATCGTCTGCTGCAACACGGTACCGCCTCCGCGCAGTAGCTCGACCTGCCGCCTGAACTCGACCTCCAGCGCGCGCTCGACGCCGGAGAAGGAATTCATGTTCTTCACTTCGGTCCTGGTACCGAGCTCCATCTCGCCGCGACGCCGCGCGCTGACGTTCGCGTCCACGCGCAGGCTGCCTTCCTCCATGCTCACGTCGCTGACGTCGATGTACTCCATGATCTGCTTGAGCACGCGAAGATAGGCGCCCGCCTGCTCCGCCGAACGCATGTCCGGCTCGCTGACGATCTCGATGAGCGGGGTGCCGGAGCGATTGAGATCGATCGCGGTGACGCCGGGGAAGCGGTCATGAATGGACTTGCCGGCGTCCTCCTCCATGTGCACGCGGGTCACGCCGACGCGAATGGGCGACTGGTCCACGCGCGATCCGATCTCGACGTAGCCGCCGGTGGCGAGCGGCTTGTCGAATTGCGAGATCTGGTAGCCCTTCGGCGAGTCCGGATAGAAATAGTTCTTGCGCGCGAACACCGACGCCGGCTGCACCATGCAGTTGAGCGCGAGCGCCGCGCGCGTCGCGAGCTCGACCGCCTTCGCATTGAGCACCGGCAGTGCGCCAGGCAGCGCAAGACAAACCGGACAGGTGTTCACATTCGGTGGTGCGCCGAACTCCGTCGAGCAGGCACAGAAGGCCTTCGTGCGCGTCTTGAGCTGCACGTGCACCTCGAGCCCCACGACCATCTCCCACTCGGCCATCAGTGTCTCGATCGCGGAGGTGATCATGCGCGCGCCTCGGCGCCGAGCGCGCGCTCGAGCGCGTAGGCAGCGGTGAACATCTTCATCTCGTCGAAGTGCGCCGCGATGAACTGTCCGCCGACGGGCAGCCCGTCCACGCGGCCGATCGGCTGGGACATCGCGGGTACACCGGCGAGATTCGCCGTCACCGTGAAGATGTCGCTCAGGTACATCTCGTACGGATCGGAGATCGCGCCGATCGGAAAGGCCGTCGTCGGCGCCGTCGGCGTGAAGAGCACGTCCACGCCGCTCGCGAACACTCGGCTGAAATCCGCGGCGATGAGCGTTCGGACCTGCTGCGCCTTGCGATAGTACGCATCGTAGTAGCCGGCGCTCAGCACGTACGTGCCGAGCAGAATGCGGCGCGTGACTTCCGCGCCGAATCCCTGCGAACGCGTGGCTTCGTACATGCCGCGCAGACCGTCGCCTTCGATGCGCAACCCGTACCGCACGCCGTCGAATCGCGCGAGGTTGGACGACGCTTCCGCCGGCGCGACGATGTAGTAGACGGGAATCGCCATCTCGGTGTGCGGCAGCGAGACGTCGCGGATCTCGGCGCCGAGTGCGCGCAGACGTTCGAGTGCGGCATCGCAGCGCGCGCGGATACGCGGGTCGAGCGATTCGGGGAAGTATTCCGTCGGCCGGCCGATCACCATTCCCTTCACCGCGCCGGCGCCCGCCTCATGGTACTCGGGCACGTCCAGCTCGGCCGACGTCGAGTCGAGCCAATCGTAGCCGGCGATGACGCGGAGGCCGCGCGCGGCGTCATCGACCGTCGCACCGAAGACGCCGATCTGATCGAGCGACGAGGCGAAGGCAACGAGTCCGAACCGGCTCACCCGCCCATAGGTCGGTTTCACGCCAACGATGCCACAGAACGCGGCGGGCTGGCGGACGCTGCCTCCCGTCTCCGATCCGAGCGCGATCGGAACAATTCCCGCCGCGACGGCGGCGGCCGATCCGCCCGACGAGCCACCCGGCACGCGATCGTGCGCGAGCGGATTGCGCGTTGGACCGTAGGCGCTGTACTCGGTGGACGAACCCATCGCGAACTCGTCCATATTCGTCTTGCCGAACGGGATGGCGCCCGCCTCGCGAAGCTTGCGAACGACCGTCGCCTCGTACGGACTCACGTAGCCGGCGAGGATGCGTGAGCCGCAACTCGTCGGCAGCGCCAGCGTAGCGATGTTGTCCTTGAGCGCCACCGGAACGCCCAGCAACAAGCCGGGATCCGTGTCACTCATCTGCTCGAGCGCGGCCGCAGCGTGCGATCGCGCATCGTCGTCGTCGGTCCAGGCGAAGATATTGAGACCAGCGCGGCCCGCTCCCACCGCGCGGGAGCGCTCGATCGCCGCCTCTACGGCCGCAGGGGGACCGCGAGTCCCAGCGACCGT
>DATCGM010000134.1:0-31851 GCA_036508915.1 Gemmatimonadaceae bacterium
GATCAGCGCGCAGTCGCTGCACCGTGACAAGCGCATCGGAGAGCTGCTCGTCGCGCAGGGATCGGTGACGCGCGACGGACTCCACGCGCAGATCCGCCTGCAGATCGAAGAGGCGGTTTACTACCTGTTCACCTGGACACAGGGGACGTTCAACTTCGAGGCGGACGTCCACCCGGAGGAGCAGGACCTGCTCGTGTCGATCAGTCCCGAATCGTTGCTGCTCGAGGGTGCACGACGCGTGGACGAGTGGAGCTTGATCGAGAAGAAGATCTCCAGCCTCGACCTCGTGTTCGACGTCGATCGGGGCAAGCTCGCCGCGAGTGGCGTCGCATTGCCACGCGACCAGGCGGTGGTCATGGAGTTGCTCGACGGCCGTCGCGACGTCGTCGCGGTCATCGAGGAGTCGGGGCTTGGCGAGTTCGATGTCGGCAAGGCGATCTACGGTCTCGTCACCGCGGGATTCGCGCAGCGCATTGGCAAGTCCAAGGCGACCGAGCCGGTGGTGAGCGATGCGCGGGTGGACGAGCACCGGAATCTCGGCATCGCGTTCTACAGGACAGGGATGCTCGACGAAGCAGTGCGGGAGTTCCGGCGCGTGAGCGAGCTGCGCGAGCACGATACCGAAGCGCGCTTCTATATCGGGCTCGTGCTGATGCGTCAGAACAAGTGGTCCGACGCGGTGGCGGCCTTCCGCGAATGCGTCTCGCATCCCGGCGCGCGGCCCGCGGCGTACCACAACCTGGCACACGCGTTCGAGCGGCTCGGACGCTACGAGGAGGCGAAGGCGGCACTCGACGACGCGATCAAGCGCGGCGGCGCCAGGGACGCGCGCATCCAGACGTCGCTCGGCGTCGTCGCCCTGCGCGCCGGAGACGTGGGCGCGGCGGATGCGGCGCTGTACGCCGCGCGTCCACTCTTCGGCACCAAGCCGCCCACGGCGCCCTGGTACCATTATTCCGCGCTCACGGCCGCGCTACTCGGCGACCTCGAGCGCGCGTATGCGCTGCTCACCGAAGGCATCGCGGCGCATCCGCACGCGGCGCCGCTCTACAACAACATGGCGGCCGTTCAGGAGCGCCGGGGCTACCACCCCGAGGCGATGAGCGCCGCCGAGCGTGGCGTGCAGGAGGACACCGGTCTTCCGCAACTGCACAAGAACCTCGGTGACTGCCACTACCGCGCTGCGCGCTACGATGAGGCGCTCGAGTGCTATCTGCGCGCCATCAAGTTGAATCCCTCGCTCGGCGACGACGTGTACCTCAAGCTCGGCAACATTCGATTCAAGCGTCAGGAGCGCGAGGAAGCGGTGAAATGCTGGGAGCAGGCGCTTGCGCTGGAGCCGGGCAACGCGATCGTTCGCACGAACCTCGATGCCGTGCGTCAGGTTCTGTAACGTGAGCGATTCGGCCGACGTGGGGTTTACCGCGCTGACGGAGAAGATCGCGCACGACAAGGGCTTCGGCTGCGCGAGCTACAAGGAGAAGTGTCTGCGGCGCCGCATCGCGGTGCGCATGCGTGCCCGCGGCGTGCATACCTACGCGGACTACGCCCGCGTGCTCGACTCAGACAAGGGAGAGTACGACCGGCTGCTCGACGCGCTCACCATCAACGTCACCAAGCTCTTCCGCAACTGGGAGACTTATGCGGTGATTGCCGAGCGCGTCGTGCCCGCACTCTGGGAACGGCCGATCCCGACGATCAACGTCTGGAGCGCCGGCTGCTCATCTGGGGAAGAGCCCTATTCGCTTGCCGCGCTCTTTCATCAGCATGCCGAAACGGCGGGGCAGTTGGGCGAGCTGCACCGGCGCGTTCGCGTGCTCGGAAGTGACATTGACGTCCGCTGTCTGGCCGCCGCCGAGGCCGGCGCATTCGAGGAAGGAGATTTTGCCGATACACCCGCGGAGCTTCGACGCCGATATTTTACACCGTCTGCTCCTTTCACAATCATCCCCGAGGTGCGCCGGCTCGTGCGCTTCGAGCGTCGCGACCTCCTGGCCGAGGCACCACCACCCGGCCCGCATCACCTGATCGTCTGCCGAAACGTGCTGATCTATTTCGACCGCGAAACGCAGGAACGCCTGTTCGACAAGTTCCACGCCGCACTTTCTCCTGATGGTTTCCTCGTCCTGGGGAAGGTGGAGACGCTGCTCGGTGCGGCACGGACCCGCTTCGTTGCGGTTGATGGACGCGAGCGCGTCTTCCGGCCTCTGTGAGCACGCAAGTGATCGATGTCCGTGTAAAGGTCGCGGACTACGCCGTGCGGAAGGGCGGTCACGTGATCGCCACCATCGGGCTGGGCTCGTGCGTCGCGATCGCGCTCTACGATCGCGATGCGAAGGTCGGCGGGCTCGCGCACATCCTTCTTCCGAACAAGGCGATGTCCCGCGAGACAGGCAACCCGGCGAAGTTTCCGGAGACGATCGTGCCGATCATGCTCGAGGAGATGCGTAAGCTCGGCTCCTCACCGTCCGCCCGGATCAGTGCCAAGATCGTCGGCGGGGCGAGCATGTTCGGACAGTTCGTCAGCGGCACCGGGATCAACATCGGCGAGCGCAACGTCGTCGCGGCGCGCGAGGTGCTGGCGGCGGCGAACATCCCTCTGCTCGCCGAGGACACGGGCCTCGACTACGGGCGCAGCGTGTACTTCTACATCGATGACGGCCGCGTCGAGGTGCGGTCGCTCAAGAAGGGAGAACGTGTCATCTAAACGAGCGTCGAGCGTTCTGGTGGTGGATGACAGCGCCTTCATGCGCCATCTCATCGCGCAGATCATCGACGCCTCGCCGGATTTTCACGTGGTCGGTACGGCGCGCAACGGTCTCGATGCGCTCAGGCAGATCTATGCGCTCGATCCGCAGATCGTGACGCTCGACGTCGAGATGCCGGAGCTCGATGGGCTGCAAACGCTCGGCTACATCATGAGCGAGACGCCGCGCGCCGTGGTGATGCTCAGCGCCGCCGGATCGGACGGCAGCGCGGATCTCACGCTGCGCTGCCTCGAGATGGGCGCGGTGGACTTCGTGCGCAAGCCCTCAGGCCCCATCAGTCTCGATCTCGAGGTGGTCGGCGAGACCTTGCTCGCCGCGCTGCGCGCCGCGACGCAGGTCAATCTCGGCGGTGTGCAGCTTCTCGCTCGGCCGCGCTTCGTCGAGACCGCGCCGCGCGGGACATCTGCCGATGCGACCTACGCGGTCGCCATTGCCGCCTCGACTGGCGGTCCCCGCGCGCTTGCCGAGGTGCTTCCGAATCTGCCGAGCGATCTCGACGCCGCGGTGTTCGTGGTGCAGCACATGCCTGCCGGATTCACGCGCAGCCTCGCGGCGCGACTCGACTCGATGAGCCATCTGCGCGTCTCCGAAGCGCAGGAGGGCGAGACCATCGAGGTGAATCATGTCTACCTCGCGCCCGGCGGGCTGCACATGCGCGTCGCGAAAGGCGCGAGCGGCAGAAGGCACATCAGCCTCGACGACGGTCCGACGATCTGGGGCGTCCGGCCCGCGGCCGATCCGCTATTCATCTCCGTCTCCGCTCACTTCGGACGGCAGAGCGTGGGCGTGGTTCTCACGGGAATGGGCCGCGATGGCTCCGATGGCCTGCACGCGATTCGTTCGGCGGGCGGCGGCGGAATCGTACAGGACAAGGGCACCTCGACCATTTATGGCATGCCGCACGCGGCGCTCCTCCGCGCCGGCGCCGACCGCGTCGCTGCGCTGGAAGACGTGGCGCCGACGGTGGTGCAGCTCCTCATTGCGCGCCGAGCGATAATCGCATGATCGAAGAACACTGGAAGCTGTCGCGGCGCGCGTTCGCGAACACGCCGGATCCGGACTTCGTGTATCGCTCGCCGGCCTTCGCCGAAGGATTCGCGCGTCTGGTGTACGACGCGACCGAGCTGCGAGGCGGACTGTCGCTCATCACGGGCGAGATCGGATGTGGCAAGACGATGCTCGCCCAGGCGCTGGCCGACCGGCTCGCGGACTCGCCCTGCGATGTGATCGCGCTGCCGTATCCGAAGGTCACGCCGACGCAGATGCTCGCGGCCGTCGCCCGCGGAATCGGGATCGATCCGCCGCCGCGGGGCAAGCTCGCCGTCATCATGGCGCTCGGCGAGCGTCTCGCTCAGCTGCATCGGGATGGACGACGGCCCGTGCTCGTCGTTGACGAGGCGCAACTCGCGAGCCCGTCGCTGCTCGAGGAGATCCGGCTGCTCACGAACTACGAGGACCGGCAGGACAAGCATCTGCACGTCGTGTTGCTCGGCCAGCCCGAGCTGCGCGACCGCGTGCGGAAGCGCCCGCAGATCGATCAGCGGGTCAGCTTGCGCTTTCATGTGGAGCCGATGGAGCCGGAGGACGTGCGCGGCTACGTGGAGCATCGGCTTCGCGTCGCCGGATGGAGTGGCGGTCAGATGTTCACTGAAGACGCCATGGCGACGCTCGCGGCCCGCAGCGAGGGCGTGCCGCGTCGAGTGAACACCCTTGCGACGCAGGCGCTGTTCGTCGGCGCGATGCGCCAACTTGGCCAGATCGGTGGGGAATTAATGGCCGACGTAGCGGACGATCAGGAATGACGAAGCGGCGAATCCGGTACAGCGAGTTGGGCGCGCCGGCCGCGGCGACGGTTTCGGGGAAGACACCGGAGCCGGCGGAGCCCGTCGTCGTACCAGAGAGACCGAGACGCAATTCCACCCCAGTGGAGCTCGCGCACGCGCTCGCCGCGGCGCGTGCGGCCGAGCAGCCTGGCGAATCGGTGGCGGCCGCTCCGGTGATTGCGCGCCCATCCGGGTCTCACGCGCCCTATTGCACCATGCGGGAGCGCGCGCGCGCGCGGTCCGGCGTCGCCGATTTTCTGATGTTTCGCATCGCGGAAGAGCGGTTCGCCGTCGAGCTGCTCGCCGTCGACGAGGTGATCGATCTGCCGGTGATCCACCACGTGCCCGAGATGCCACCCGCGATGCTGGGCGTCGTTACAGTGCGCGGATCGCTCACGCCGGTATACTCTCCACACCACGCCCTCGGGCTCCCCCTCGCGCTTCGCGAGGTGGTGCTCATCTTTCGGCGTGGGGGCGCGCGGGTCGGCGTGCTGATCGACGACGTGGAGGACGCCATCTCGCTCGACCTGCGCGAGCTGCGCGACGCACCGGGAGCAAACGATGCCGACAATGTGGTGCTCGGCGTGATACGCCACGCAAACGCCCTCGTCGGTATCGTCGACGCCGACGCTCTTATCGCCGCCTGCCAGACCGCGGCACTTCTGGAGATCACATGAGTACCCTGGCGGACAAGCTGGTCACATTCCGGCTCGGCGACGATCAGTTTGCCGCCGACGTGCATGCGGTGGAACGCGTGCTGCGCTACGCGGCGCCGACGTCGGTTCCCGACATGCCGGACTACATCGAAGGGGTGATGGACTATCAGGACCGCGTCGTGCCGCTGGTCAATCTCCGGCGACGGTTCGAGCTTCCGGCGATTCAGACGGGCCCGGAAACCCGCACGCTGATCCTCAACGTCGGCGGCGAATGGATCGGCGTCGTCGTGGATTCGGTGACGGAGGTGACGCCGTTCGACCCTGCCAAAGTCGCACCGCCGCCGAAGCTCTTTCGCGGCCTGGCCGGCGAGTATCTCAAGGGGATCGTTCGTCACGGAGACAAGCTCGTGATCTATCTCGACGTGGAACAGTTGCTCTCGACGACCGAGCGCATCGCACTGCAGCAGGCTGGAGCGGAGGCACTGGCGAATGGCTGAGATGGCAGACGCCCACCGGGCACGAGTCGCGGCACTCACCATGCGTCTCGACGGACCCGGCGCGTTTTTGGAGCGTGACGCGATTCGCACCGATCTTATCGCGCTCGGCAAGGCACTCGAGCAGGACCTCACCGAGCTGACTGCGCTGAAGGAGGAGGCGAAGGCGCTCGTCGAGCGGTGGAAACTTCTGCAAGGCTCCGCGGCTCCCGCCTTCAGCGCCGACCGGCCGGTGGTCGTCGATCACATCGGCGCTTCGACCTTCATCGAGAAAGGGTGGAGCCGCATCTCGCTCGGCGACTACGTGGGCGCGGAAGAGAGCCTCACCAAGGCGCTGAATCTCGTACCGAACGATCCACAGGCAGAATCGCTGCTCGGCTGGGCGCAGATGCTTCAGGAGAAGTACGACGAGGCGTTGATGCAGTTCCAGAAGGTGTTGATGCGCGAGCCGGCGAATGCACTGGCGCGCATCAACGTCGGATACATCTGCCTGAAGAAGCACATCTTCGGCGAGGCCATCGAGCATCTCTCGCGTGCGATTCGTCTCGACAGCGATCGCAAGGCGACGCTGTACGCGCACTTCTATCTGGGGCTGGTGTATCTCGAGCGAGACATGTTCGAGGACGCACAGACCTTCTTCCAGAAGACGCTCGCGCTGGGTCCGAATCTCATCGAAGCCTACTACGAGCTGGGCCGCGCATACTGGTTCAACGGCCAGCGCGACGAAGCGATGCAGACGTGGCGCGAAGGATTCGCCGCGAACAAGTTCAATCCGTGGGGAAAGAAGTGCGCCGAGGTGCTGAAGACGGTCGAAGAGGGCGGGGAACCGTAGCGCTCGTGGCGCGATGGCGCGGCGGCGTCAGCCGCGCGCTCGCGCTCGCCGGTCTCCTGCTCGCGCTGCGCGCATCCTCGCTCGCGGCCCAGGACGACGCGCCGCGTCGGCTCGACACGGGCCGCTTCACCGTGGTGTATTTCCCGCAGGACGACGTGCTCGCCCACGCACTGGTTCGCGCGGCAGTCGCGAACGACAGCTTTCCCTGGCTTCCACGTCCCCGGCAGCGCGTGCTCATCGCCATCGCGCCCGACGCCGCGCGGTTTCGCACGTGGGTCGGGCCCAGCGCGCCGGAGTGGGGCGCCGCCCTCGCCTTTCCCGAATCGCGCCGGATCGTGATGCATGGGCGCGGTGGATCGGCCGACGCCGGTGATCCGCTCGAGGTGCTCCGCCACGAGCTCGCACATCTGGCGCTCCATGAACGGCTCGGCAACAAGGCCCCGCGCTGGTTCGACGAAGGCTACGCGAGCGTCGCGGCGCGCGAGTGGCGTCGCGACGATGTGCTCGCGGCAAACGTCGCGCTTGCGCTGAAAGGAACTCCTTCCCTCGACGAGCTGGAGGAAGGGTTTCACGGAGGCGCCGTCGCGGCGCAGTCCGCGTATGCGCTGAGCTACCGCGCGGTGACGGAGCTTGCGTCGCTCGACCAGGAGCGAGGCCTGTCGCTCTTCTTTCAATACTGGGCCGACGGTAGCACGTTCGATCGTGCCGTGAGGCAGGCGTTCGGACTCACGCTGAGTGGCTTCGAGAAGGAGTTCCAGAAGCGCACGAGCCGGCGGTACGGCGGTCTCGCCCTGTTCGCCGATCTCTCGATCGCGATGCTTGTGCTCACGGTGCTGCTACTGCCATTTTTCTTCGCGCGCCGGGCCCGCGACCGTCGCCGGCTGCGCGCCATGATCGCGGCGGACGAGGCGGCAGAGCGCGCCGAGCAGCGGAGTGCGATTGCGATGCTGTTGAGCGAGGTCAGGTCGGAAGGTGCAGGTCCGTCGTCAACGGCGCCGGACGAGAGCTAGCGAGTCGTTAAAAGACGATTAAGCGTATGCGGAGTCGCTTGACACCCCCGAATTGCCGGTCTACACTGATATGTTATGGCACAAACGGATACGACGTCTCAGGCACGCCCATGGCTCTGGTGGGGGATCGCGGCCGTCACGATACTGCTCGGCTATGCCGATCTGGCGCGGGGCGGGACGACGGTTGCACCGATCTTGCTCGTCGCTGGGTACTGCGTCCTCGTGCCAATCGCAATTCTCAAGTAGTCCGATCGACCAGAGCCGTTTCCCGACAACTGAAGGTGACCTGGCGAGCGCGGCCGGCGAAGGCCTCGCTCGTGCGAGCGTTTCGCCGGGCGAATAGCTCAGCTGGTTAGAGCGCCTGTCTTACACACAGGATGTCGGGGGTTCGAATCCCTCTTCGCCCATGCTGGAATCCCGCCATTCCGTCGTTGCTGAGTAGTTGAAAAGCGGACCTGCGCGGCCTGTCAGGTGTACGTCTGTTTAACGTTTTGGAGGTTACGACTGTGAAGGCTTCGCATCGCTCTGCGCTCCTGGCTGCTGGATTCGCTGCGGCACTTGTCGCGACGGTCGTTCCGACGGTCGCCAGCGCCCAGCGGCAGCAGGTTCCCGGTCCTGATACCAAGCGCGCCCTCGTCACTGCCTTCCGGGGCGACGTCGAAGGCGGCGTCAAATTGGCCGACGAGATTCGCAACCGGATCGCCAGCGAGTTCAGCATTCGCCAGTTGATGGCCACCAGCAAGAAAGACATCGAGGCGACTCTGCTGCAGTCCGGCTACCGTCCGGATTCGGCGCTCAGCCCGAACGACATCAAGGAGCTCTCCAAGCTCGTCCGTGCCGACGAAGTCCTCGACGGCACCGTGGCGAAGACGGCGACGGGTTATCGCGTCAGCGCGCGCATGTTCCTGCCGCGCGACGTGTCGCTGTCGCAGCCACTCGTCACGAATCTCGACACGAAGGACCTCGGCGACGCCGCGAAACAGATCGTGAGCGAGTACGACCGCGCCCGCAAGCAGATCCCGGACAACCAGGCGTGCGAGAACGGCGTTCGCGCGAATACCAACGCGGTCGCGATCGCCGCGGCGCGCAAGGGTCTCCTGCAGTACCCGAAGGCGACGATCCTGCGGCTCTGTCTCGCCAGCGCGTACGCCAACATGAAGACGACCGCAGATTCCACCGGTCCGTGGAAGGATTCGGTCATCGCCATCACGCGCGAGATCATGAATCTCGACAAGGCGAGCCGCATTGCCTACCAGCTTCAGTACGACGCGTACAAGCAGAAGCACGACACGTCGAACGCGCTCCAGGCGCTCGTCGGTCTGATGAACGCCGATCCGACCAACTCGACCCTGCGGGAGTCGGTCATCAGCGAGCTTGTAACATCGGGCAAGGCGGACATTGCGGTCCCAACGGCCAAGCAGCTCATCATCGAGAATCCGGGCGATCCGCAGTATGCTCGCACATACTGGCTCGTACTGCGCTCGGCCAAGAACTACAAGGAATCCGTTCCAGCAGGTGTGGCGTACGTAACGATCGATACAGCAGCCGCGGACTCGAACTATTTCTTCCGCCAGATCGCGGATCTCGTCGCCGACAGCGCATACGCGAAGGCGGCGGAGTTCGCTGCCGTTGGCTCCGCGAAGTTCCCGACGAACGTCGCCTTCCTCATGCAGAAGGCGCAGAACGAGCGTCGCTCTGGCCAGCTCCCGGCCGCCAAGGCGTCGCTCGAGCGCGCGCTTCAGATCGATCCCAAGGTCAACGGGGCGAACTATCTGCTGGCGTCCATCGCCGCCGAGATGGGACGCGCTGATGACGCCATCAAGTACGCAAAGGCGGACGCCGCAACGGACGCCGCTAACAAGCCGCGAGACGCAGCGGTCCTGCTGCAGCTTGGCAATACGCAGTACAAGGTGGCCGTCGCCTCAAAGAGTGCTGAAGACTACAAGAAGGCGATCCCGTTCTTGCAGGCCTCGGATGAGATGGCGCCGAGCGCGAACGCAAAGTTCCTGCTTGCGGTGTCGGCCTTCCAGGCGCTCGCCTCGTCCACGGACATGCTGAGAGCATCCAAGTCGTGCGATGATTTCAAGGCGGCGAACGATCTGCTCGTTATCGTGAACGTCAACATGCCGGCCGGTGGCTCCGTGGATCCCACCACTGCCAAGGCGGTGCTCAATGGCGCGGCGCAGTTCCAGCCCTTCATCGACGGGTCGATCAAGAAGTTCTGCAAGTAAACCGCAGTCCGAATGCTCGAAGCGCCCGCCGTCCTCAGGGATGGCGGGCGCTTCTGGTTGTGGAACTGCATTTTCAACGACTGAAAACCCGCCTCACCTCGCGAAATCCACCCCCGGCTCCTCGCCCGGCAGATGGTGCACGTGAACGAGCAGATCGGACCGGCGAGCGCGATAATCGCAGATCTGCGCCTCCACTCCCTCGCCGTCGAGATTCACGCAGAGCGGCTCGGCCCCCACTACCTTGAGCCAGGGAAGCTGCGCGTAGTGCACTCCTGGCAGCCCGAGATGCTCTCCCTTCTTCACGGCCAGCGAAAGCCGCGCGAACGCGCTGCGCGACATCGCCTCGATCACGCAGAGGTCGAGCAGGCCGTCGGTCACGCTGGCGTCGGGGGTCATCATCGTGCCACCGCCCGTCACGCGCGCGCTCCCCACCGCGAAGGTCAGGAAGTCCACGTCGAGCCCGAAGCCCTCACTCGTGAACGTCGCGTGCCGGACCTTGTCCTCGGCGAACTTGCGCACCGCGGTGATCGCATACGCCAACGGGCCGAGCGAGGCTTTGGCGTCCGCCGGAGTCTCCTGGGTCGCCTCGGCGCCCACGCCGCCCGTGGAGACGTTCAGGAAGCGTCGCCCGTTCATGGATGCCGTGTCGATGCGCACGGGGTTGCGGCGCAGGATAACATCCATGGCATGATCTGCCTCCTCCGGTATTCCCGTCTGCCGCGCGAAGTCGTTGGCCGTCCCGAGCGGGATGACGCCAAGCGGCGTGTCGCGCCCGTCGAGGCCATTCACCACCTCGTTGAGGGTGCCGTCGCCCCCGCAGGCGATCACCACGTCGGTGCCGCGGTCGGCAGCCTCCGCGGCGTGTGCAGCGGCGTCGCCGACGCTCCAGGTCGTCCGCACCTCGACCGCGTGTCCGCGATCGCGGACCCACGATACGGTCTGCCGAAGGTCCGGCCGGTCGGCTCGGGCGCCATGTACGACGAAGGTGAGATGCTTACGTGGCATCGAAAAGACGGTGCAGGTCCTTCGCGAAGTTCACACTTGAGCGAAGCGAAGGGCTCAGGACGACAACAAGTTGAGCAATAACATGGCCATGCGTCCGGACGCGCTACATGCCAACAAGAAGTGGGACACCGATTATCATGCTCCGGCGCTCGTCGACGCCGTCGTCGAGTTGCTTGGGCGTGGGACGCTCGTCCTCGATGGCACCCTTGGCGGCGGCGGGCACAGTGCGGCGCTGCTCGACGCTGGCGTGGCGCGGGTGATCGGCATCGATCGTGACCAGGATGCGCTCGACGCGGCCACCGCTCGCCTCGCAGCCGAGTCGTCCGCGGGACGCTTCGAAGCGCACAAGGCGAACTACGCTGATCTCGATCGCGTCCCGTCACTGCATGATCTTCGCTTCACCGGCGTCCTGCTCGACCTTGGCATCTCGTCCCATCAGATCGACGACGCATCGCGCGGCTTCTCCTTCCGGGAAGGCGCGCCGCTCGACATGCGAATGGGCGCCGACGCGGTGCGCCGCGCCGCGGACCTTCTCAACGAGAATGACGAAGAAGAGCTCACGACGCTGTTCCGCAACTACGGCGACGAGCCACGCGCCGGCCGGCTCGCGCGCGAGATCGTGCGTCGCCGTGCGACGCGGCCGTTCGCGACGAGCGACGACCTCGTCGGCGCGATCCGCGCGACATTCGGCGCACGCTCCGGCGCACCCGAGTTCGCGCGGTTCTTTCAGGCGGTACGCATCGCCGTCAACGACGAGCTGGCGGGTGTTGAACGCGCGCTCCCCAACCTGCGCGATCGGCTCGCGCCAGGCGGCACACTCGCCGTGATCGCGTATCACTCGGGGGAAGACCGGCTCGTGAAGCACGCCTTCCGCGCGTGGAGCGAGGACTGCATCTGCCCGCCCAGGCATCCGATGTGTACCTGTGGGGGCAACCGATCGCTTGGGCTCGTCGTCACGCGCCGCGCACTCACCGCGAGCGCCGAGGAGACCGCACACAACCCGCGCGCCCGCAGCGCCAGGCTTCGCGTATGGCAACGCGCAAGGTAGCTGGCAGCGGCCGCATGCGGATCGTGCTGTTGATGCTCGCCTTTCTGGTCATCACCGGCGGCGTGATCCTGCGCCGCACCTTCGGGATCGCGGCGGCCACCGAGCTGCGCGAGCTCGAGGCGCGCCGCGCCGCGATGATCAACGAAAAGCTCCGGCTCGAGGGGGAGATTCGCGCCGCGTCGAGCCGAGGACGTCTGCTGCCGGTCGCAGAGCGGTTGAATCTGCACGTGCCCGCCGACAGCCAGGTGATATCCATTCCCCGATCCGCGCCATGACAACTCCAAGTCGCGTCGGCATCATTCACCTGGCCCTGGCGCTGTTCGTCGTCGTGCTCCTCGTGAAGACGGCTCGCGTGCAGCTCTGGGACGGACGGCGCCTCGCGGCGAGCGCCGTCCATCAGCAAAGCACGACGAGCGCGATCCCCGCGCCGCGCGGCGAGATTCTCGACTCCCGCGGCCAGGTGCTCGCGCAGAGCCGCGAGACGGTGAAGATCGATATTGCGCCCAAGGAAGTGCGAGACCTTCGCAAGCTTCGTTCGGCGCTGCAGCGTGCAAAGATCCCGCACGAGTGGGTCGCGCGCGCGATTGACCCGTCGCGCCGCTGGGTCTCGCTGCCGGGACGCTACCTGGCGATCGACGTCGCGCCGGTGACCGCCATGCGCGGCGTGTATGCGACGCCGATCATCGAGCGGGCCTACGCATTCACCGAGGGAACGCGCCGCATCATCGGGCGAGTGGACTCGGACGGCAACGCGGTGGACGGCATCGAGCTCGCGCTGGACTCGCTGCTCAAGGGCACGCCCGGCGCGGCGACCGTGATGAAGGACGCGCACGGCCACCGCTTCGAGTCGCCCTCCACGCCGGCCACGCCGCCGGTGCAGGGCAAGAGCATCGTCCTCACGATCAATCAGGAGCTCCAGGAGATCGCCGAGCGCGCATTGGCGGATGCGGTCGCGAGTATGGGGGCGGAGGGCGGCGACGTCGTCGTCGTCAATCCCGCGAACGGCGAGGTGCTCGCCATGGCCAGCCATCGCGCCGACCCGCGCAATACAGCCAGCACGGCGCTCACCGAGCCGTACGAGCCCGGGTCCACGCTCAAGCCGTTCATCGCGGCGACGCTGCTTCAGCAGGGCAAGGCGCGCGAGACGGACGTCGTGCCGACGTACAACGGCACGCTCGCGATCAACGGTCGCACGATCAACGACGAGCACCCGTACCGGCAGTTGGCGCTCTCCGACGTCATTCGCTATTCGAGCAACATCGGGATCGTGCAATTCGCCGAGCGGTTCACGCCGCGCGAGGAGTATGAGGCGCTGCGCGATTTCGGGTTCGGGACGCCGACCGGCGTGTCCTATCCCGTGGAATCCGCGGGGACGCTGTATGCCCCGGTCAAATGGTCGAAGCAGTCGGCGAGCTCGATGGCGATGGGCTATGAGATCGCCGTCACGCCGCTGCAGCTTGCCGCGGCGTATGTCGCCATCGCGAACGACGGAGAGCTTCTCGAGCCGGCGCTCGTGAAGGAAGTGCGTGCGGCTGATGGCACCGTGCTCTATCGCCACCAGCGTCGCGTCGTGCGGCGCGTGCTCTCGCCCGCCGTGGCGCGCCGTGTGCGTGAGATGCTGCTCGGCGTCGTCGAGGGAGGCGGGACCGCCAAGCGGGCGAACCTCGGTTCGTTCTCTCTGGCGGGAAAGACAGGAACGGCGCGCCGCACGGTGAACGGTCGCTACACCAAGGCAGAGCACATCCCGACGTTCGTCGGGCTCTTTCCAGGCGACAATCCACAGTTCGTCATCCTCGTGAAGATCGACAACCCCAAGGGCGCCTACATGGGTGGCCTCACGGCCGCGCCGGTAACGAAGGCGGTGATCGAGGCGGCGCTTGCCTCGCCCAACGCCGCGCTCGATCGTCGCACGCTGGCGGCGAGCCAGCGCGAGCGTCATGTCGATCCCGCGTCGGCCGATCTGAAGCTCACGGTGGCGACGCGCGCGGCACACGAGACGACGT
The DNA here is from genome assembly GCA_036508915.1 of Gemmatimonadaceae bacterium. Taxonomy (GTDB): domain Bacteria; phylum Gemmatimonadota; class Gemmatimonadetes; order Gemmatimonadales; family Gemmatimonadaceae; genus AG11. Next base: position 13,871 of record DATCGM010000134.1, read on the forward strand.
CGACGTCGCAGCGCGAGGCGCTCCGTGCGGCCGCCGACGCGGCGGAGGAGGACAGCGCCGGTACGACGCCCTTCGTGGCAACGCTTCCCGCTCCCGCGGCACGGAGAGCGATTGTGCTGCCGCCGCGTGCCGTGCCGGACGTGCATGGATTGCCGCTCCGCCAAGCTGTGCATGCGCTGCACGCCGCTGGATTCCGCGTCCAGCTCGATGCGGGCAGTTCGGGCGCGACCAGCCCGGCTGCCGGCGCTGTTGCGCCCGCCGGCTCGCTCGTCCATCTCGCGGGCTCACCGTGACGCAGGTTCGGCTCGAGACAATCGTGGGCGCATTGCGGCGTGCGGGGGTGCTCACCGCCGCGCAAGGCGCGCTGCCCCAGTTCATCGAGGCGATCACGGACGACAGCCGAGCGGTGCGCAGTGGCGCGCTCTTTCTGGCCGTGCGCGGGTCGGAGCGCGACGGACACGACTACCTGGAGCATGCCGAGCGCGCTGGAGCGGTGGTCACCGTGGTGGACGCTCCGTCGCGCTCGGCGCTGCCCGCGCTCGTCGTGAGCGACACGCGCCGCGCCGCGGCAATCGCGGCGGCCGCGTTTTACGGCGAGCCGGCGAGCCAGTTGCGTCTCGTCGGCGTGACCGGTACGAATGGCAAGACGACGACGGTCGGCATGCTGCGCCATCTGCTCGACGAGCCCGATGTGCGAAGCGTGTCGATTGGAACGCTGGGCGTTCTCGTGGGAAGCGAAGGCACGGCGCTGGACGGCGGGAGCGGGCTCACCACGCCAGGGCCGGTCGAGTTGCAGCGCGTGCTGCGCGACTTGTACGACCGTGGCGTTCGCACGGTGGCGATGGAGACGTCGTCGCACGCGCTGCATCAGGGCCGCGCGGAAGGACTTCGTTTCCAGGCCGGTGTGTTCACGAACCTCACGCGCGACCATCTCGACTACCACGTCACGATGGAGGCGTATCTCGCCGCGAAGGCGATTCTCGTCTCGCTGCTCACGACCGATGGCGTGGCGGTCGTCAACGCCGATGATCCGGCGTGGGACGCGCTTCCATCCGCGCCGCGCACAATTCGGTTCGGTCTGCACGAAAAGGGTGACGTCCTCGCCGACGCGCTTTGCTATGGGCCGAGGGGGAGCAGGTGGGCCTTGGTGATTGGTGAGGAGCGGCATACGGTGCGTCTTCCGCTCATCGGAGACTTCAACGTCGCCAATGCGCTCGCCGCCGCGGCTGCGGCATGGGCCATGGGTGTTCCCGCCGCCGAGATCGCGCGCAGGCTCTCGACCATGCCGCAGGTGCCGGGCCGGTTGGAGATCATCTGCGAGGCGCCGACCGTGTTGCGCGATTACGCGCACACGCCGGATGCGCTCGAGCGCGCGCTCGACGCGGTTCGGCCATTCACGTCGGGAGCGCTCATTGTCGTCTTCGGCTGCGGCGGCGACCGCGATCGCGGCAAGCGTCCCGAGATGGGTCGCATCGCCGAATCGCATGCGGACCGCGCCATCGTGACGAGCGACAACCCGCGCACCGAGGATCCCGAGCGCATCCTCGACGACATCGAAGCGGGCATGACGACGGGACGCCACGAGCGCATCGAGGATCGCCGCGAGGCGATCGCGCGCGCGATTCATGCGGCACAAGCTGGCGACGTCGTCCTGCTCGCGGGCAAGGGACACGAGACGTACCAGGTCCGCGGCACGGTGAAGTATCCGTTCGACGAGCGCGAGATCGTACGCGAGATCATTTCGGAGGGAGTTACCTGATGGCGGACGTCACTACCCCGCAAGCCAGCGCGCTCGAGCAGCCGCTCTTCTGGACCCTCGACCGCATCGCCGACGCGCTTGGGCTAGGACCGCGCGGGCCCACTGCGATCTCGCGCATCTCGACCGACACGCGAAACGTCGCGGCAGGCAGCTGCTTCGTCGCGCTCAAGGGTGAGTCCTTCGACGCGCATGATTTCCTCGCCGACGCGGTCGCGAAGGGCGCGAAGGCGCTCGTCGTCAACGACGCTCGGCGCGCGGCGAACCTCGGCGTTCCGGTATACGAGGTGGCCGACACAATTGCCGCGCTCGGTACGCTTGCCCGCTATCGCCGCCGCGCGTGGGGGCGACCGGTTGTCGGTGTCGTCGGCACGAACGGCAAGACGAGCACGAAAGAACTGCTGCGCGCGGCACTGGGCGGTGCGCTGAGCGTGCACACTACCGTCGGTAACTACAACAATCTCGTCGGCGTGCCGCTCACGCTCTTCGCGCTTCCCGACCATGCGGACATCGCGGTGATCGAGATGGGCACCAACCACCCTGGCGAGGTAGAGGCGTTGCGCGCGATCGTCGAGCCCGACGTCGTGGTCGTGACGTCGATCGCCGAAGAGCATCTCGAGGGGCTGGGCGACCTGGCCGGCGTGTTGCGCGAGGAAGTTTCCGCGTGCAAGGGGGTGCCCCTCGCCGTAGTGCCTTCCGCGCAGCCGGAGATCGCCGAGGCGGCGCGCCCGCTGGCGAAGCGGACGATCAGTGCCGGGCTCGACTCGGGCGACCTGCACCCGACCGCGTGGGGTATCGAGCCCGATGGGCAGGGTTGGCTCGAGCTCGAGGGGACGCGGATACGAGTGCCATTGCGCGGCGTGCACAACCTGCGAAATGCGATGCTGGCCGTCGCGGTCGCGCGCGAGAGCGGTGTCTCATTCGAGGCGGTGGCGCGCGGGATCGCCGCCATGCCGGCGCCGCCAATGCGGGTGAACTTCGAGACTCACGGCAGCGTCACGCTGATCAACGACGCCTACAACTCGAATCCGGGCTCCGCGCGCGTGGCGCTGGAGTTGCTCGAGCACGCTGGCGCGGCGCGGCAGCGAGTTGCCGTGCTCGGCACCATGCTCGAGCTGGGCGTGCACGCCGACCGGCTCCACGACGAGGTGGCGCGTGCCGCACTGGACAGTCCGATCGAGCTCGTCGTTGGTGTTGGAGGCTTCGCCGATGCGCTGCAGCGAGTGGCACCAGGAGACGCACGCGTCGCCGCCGGCGCCGATCCGGCGGCGGCGTGGGACGCGGTGCGTTCGCGCCTCGCTCGGGACGCGGTTATTCTGCTGAAGGGGTCGCGCGGGGTTCGCCTCGAGCAGCTCGTCCCATTTATTTCGGAGTGGGCGAAAAGCTAGGAGAAATCAACTTCACACCTTAGTCCCTTGCTCTACTATCTCCTCGTTCCGCTGGTCAATCAGTACCACGTCCTGAACATCTTCACCTACATCACCTTCCGCGCGGCCGGCGCGGCGGTGACGTCGATCGTGTTGACCTTCCTGGTCGGCCCGATCATTCTGAAGCGCCTGGACAACGCCGCGAACTATCAGGTGGTGCGGGAAGGCACGCCGGACACGCACGCGCTCAAGGCCAAGACGCCCACGATGGGCGGCCTGATCTTTCTCTTCTCGGCGCTCGTCTCGACGCTGCTCTGGGCACGCGTGTTCAGTCACTACGTGATGCTGGCGCTCCTCGTCACGGCCGGAATGGGTTTCATCGGCTTTCTCGACGACTATCTGAAGCTCGAGCAGCGGCGGCTGGGTCAGAAGAACGAAGGACTCGTCGAGCGGTACAAGCTCATCGGGCAGGTGACGATCGGCCTGGCACTCGGCTTCTACCTCTGGCAGTTCCCGCTCTCGCCGAACCTCATAGCCGCGTCCACCACGTTGCCGTTCTACAAGTATGTGCTCGTGATTTTCGTGCCTCCCATTCTCTTCGTCCCCTGGACGACGTTCGTGCTCGTCGGCGTGAGCAACGCCGTGAACTTTACGGACGGGCTCGACGGCCTCGCCGCCGGCCTCAGCGCGATCGCCTTCGCGACCCTCGCGATCTTCGCCTATCTCATCGGCCGCGTTGACGCGTCTGGATACCTCGGCATCTTCTACCTGCAGCATTCGGGCGAACTCACGATCTACTGCCTCGCGATGGTCGGCGCGCTGATCGGGTTTCTCTGGTTCAACACCTACCCGGCGCAAGTGTTCATGGGCGACACCGGCTCGCTGGCGCTCGGCGGCGCGATCGGGGCGGTCGCCATTCTGCTCAAGTCCGAGTTCCTGCTGCTCTTCGTCGGCATGGTGTTCTTCGCCGAGATGATGTCGGTCGTCCTCCAGCGTTTCGTCTTCAAGTACCGGCGGAAGCGACACAGCCTCGAGTACGCGCAGCAGCATCGCGTCTTTCTCCGCGCGCCGTTGCACCATCACTTCGAGGTGAAGGGATGGAGCGAGCAGCAGGTCGTCGTGCGCTTCTGGATCATCGGGATCATCGGGGCGTTCCTCGCCCTCAGCACGCTCAAGGTGCGCTAACATGACGGTACGGTCGCTCACGGAGGCACTGCCCGCTGCGTGGACTCGCGGTGAGATCAGCGTGATCGGGCTCGCGCGCAGCGGCCGAGCGGTGGCGGAGCTGCTGCGTCGCGCGGGAGCGGACGTCTACGCGAGCGACGCGGGCGCCGGCCATGCGGTTCTGCGTGCGACCCTCCATCTCGCGCCGCTTGGCGTCGAGGTAGAGCACGGCGGACACGACCTCGCTCGCATCGCGAAGAGCGCGCTCGTGGTTGCCAGCCCGGGCGTGCCCCCCGACGCGCCGCCCCTCCGCGCCGCGCGCGATGCAGGCGTGCCGATCGTCGGCGAAATGGAGATCGCGCTTCAGTTCCTGCCGCACCAGCGCTACATCGCGATCACGGGAACGAACGGCAAGACGACGACGACGGCACTCGTGCAGCGTCTCCTTCAAGGGCTCGGCTACGATGCCGTCGCCGCGGGAAACATCGGCACGCCGCTCTCCGAGGTCGCGCTGCGGGAGCAGCAGCCGGACTGGGTCGCGCTCGAGGCGTCGTCGTTTCAGTTGCACGATACGCCGAGCATCGCTCCCGCGGTCGGGATACTGACGAATCTCTCCGCGAACCATCTGGATAGGTACGACTCGGTCGACGCCTACTTCGCCGACAAGAGCGCGCTCTTTCGCAACGCCGACGAGCGCTCGGTGTGGGTGAGCAACGCTGACGATGACGCGGTGCAGGGAATGGTGCGCGGAGCAGCCGGCCGGCATCTGCGCTTCACGACGGCGGCCGGCGCTGCCGACGGCTACTTCGATCGCGCGGCGGGCATGCTCGTGGTGCTCGGGTCGCCGCTCATCGCGCGCAGCGAGCTCACGCTCATGGGCGATCACAACGTCGCGAACGCGCTCGCCGCGTCGCTTGCGGTGATGGGTGCGGATGAGCTGCACGCCTCGCCAAAATCTCGCGGTCTCATCGCGGACGCGCTGCGCTCCTTCCGCGCGCTCGAGCATCGCATCGAGCCCGCCGGCCGCTACGGCGACGTCGATTGGATCAACGACTCGAAGTCCACGACCGTCGCGTCCACGCTCGTCGCGCTACGCGGCATGCAACGTCCCACCGTGCTGCTGCTCGGCGGCCGGCACAAGGGTGAGCCGTACAGCGCGCTCACGGACGAGCTTCGGCGGACGGCCAAGCAGGTGCTCGCCTACGGGGAAGCGGGACCGATCGTCGTGCAGGATCTGGCAGGGGTCGTTCCCGTCGAGCTGCTCGGTTCCGACTTCGAGGTAGTGCTCGCGCGAGCGCGCGAGATCGCGCGACCGGGCGACGCCGTGCTCCTCTCGCCGGCCTGCTCCAGCTACGACATGTTCGACAATTACGAAGAGCGCGGACGCGTCTTCAAGCAGCTCGCGGCAGAGCTCGGGGGGGGGGCCGCGAAGGCGTGACCGCGGCGGCGATTCCTCGGGTACGCGTGCACGCGGCCGCGCGCGTGCGCGAGCGTTGGCGCATGGGCTCTGAGGCGCGCGGGCTCGTCCTCGTCATGGCGCTCGTGCTCGTGTTCGGGCTGGCCGTGCTCTACAGCGCCAGCGCGATCGTCGCGATGCAGGAGAACAAGAACAACTGGTATTACGTCGCGCGGCAGAGCACCGGCGTGCTCGCGGGCGTCGTTGCATTCGCGATCGCGGCGAAGGTGGATGCCGAGAAGCTGCGCGAGTGGGCGTGGCCAATCATGTGGATCACCATCGTCACGCTCTTCCTCTGCCTCGTACTCCCGGAGAGCATCGCGCCGCGCGTCAACGGGTCCAAGCGCTTTCTCTTCGGCACGTCGCTCCAGCCGTCGGAATTCGGGAAGCTTGGCGTCGTGATCTGGACGTCGATGCTCATTGTGAAGAAGGGGGATCAGTTGCGGCGGCTCACGAAGGGCGTGCTACCCTTCTTCGTCGTCATCGGCCTGCTCGACCTTCTCGCCGCGCTGGAGCCGGACCTCTCCGTAGTGATGCTCTACACGCTGATGCTCGCCGTGCTGCTCTTCGCCGGCGGCGTTCGCATCGCGCACTTCGTCGCGCTCTGCGCGCTCGCCATCCCGGTGCTCTGGACCAAGATCGAGAAGGTGCAGTACGCCGCGCTGCGACTGACTGCCTTCTTCGATCCGGGTGGCGCGCCGACGCAGATGAAGTATCAGCTCAAGCAGTCGCTCATCGCCGTTGGATCGGGTGGCGCATTCGGCGTCGGATTCGGGCAGGGCAGGCAGCAGTATGGCTTTCTTCCCTTTCCGTACAGCGACTTCATCGCGAGCAACATCGGTGAGGAATGGGGCTTCGTCGGACTCGCCGCCATTACAATCGCCTTCGCGGCGTACGCGCTGCTCGGCTTTCGCATCGCGCGCCGCGCGCGCTCGCCATTTCTTCAGCTCGTCGCCGTCGGGCTCACCTTCGTCACGGTGCTCACGGCGTATCTGCACATCGGCGTCGTCGTCGGACTGCTGCCGACGACTGGGCTCACGCTACCCTTCGTCTCGTACGGCCGCTCCAACATCGTGCTCACGATGTTCATGACGGGAATCCTCGTGAACATCGGCAGTCTGAAGGAGCGCGTCATTGGCAGCGGCGCGACCGATCCGCTCTCCATCCCGACAGGCTGAGGTGGCTGACCCGCGCACGACCGTGCTGTTCGCCGGCGGCGGAACGGGAGGGCATCTCTATCCTGGTCTCGCGATCGCGCGCACACTCATGCGACTCGATCCCACCGTGCAGCCGATCTTCGTGGGTGCGAAGCGCGGCATCGAGCGGACCGTCCTGCCTGCGACAGAGTTTCCGCATCTCCTGCTCGATCTGCATCCGCTCTACCGCACGAAGCCGTGGGAAAACTGGCGCACGCTCGTGGGCGCCATCACCGGATGGCGCGAGCTCGGGAAGCTCGTCGCGCGCGAGCATCCGCGAATCGTCGTCGGCACCGGCGGCTACGCGGCAGGTGTCGGGCTCGCGTATGCGGTCGCGCACAGGATTCCCATCGTGCAGCAGGCCGGCGACAGCTATCCCGGGCTCACCGCTCGCGCATTTCGTCGCTGGACGCGCGAGTACTACCTCGCCTTTCCCGAAGCGGCGCGCGTCATCGGTGGCAAACCCTCGCAGCATGTGGACACCGGCGCCCCCATCGAGCCGCCGCCGAGCCCGCGTCCCGACCGCGCCGCGGCGCGACAGACGTGGGCCTTTCCCGCGGAAGGCGGACAGGTGCTTCTCGTCTACGGCGGCAGTCAAGGCTCGCGCGCCATCAACCTCGTCGTCGCCGACTGGGTGCGTCGCGGTCTGCCCGATGGGCTGCATCTCATCTGGATGACGGGGAAGGCGAGCTACCAGGAGTTCGCCTCGCTCGATGGCGGGCGCGTGCGCGTGCGCGAGTATCTCTCGCCGATCCAGGACGCGTACGCCGCGACCGATCTCGCGATCGCCCGCGCCGGCGCGATGACGACGGCGGAGTTGTTCGCCTGGCATATCCCGGCGATCCTCGTTCCGCTTCCGACCGCCGCCGCCGATCATCAGACGGTGAATGCGCGCGTGCTCGAGGCAGCAGGCGCGGCGATCAATCTGCCGCAGGCGGAGCTGACGGCCGATACGCTGGATTCGGTCGTGCGCGGTTTGCTTGACGATCCCGACGCGATGGCGCGTCTCGCGGCGGGCGCGGCGGCGCGAGCGAGGCCCGACGCGGCCGAGACCATCGCTCGGCGAATTCTTGCGATGATTGCGTGAGGGCGTTCGAGGAAGGTGTTGGAAACGGCGTTGGCCGGAGCCAAATCGAGGGACGAACTCGTGCGCTAGTGGCCATCTGCGTTGATCCGCATGATTCGCGAGATCCGCGATAGCCCCGAACAACGCGGTTCCAAATCGTAGCGTATATTTCGGTGCGAATGTCTCTCCTCCTCGATCCCACCGACTCGCGCCCAATCCACTTCGTCGGCATCGCCGGCGCGGGGATGAGCGCCCTCGCCGAGCTCTTCGTGCTGCGCGGGGTGAAGGTCACTGGCTGCGATGCGCACGCGGAGAACGCGGCGTATCTGAGCGAGCGCGGCATCGAGGTGCGCCAAGGCCACAATCCCGATCACGTGACCGGCGCGCGCGCGCTCGTCGTCACCTCGGCGATGCCAAAGCATCATCCGGAGCTCGAGCGCGCCCGCGAGCTCGGCCTCCCCGTCGTGCGTCGCGCCGAAGCGCTCGGAGAAGCGACGCGCGGCACGATGCTCGTCGGCGTCGCGGGCACGCACGGCAAGTCCACCACAACCGTGCTCACGACCGAAGCACTCGTAGCCGCCGGGTACAATCCGACTTGCTACGTCGGCGCACGCGTCACGTCGTGGAAGGGCAACCTGCGCGCGGGCAGTCCGGAGTGGTTCGTCGTCGAGGCCGACGAGTACGACCGCTCCTTCCTCGCGCTCTCGCCCACCGTCGCCGTCGTGACGAACCTCGAGGCCGAGCACCTCGACATCTACAAGGACATCGACGATCTGCGTCGCACCTTCGCGCAGTATCTATGCGATGCGCGCTACATCGTCCTCTGCGCCGATGACGAGGAGGCCAATCGTCTTCCGACTCCGGCGAGTGCCGAGGTGATACGCTACGGTATCACCTCACCGGACGCCCGGCTCCGTGCGACCGGTCTGCGACGCGAAGGACTCGGCACTCGATTCAACGTCGCGTACGATGGGAAGATGCTCGGCGAGGTCGCGCTGGCCGTGCCGGGAGAGCACAATGTGCGCAACGCCCTCGCGGCGCTCGCCGTGGGACTCGGACTCGGCGCAACTGTTCCGGCGATGGCGCCGGGCATCGCGTCGTTCAAGGGTGTCGAGCGCCGCTTTCAGTTCCTCGGCAGTGCCGGCGATGTCATGATCGTCGACGACTACGCACATCACCCAACCGAGGTGCGCGCATCGGTGCAGGCCGCGCGCGCCGCTGCGCCCGATCGCCGGCTCGTCGTCGCGTTTCAGCCGCATCTCTTCTCGCGCACGCGCGACTTCGCGCAGGAATTCGCCGCCGAGCTCACCAGGGCGGACGTCATCTGCCTGCTCGACATCTACCCGGCACGCGAGAAGCCGATGGCCGGTGTAACCAGTGCGCTCATCGCCAACGCAATGTCTTCGCTCGGGCGCGCGCCGGCCTGGGTCGGCGCGCGAACCGCGCTCGTGGAGGCGCTCGCTGACCTCGTGAAGCCAGGTGATCTCGTCGTCACGATGGGCGCCGGCGACGTCACGCGCTCCGGCCACGAGCTGCTCGCATCGCTCGGAGCGAAACGCGCGTGAGCCAGCGCGGCATCGGCGACGCACCCGCCTCGGCGTCGCCGCGCCTCGCACGCTGGCAGCTCGCCGTCGGCGCCGTGCTCCTCGTGGCGATCCTCGCGTCTCCGCTGTGGGGACCGAAACTCTTGCGCCAGTTCGCCTTCTTCCGTGTGCGAAAGATCGAAGTGCTCGGCGCGCGCTACACGCCTGTCGCCGATGTCCTCGAACGGCTGCATGTGGACACCATGCACAGCGTGTGGGATCCCATCGGGCCCCTCGCTGCACGCGTGCAATCGCACCCGCAGATCGAACGCGTGGCCGTCACGCGAAAGCTTCCCGGTACCCTCGTCGTCGAACTCACGGAGCGCCGCCCGGTGGCCCTGATTCCGACGCCGGACGGCCTGCGCGCCGTGGACGAGCGAGGACGCAGGCTTCCGCTCGATCCGAGCCGCACCCCAGTGGACGCTCCCGTCGTGAGCGCGACGCCGCGCGATACCGCAGTGTATCATTTGCTGGGTGCCATGCAGCGTGAAGCGCCTCGTCTCTACGCTCGGGTCAGCAGTATTACCCGAACCGGACGCGACGAGATCATGCTGCACTTCGCCGACCTTCCCGTGCGGGCCATGACGTCTGTCACGCTCGCGCGTCTCTCCGACATCGAACCCGTCGAGCGCGACCTCGCGCGGCGCCAGCTTCACGCCGCCGAGCTCGATCTCCGCTACCGCGACCAAGTGATCGCCAGATTGCCATGAACTCGGACCGCCTCGTCGCCGGCTTGGACATCGGCTCGGCCAAGACGACTGCCATCATCGCCGAAGTGGTCGGCGACCTGCCCAAGCATCCGTCCATCAAGGTGCTCGGCGTCGGCCAGGCGCGCACGACAGGCATGCGCCGCGGCGTCGTTTCCGACATCGAGGAAACCACCCGCTCCATCCGCAAGGCGTTGCAGGACGCCGAGCGGATGGCGGGCGCCCAGATCACCGAGGTGTACCTCGGCATCGCCGGGGAGCATGTTCGCGCGATGACGTCGAAGGGAATCGTCGCGGTGAGCAACGACGAGATCGCGAAATCCGACGTCGATCGCGCCAACGAGGTCGCTCGGGCGCAGGCCATCCCAACGGACCGCGAGTTGCTGCACGCGATCCCGCAGGAGTACACGGTGGACAAGGACACCGGTATCCGCGATCCCATCGGCATGAGCGGCACGCGACTGGAGACGGAGATGTATCTCGTCACCATCGGTTCCTCGCCGGCGATCAACCTGCGCAAGAGTGTCGAGCGAGCGGGCTACAAGGTTCGCGAGCTGGTGCTCGAGCCGCTCGCGAGCGCTCTCGCCGTTCTCACGGAAGACGAGAAGGAGCTCGGGGTCGCGCTCGTGGAGATGGGGGCAGGCACGACCGACCTCGCTGTCTTCCACGAGGGCAAGATCCGCCATTTGGGGACGATTGCCTTTGGTGGCAATAATGTGACGTCGGACATCGTGCACGGACTCGGCGTCACGCAGGCCGACGCCGAACGGCTCAAGGAGCGGCATGGCTGCGCCTACGAGTCGCTCGTCGACCCCAGCGACATCATCCAGCTACCAAGCACCGTCGCACAGGGCGATCGCCAGATTCCGCGCGAGCTTCTCGCGCACATCATCCACCAGCGCATGGACGAGATCTTCGACCTCGTGCAGCGCGATGTGTCAGCGGCTGGGTTCGCCGCGAAGCTTGCGGCGGGCGTGGTGCTCACTGGCGGCGCCGCATCGATGGAGGGCAGCGCCGAGTTGGCGAGCGATGTATTCGGGACCGGCGTGCGAGTCGGGACGCCGGCCGAGCAGATCGGCGGGCTCAGTGACTCGGTGGACGCGCCTCAGTTCGCGACGGTCGTCGGGCTCGCGCAGTATGGCGCGCACCGGATGGCCCTTGGCGGCGCGACGGCCTCGGCCAAGCGGATCAAGCTCCCGTCGGGCGGCGGCGTGGACAAGCTCGTCGAGCGGATCAAGTTCTGGCTCCAGGATTTCTTCTGAGTTGGGGCGTCACTGGCTGATTGAACAGCGTCAAGAAAAGGCGTCGTTCGGTGTGAACGCGGATCAAGCGGATTGAAATGATCTGCGCGGATCTCCTCGATCCGCATGATCCGCGATGTCTCCGACCAACGCTACTCCTGCCGCTTGTGCCACCGCGCGCGAGCGACGTCATAAAAGTGATCGCCCGAGCGATTGTGTGGACAAACCGTCCCCGCATTCGCTTGTGCTGTTTTCGCCGCTCGATCGTCCTGCAAATGAGCATCAAAAGGCTGGCTAGAAAGCCTCCGACCGTTATATTGCCCCATCGCTTCCGGGCAATCTGCGACGCGACAGCGTTCGTGCCGGTGCGCCTTCCTGATAGTCCAATCAGACACCTCGTCGTAAGGGAGTGTCGTACGCAATGATCTTCGAATTCGAAGAGACCGCGGCGCAAAACGCTCGCATGAAGGTCGTCGGAGTCGGTGGCGGTGGTGGGAACGCCGTCAACCGCATGATCGACGAACGTCTCGAGGGCGTCGAGTTCATCTCCGTCAACACCGATGCACAGGCGTTGCTCAGCTCGAAGTCGGATCTCAAGATCCAGATCGGAAAGAAGCTGACGCGCGGCCTTGGTGCCGGAGCGCGCCCGGAAGTCGGCAAGCAGGCCATCGAGGAGAGCCGCGAGGAGGTGGCGAAGGCCGTCGCCGGGGCGGATCTCGTCTTCATCACCTGTGGCATGGGTGGCGGCACCGGCACCGGCGCGGCGCCCGAGATCTGCGCGATCGCCAGGGAGCAGGGCGCCCTCACCGTCGGCATCGTCACGCGGCCCTTCCTGTTCGAGGGACGCAAACGCATGCGCCAGGCGGACGCGGGCATTGCCGAGATGCGCAAGCACGTCGACACGATGATCGTCGTGCCGAACGAGCGGCTGCTCGCGGTGGTGGGCAAGGGCATTCCCTTCCAGGATGCGCTCAAGAAGGCCGACGAAGTCCTGCTGCACGCCACGCAGGGCATCTCGTCGCTCATCAGCGTAACCGGGCTCGTGAACGTCGACTTTGCCGACGTCCGCACGGTCATGGAGAGCGGCGGCTCGGCGCTCATGGGCACCGGCATCGGCCGCGGTGAGAATCGCGCGATGGAGGCGGCGCAGCAGGCCATCTCCAGCCCGCTGCTCGACAACATCAGCATCTCCGGGGCGTTGGGCGTGCTCGTGAACATCACGGGCGGCGCCGACCTCACGCTCGGCGAGGTGCATCAGATCAACGAGATCATCCACGACGCCGTCGGCGACGATGCGGAAATCATCTTCGGCGCGGTGCACGAGCCGGCCATGCAGGGCGAGATTCGCGTCACGGTCATCGCGACCGGCTTCGACAAGGCCATGCAGCCGGGCGTCGCCACGCCGGCGTATGCGGGCAGCACGGTGAGCATTCCCAAGGGCGCACCGGTCATTCCCTTCCCGAACCGTGCCGGTCGCGCCAGTGGCATCATGGCCGCCCGTCCGAACAACGACATTCCCCGAGTTACTCGTCCCTTCGCGCCGCCGGCGCCGCCGAGTAGCGGGTCGCAGGATCTCAGCGACATGGAGATTCCGACCTTCATTCGCAGGCAGATGGATTGATGCGACGCGGTTTTGCTCGCGCCATCACCTACGCGGTGGTGACGCTGCTGCTGATTGTTGCGCTCCGGTATACGCCTGAGCTGCCGGAGCACCCCGCTGCCGACGTCTTGCAGCAGAGTGACACCGGTGTCGCTGTGCCCGTCGCCGCGCGTCCCTGGTCGCGCGTCGAGCGACTCAATCGTGGCGAGACGCTGATCGGTCTCCTCAAGCGCGCCGGTGTGAGCGACCAGGCGGCGCAGGAAGTCGTTCGCGCCGCGACCGCAGCCGCCGTGAACGCTCGCTACCTTCGCGCCGGCATGCCGGTGGAGATGACCGCCGACAGCGCGGGCGAATCGCCGCGCGAGCTCGTCTTTCATCTCGGCATCGATCGCCTACTGCGCATGAAGCGGTCGGCAACCGGTTGGTCTGGCGTGGAGGAGCGCCTGCCATGGACGACGGATACCGTCGTCGTCGGGGGGACGATTCACTCGAATCTGTATCAGGCGATGGACTCGAGCGCCGCGGCGTTCTTCCCCGCGCATGCGAAGGATGAGCTGGCCTGGGCGCTCGCCGACATCTTCGAGTACAAGGTGGACATGAGCCGCGATCTCCAGGAGGGCGATCAGTTCCGCGCCCTCGTCGAGCGCGCGGTCGGACCGGAAGGCATCACGAAGGTCGGCAAGGTGCTCGCCGCCACCTTCTCTCTCTCCGGCAGCGACGTCTCGGCGATTCGCTTCGAGAGTGGTTCGAGCAGTTCGCAGTACTACGACGCGGCGGGCAAGACCCTCCGAGCGCAGTTCCTGCGTGCGCCGCTCGAGTTCCGTCGCATTTCCAGCACGTTCGGCAGTCGCTTCCATCCTATCCTCGGCCGCTGGAAGAATCACAAGGGGACGGACTACGCGGCTTCGGCCGGCACGCCTGTTCGCGCGATTGGCGACGCGGTGGTGATCCACGCCGGGTGGTCGGGCGGATATGGCAACATGCTCGAGCTACGTCATCGCAACGGCTTCGTCACCCGTTACGGTCACCTTCGTGGATTCGCGAAGGGCGTTCGCCCCGGCGCACGCGTCTCGATCGGACAGACAGTTGCCTTCGTCGGCACCACAGGGTTGAGCACGGGGCCGCACCTGCACTTCGAGGTGCTCGTCGGCGGCGCGCAGCGCGACTCGCGTGTCGCGCTCAAGTCGATCAGCGGCGAGCCGATCGGCCGCGGTGAGCGCGGGGCGTTCGAGCAGCGCCGAGAGCGGATGCTCGCAATGCTCTCCGGAACGCCGGGCGTCGTCCGGCTCGCTGCGCGCTGAGCATTCTGTAAACTCGCGCACGCGACGGCCGGGTCGCGCGTAGCTTCCTGACATGATCGTCTGGCTCATCGCTCTTCTTGCGGGCGCGCTCGCCGCTGCCGTGCAGTACGGGCGCCGCGTCCTGGAGCCACGCACGCTGCCGCTCGCACTGCTCCGTGCTCTCGCCGCGACACTGGTCGTCGCGCTGCTGCTCGGCGCGCCGGCGGGGCGTGCATCGTCCGTTGCACCCGATGTGGCGCTCGATGCATCCGAGAGCTGGCTGCGCGCCGCCGATAGTGCGGCGTGGAAGGCTGCGCTGGATTCGGCCGCGCGCATCGGTGGCGCCGTGCATCGCTTCGGTGATTCACTGCGCGTCGGCGCGTCGGGTGGTGCTCCTGCCGATCATGCCTCGCGGGTTCGCAATGTCGTTGATGCAGCGACTGGCTCTGGACGTCCCGTTGTGATTGTGACGGACGGTGAGCTCGACGAGCCGGAGCTGCTCGCCGGTCTGCCGCGCGGTTCGCGCACGATGGTGTTTGCGCGCCACGAGGGACCGGACGCCGCCATCTCCGAACTCGACGCGCCGCGTGCGCTGCTCGCGGGCGATACCGTCTCGGCGCGCGTGACGGTCGTTGGTGGAGCAGCGGGAAGCGGCGCCGGTCGCGTGGAGTTGCGTCTCGATGACGCCGTGCTGGACACGGTATCACTGTCCGCGTTGGCACCGTTCGCCGAGCGAGTCGTCGCGCTGCGCGGCATCGCGAGGGGCGTCGAGCGTGGTGCGCTGCTCAGGGCGATCGTGCGCGTGCCAGGCGATCGCGAGTCTCGCAACGACACGCTCACACTCGGCGTGGACGTGACGCGCGCGCCTGCGGCGGTGTTCGTCTCCACCGCGCCGGACTACGATGCTCGCGAGGCCGTGGCCGCACTGCGCGGTGTCACGTCGTTGCCGACGCGCGTTTTCTATCGTGTGGCGCCTGGGACGTGGCGCACGGACGGGACGCTCGCACATGTCGAGGAGAAGGCGGTGCGCGAAGCCGTGCGCGACGCGCCGATGGCCGTGCTGCATGGCGACACGGCAGTGTTCGGCCCGCCGCGCGCGGCGACGCGTGGCGCGCTGTTGTTGTTTGCTCCGCCTTCCACCGAGGAGGGCGAGTGGTACGCGATGGCGGCGCCCGTGTCGCCGCTCGCGCCAACGCTCGGCATCATGCCGTTTGATAGTTTGCCGCCCCTGTCGGTCGCCCCGTTGCTGCCGGCCGCCGAGTGGCAGGGGTTGTTGACGCGACGTGGCGGCGCGCAGGAGGACCGGCGCCCAGCGCTCGTCGGGTGGGAAACACCTCGGCGCATCGCCGTGCTCGGCGCGTCGGGATTCTGGCGTTGGCGCTTTCGCGGCGGTGTGAAGTCCGATGCCTACTCGGCGCTGTTTGGTGCGCTGTACGATTGGCTGGCGGCCGGGCGCACGGATCGTCGTGCCGTGGTGCCGGATGGTGCGCCGTTGCGCGCTGGAATGCCCGTACGCTGGCGACGTGGTGCGCCCGCGGACAGCGTCGCCACGGTTGTTCTCGTGCGGCGCGACGGAACCGCGCAGCGTCGCACGGTGGCAGTTCGTTTCGCCGACGGGGCGAGCGTCGCCGAGACGTCGGCGCTGCCCGTGGGCATCTATGACGTGATAACGGCCGGCGGAACGTCGTTGCTCGCGGTGAATCAGTCCCGCGAGTGGGTGCCGCGACGAGGGACGATGAGGTCGGGCGCAGTCGGTGGCGAGCCCGCGGTGGGCGAGGCGCCGGTTCTGAGAGAGCAGGCGTGGATTTATTTGCTCGTCGTGCTGCTGCTGTGTGCGGAGTGGCTGCTGCGACGGAGGGTCGGGTTGAGATAGGGCTCGCGGTAGCTGATCAAGGTCGTGACGAAATAAGGGAGACTGATAACTCATGAGACCCACCCGCTCGGCGCACGCTCACATTGCGTTGCTGATTATCTCGCTCGCCGCCGCATGCGCGCGGCCGGCCACCCGGCCCGCGCCACTTGCCGGCGGACCGGCCATTCCCGCGCGCCGGGTGCCTGTCTTCCCCGCGGACTGGCCCTGGCAGCCAGGTGCGCCTCCCACGTTCGCCGCGCACGCGATGGTCGCCAGCGACGAACCCCGTGCGAGCGCGGCCGGCATCGAGATCATGCGCGCGGGAGGCAACGCGGTGGACGCCGCCGTCGCCACCGCCTTCGCGCTCGCCGTCACATATCAAGAGGCCGGCAACATCGGCGGTGGCGGCTACATGGTCGTCCGCATGGCCGACGGCCGCACCGCGGCGATCGACTATCGCGAGGTCGCTCCGCTCGCCGCGACGCGCGACATGTATCTCGATGCGCTTGGCAACAAGACAGACAAGAGTCTGGACGGGCACCTGGCGTCGGGCGTCCCGGGATCTGTCGCGGGACTCTCGGCGGTCCTCGAGCGCTACGGTACCATGTCGCTCCGCACGGTGATGCAGCCGGCGATCCGCTTCGCGGAGGACGGGTTCGTCGTCGACAGCAGCTTCGCCCGCTCCGTGCGCAACGACAGCGCGCGCATCGCGAAGTTCCCGGTCGCGGCCGGCACGTACCTCCCCGAGGGCCGGGTGCCGGCCATCGGATCTTTTTTCCGGCAGCCCTGGCTCGCGCGGACGCTCAGCCTGATCGCGGCGCAGGGCCCCGACGTCTTCTATCGGGGCGAGATCGCCGACTCGATCGTTGCCGAGATGCAGCGTGGCGGCGGCATCATCACTCGGCAGGACCTCGCGCGCTATCGGCCCGTCTGGCGGACGCCAATTCGCGCCACCTATCGAGGCTACACGCTGCTGACCATGCCCCCTTCCTCGAGCGGCGGGGCGACGATTGCCGAAGCGCTCAACATTCTCGAGACGTACGACTCCATTCCCCCGATCGGGACCGCGGCGTACGCGCACATCCTCGGCTCCGCGTACCAGCGCGCGTTCATCGATCGCAATTCCAAAATGGGCGACCCGGCGTTCGTGCTCGTGCCGCTCGCGACGCTGACCGACAAGGCCTACGCGCGCCGCCTGCGCTCGACCATCGATCCCGTGCGGGCAACGCCGACACCGGTCGTGGAGCAGCGCATGCGGGAGGGGACGGAGACGACGCACTACTCAGTGGTCGATCCCTTCGGCAACGCCGTCGCGACGACCACCACCACGAACGGTCTCTACGGGTCGGGCGTGCTGGTGCGCGGCGCCGGCTTCTTCATGAACAACGAGATGGACGACCTCGCCGCGAAGCCCGGCGAACCGAATCAGTTCGGGCTCGTCGAGGGCGAGCAGAACGCGGTCGCTCCGGGCAAGCGGCCGTTGAGCGCGATGTCGCCCACCGTCGTGCTCGATCCTGCGGGTCAGCTGCTCCTCGTCGTCGGCAGTCGGGGTGGCCCGCGCATCATCACGAGCACGTCGCAGGTGATCCTGAACGTGATCGACCAGCGCATGTCGATCGCCGACGCCATGGCGGCGCCTCGCCTGCATCATCAGGCGCTCCCCGACACGCTGCGCATGGAGCCGCACGGTCTCGACCGTGCCGTCATCGACTC
>DATCGM010000135.1:0-6467 GCA_036508915.1 Gemmatimonadaceae bacterium
GCTGCCCGATGGGCGGCGGTACCGTGAGGGTCATGCGCACCTGGTCCTGTCCAGCGGGCACGAGACCACCACTCAACAGGAATCCGCGTGGGGCGTTCGTCATCTCCACCGCGATGTCACCGGCGAAGCCGTCGCGCCGTAGCGCGGTCACTGTCACCGGGACGGTATTCCCGCCCGTCACGTTGATACTCGAGGGCGAGACGCGGAGCTCGAAATCGGGGCGCGGCGCGCTGATCCGCAGACGATACGCGTATTCCGCTCCGCCCTTCTGCTGGACGTCGCGCAGTTGCAGGTAATATCTGCCGCTGGCGGGAAGCGTTGCCGTCAACCAGGAATCGGCATGATGCGTCTCGAGTCCGGCGCCCTTGTCCTCGTGATCGTCGTTCCAGGCGAGACGCTTGCCCGTCGCGTCGGTCAGCTCCAGCACGGCGTCGAGCGGCGACTCGAGCCGCCGCGCATACACCTCGGCCACGACAGTGTCGCCAGCGCGAGCGTTGAACGCGTATACGTCGCGATCGCCGGGCCGGTCCACGCGGCCATTGACGATCACGGGCAGTGTGACTGACTGCGAGACCGCCCGCGAATCGTTTGGTTCCTTTTCCATTACCTCTGGAAGCGTATCGACGCCAAATGGCAGGCTGTTCAACGCCGGGCTCTCGCCTCGCCACGTGATTGGTTGGGCGCCAGGCAGCTTGTCTCCCCTCTTCCCGTCCATCACGAGTCGTTCGATTGGAAGGTTCCAGCCCGTGAGCGCCACATCGGAGTGGTCGCCGGCGCGGCCGCCCAGCGGAAAGACACTTGTCAGAAAGGGCAGTTCCCCGATAGCGATGCGGTAGACGAAATCCTCTCGGCCGCGGAATAGCGCGTCCTTGATCTCGAGCACGTAGTCGCCGTCGTCGGGAATTGCGAAGTGAATCACCGGATCGGGACGGAACTGATAGTCGTCGTCGTAGGCGAGTTCGCGGCCGTTCGCGTCATATAGGGTGAGCGTTGCCTGGAACCATCCGGGAACGGCGTCGCCGAGATACGGCATCAGAGTGCGCGCGCTCACGGCGGCGACGATCTGCTGCCCTTTTCGCGCGTGAAAGCGATAGCGGTCTTCGTCACCGGCCATGTACTGCGGCGGCGCACGCATCGGGGCGCTGGCACGACCGATCTCCCCGGGCACGATGCGCCCGTTCACGATTGCCGGCAGGGTGATCGTCAGCTCGCCGTCGGCACGCGTTGCCTTGTTCTCCTTCTCGCGAAATTCCGGAAGCTGGCCGACGCAGAAGACGAGCGGATTGGTGAGGCCGGCGGGCGTCTCGAGTCGCAAGCGACGCTCGCCGGCCTCTGCGTCACGATCGACCGTCACCTCTAGGGTGACGATCTCCGCCAGCGCGGGATTGGCCCGCCGCCGCACTGCGTCGCCGACCTTGTCGCGAATGTCGAGAATGCGCTGGCGCATCACCGGGTCGTTGCCGCCCTTCTGCTGCAGCTCTTTCACGAGCGCCTGCGCCGTGTCGCGCAACGCGGTGAGTGCCTGGCCCTGCAACAGGCGGTCATACTCGACCACGCGCACCCGAACTCCGCCTCCGGACACGAACGCTTGCGCCGCGCCGTTCAGGAACTCTCCCCCGAGTTTCACCTGGAAGGTCGTTCCCCGCTGGCCGCCGGCGGGATAGACGTAGCCGGCATGTGGTGACGACTGCTGCTGCTGGGCGCGCGCCACGGAGATTGCCGCGAGCGCGGCGACGATGCCGGCGACCGATGCGGTTCTCAAATGATTTCTTTCAACAAGCCGCCCGCGCTCAACCCTTCGGCCGCGCCTGGAATGGCGCGCATGTCGAGGCCCTGCGGATGCGGCAGCTTGGCGTTGGGATCGATACTGAGCAACTGGTAGATGCTGGCGATGAGATCGCTCGGTGACACCGGCCGGTCGCGCACTTCCTCGCCCCGTGCGTCGGACGACCCGATGACATGCCCGCCCTTGAAGCCGCCGCCGGCGACGAGCGTCGAGAAGACGGCGCCATGGTGGTTGCGGCCGCCGTTCCACGGCGCCTCCCAGTCGATTTTCGGACGCCGCCCAAACTCGCCGCCGACCCACACGATTGTGCTCTCGAGCAAGCCACGATCGGAGAGATCACGCAGCAGGGTCGACAGGCCGTTGTCCACCTGCGGGAGCTTCTGTCGCATGATCTGGAAGTTTTGCTTGTGGGTGTCCCAGCCCTGAGAATTGATCGTGATGTATGGCACGCCGCGCTCGACGAGGCGACGCGCAACGAGACAGGACTGGCCGAAGGTGTTGCGGCCGTACCGGTCGCGCATCTCGTCCTTCTCCTGCGATAGATCGAAAACCTTGCCCGCGTCGCCGAGGATGAGGTCATATGCCTGTTCCTCGGAGTGCGTGAAGGCGTCGAGCGACGCGTCGGCGTTGACGACGTGCCCCACCGTGCGCAGTTGCCGCAGCATCTCGCGCCGCGCACGCTGCCGCTCGTCAGTGACATTCTGCGCGATGATCCCTTCGACGACGAACCGTGCCTGCGCGGGGTCGCCGCCGGTGGCGAATGGTGCGTAGTTCGGACCCAGAAACCCGGCCTCCGAGAAACGGCCCTGCGGCTGTGTGAGCACGACGTAGGGCGGCACGAGTCCTGTGTATCCGGCCTTGTAGCCCTTGAACAACGAGACGACGGCGCCGGCACAGGGGAAGACGTCGTGGCCGTTCGATTTTCTGCCGGTCTGCACGGTGTACGACGCGGTTTCATGCGCGTTGATGCCGTGCGTCATGCTGCGGATGATGGAGTACGTGTCGGCTTCCTTCGCCAGCTGCGGCAACAGCTCGTTGATGAGGATTCCGTCGACGTTCGTCGCGATGGGCTTGTTGAATGGACCGCAGTAGTCGTAGCCGGCGTCAGGCTTGGGATCGAAGGTGTCGAGGTGCCCCGGCCCACCCCACATCCAGATCTGGATGACTGATTTGGCCTTCGCCACCGGTGCCGCCGGCGCGGCCGACATGGCCCACAGCGAGCGCGGAAGCTGATTGGCAGCGATGAACGCCCCTGCGCCGAGGAGTCCGTGTTTGAGTGCGTCGCGTCTGTTCATTGGCATCGCGGTGTGCCTCCCGGTGTGCGATCAGTGCCGATACAGGAATTCCGGCGTGTTGATTAGCGCCCACGCGATATCGAGGGCCGCCATGCGCCGGTTGCCGTTCACCGACTGCGCGTAGGCGAGCGCGATCTGCAGCTCGTCAGCGGCCGGTGGGCGTGAGAGAATGGTGAGATAGAGCGTGGTCACGAGCTGCGGCATGTCGACTGACGCGCGAATGAGCGCCTGCAGCGCCGGCCCCCGTTCGAGCTTGCCCTGGATCTGGCCCGAGTTGAGCAGCGCCAACCGCTCCGCGGCCGTCGGCTTGTTGTCGCGCTCCGACTCGAGGCCGAGGTCGCGCGGTGAGCGCCCGAACGTCTTGAGAAACGAGTTCGTGATGCTGCCATCGGCCAGTGCGATGGTGCGCCGGTTTTCGGGCACGAAGGTAAACGGCTCGGGAATGGGGCTGGAGTACTCTTCCGTGGTGCCGGTGACCTGATCGATGGCGTCGATGAGCACTTCCGCCTCGAGCGGCCGCTGAGCATAGTGTGCGAAGTTCGCGTCGCCGCGTGGATCATTCGCAGTGGCCACCGACGAGAGCTGATAGGTCCTCGACGTCAGAATGAGACGGAAGAGATGTTTCAGGTCGTACTTCGACGCGACGAGTTCCTGCTCGAGGTACGCCAGCAGCTTCGGATCGCTCGCCGGGTTGTCCGGTCGGATGTCGTCCGGTTCGTGGATCACGCCGCGGCCGAGCAGCCATGACCAGACGCGATTGGTGACGGCCTTTGCGAACCAGGGGTTCTTCGGCGATACGAGCCAGTCCGCGAAGACCGCGCGCGGATCCTGGTCGGGCGAGAGCTTGATCGTCGTGCCGTCAGGAAAGACGGCGCGCGGCGCCGACGCCTTATCGGGATCGAAGAACACGATCTCCTCTTTCCATTCTTGCGTCGACTTGTAACCGACGCGCGAAAAGAACGCGGCCATGTTCGCGAGCCGCTCGCGCGGCCAGTGCTCGGCGCGCATGCCCATGAACGTGAGCGCGACCGCCGACGCGAGCGCTTCCGGTTCACGGCTCTGAACCGCGCGATAGAAATTCACTGGCGGCACGCGGAAGTTGCTGCCGCTCTCCGTGAGCAGCTCACGTGCGAAGCGATCGTACGGCGTGTTCGCCTTGATGCTGGCGCGAATCCAGTGGTGGTACGCCTGCACCGCGTTCGGCCAGAGGTTGATGGGGAACTCCGACTTCACGCGCAGCACGTCGCTCCACTTCATCGCCCAGTAGTCCGCGAACTCGTCGCGTTCGAGCAGTCGGTCCACGAGCTTGTCGCGCTTCTTCGGATCGGGATCGGCGAGAAAGACGCGGACTTCGTCAGCCGTCGGCAGCGTGCCGATCGCATCCAGGTAGACTCGGCGGACGAACACTGCGTCGCTGGATGCTGGCGCCGGCTGGATGCCCAGCTTCTTGAGTCTGGCGAAGACCAGAGCGTCGATCCGGGAGAGCGGCGCCGTGGGAGACGGGGAGGCAAAGGCACTCGTCGCGCCGAGTGCCACGGTGGCAACGACGAACGAGAGACGAATCACAGAGCGTCGCATAGGACCGCCGTGGTGCGACCGACCGCCGCCGCGACGGCCGCGACCTCGACCGCCAGTTCCCGGAAGACGTCCGGCGTCACGGACTGCTGTCCATCGCAGAGCGCGTTGGCCGGGTCGCCATGCACTTCGATGAGGAGCCCATCCGCGCCGACAGCGACGGCGGCCGCGGCGAGTCGCGGGACCATCCAGGCGTGACCGGTACCGTGACTCGGATCGACGATCACCGGCAGGTGCGTCCGTCGTTTCAGCACCGGCACGGCATTGAGGTCGAGCGTGCTGCGCGTGGACGTCTCGAAGGTGCGGATGCCACGCTCGCAGAGTACGATGCGGTCGTTGCCACCCTTCAGGATGTATTCAACGGCCTGCAGATACTCGTCGATCGTCGCGGCCATCCCGCGCTTGAAGAGCACGGGCATGCGGCAGCGACCGACTTCCTCGAGTAGCGGAAAGTTCTGCATGCTGCGCGATCCGATCTGGAGCATGTCGGCGTAGCGCGCGACGAGCGGAAGCACGCGCGGGTCCATGACCTCCGTGACGACCGGCAATCCTGTTTCTGCCCGTGCTGCCGCGAGGAGCTTCAGTCCGTCCTCACCCAACCCCTGAAAGCTGTGCGGCGACGTGCGCGGCTTGAAAGCGCCGCCGCGAAGCATTTGCGCGCCGGCGTCCCGTACGGCGCGGGCAACGGTGAGCAACTGCTCTTCGTTCTCGACCGCGCAGGGCCCGGCGATGATGACGACCTCCGGTCCGCCAAACTCCACGCCCTGAACCTGGACGATGGTGCGCTGCGACGGGGTATGCACGGGGATCACCGGCGGCGGTCGCGGGGCATGACGGCGATCGCTTCAATCTCGACGAGGAGATCCTCGCGGCAGAGCCGTGCCTGGATGCCCGTGCTCGCAGGGAGCGGATCGAGGCCGAGCCAGTCGAAGAAGGCCGTGCGGACCTCGTTGAAGTCCTTGTAATCACGCTCGATGTCGCGCAGGTAGCAGGTCGTGCGCACAATGTCGTGCCAGGTCGCGCCTTCGGCCGCGAGGAGCTCGGATATGTTGCGGTATGTGCGCCAGAGTTGTGCGCGAAAGTCGCCGACATGCGTCGTGCATCCGGCCTCGTCCACACTAGCCGTTCCGGAGATCAGCAGCATGACCTTGTCGCCAAGGTCGAAGCGGACGCCGCGGGAAAAGGAAGCTGGCCTTTCGTAGTCGAACGCTTCGTTCAGCACCGACGACGCTTGCATGGCGTGCCGCTCAATGACGTCGCGCGCCGCCCGCGGCGCGCCGGTCTCGCCGGACAGGATGCCAAGTGCCAACATCTCGTCATATTCGTCCTGAGTGCAGCCATGCGCCGAGTCACGCGAGAGAACGACGACTGGCGCCGCGTTGTCATTATTGCCGTTGATGCGCATCTACGGAGAGGGAGGAAGAGAATCGATCTACTACAACGCAAGACGCGTTTCGCGAGTAAATGTTAAGGTCCGGGCGATCTCGACCCGTGTGGCGATTCCGAACTTTCCACTCCTCCGAGCGGCCAGTCAGGCCAGAGATTTCTTCCATGATCGCATCGAATTCCGCGCATCGTCTTCGCTCGATGTTTCTCGCCGGCGTGCTCTCGGCCGGGCTCGCGGTGCCGGCGTTCGCGCAGGCCGGGCCGTCGGCGCCGCCCGCGCCGCCCGTCCACGCCAACTGGCTCCTCGCGAATCGCTACAGCAACACCGCGCTGCGCAACGTCGTCTTCGGCACATCCGTGCAGCCGCGCTGGATCGGCAAGACCGATTCGATGTTCTACAACTGGAAGAGCAGAAACGGCTCGCA
>DATCGM010000136.1:0-3475 GCA_036508915.1 Gemmatimonadaceae bacterium
GCGCGGAGCGCCGAGGCGAAGATGCAGGTGGAGCTGGCGCAGCTGGAGTATTCGCTGCCGCGCCTCACCAACATGTGGACCCACCTCGAGAAGTTCCGCGGCGGCATCGGCGTGAGGGGGCCCGGCGAAACGCAGCTCGAGACCGACCGGCGGCTCGTGGGGCTGCGCATCAAACTGCTGAAGGACCGCCTGCTCGACGTGCAGCGTTCGCGCGAAGTGCAGCGCGCGTCGCGCAAGAACGTCTTTCGCGTGTCGCTCGTGGGCTACACGAACGCGGGGAAGAGCTCCATCCTGCGGGCGATGAGCGGCGTGAGCGACATCTTCGTGGAGGACCGCCTGTTCGCCACGCTCGATCCGTTGACGCGCGACGTGAACGTCGGCGAGGGGCAGAAGGTTCTGCTCACGGATACCGTCGGGTTCATTCGCAAGCTGCCGCACCATCTCGTGGCGAGCTTCCGCGCGACGCTCGAGGAAGTGGGTGAGGCGGATCTGCTGCTGCATGTGATCGACGCGAGCCATCCCACGTGGGAGGAGCAGCGGCTGGTGGTGGACGAAGTGCTCGCGGACCTCAAGCTGCACGAGACGCCGGTGGTGCACCTGTTCAACAAGGTGGATGCATTGAGCGCGGAAGACGTGGCGGCGCTCAAGGAACGGATGGAGAACCTGCTGCCGAACTCGCTGTTCGTCAGCGCGATCGGGAAGGGCGGTTTTTCGATGGAGCCGCTCAAGGCGGCGCTGCTACAGGCGGTACGGAACCGGCGGCCGCTGGTGAAGCTGAGGCTGCCGGCGGCGAGCGGGAAACTGATTGCGGAGATCCACCGCGATGGCGAGGTGGTGACCAGCGCGAACGATGAAGAAACGGGTGATGTGCTGATGAGCGCGCGGGTGGACTCGGCGCTGCTGGGGCGGCTGGAGCGGGAAGGGATGGTGGTTTAGGACAGACGGCGAAGAGCGGTTCGCGAATTGGATTCGCGAGCGGAGCGCTGGAGCGTAGTGTAGTAAGGGAAAGCGTTAACACGGAAACTGCCGGATGACTTCCGGATGACCGCGGATCAACCTTGTGGGAACAACGCCCGCCGTTGCGGTTGCTGTTTCTCCAGAGAGCTTGATCCGCGAGTTGTCCGGCCGTTTCCGTCTGATCCGTGTTAACGCTTTTGCCGTTCTACTCGTCCAACGCCTCGCGGAACAGCGCCGGCAGATCGACTATCCAGTACTCGGCGACTCCGGCGCGATTGTAGAGCTTGCGCTTTGCGCCCAGGTCGCGCATCGCGGTGCTATCGGAAAGGATTTCGACGACGAGAATCGGCGTGGGCGCGTCTTTCCACGATTTCGGCATCCTCGTGGTGGTCCTCGGGACGACGAAGATATCCGGAAGGACCCGGCTCTTGAGGGCGTCACGAACAGCTCGCCCTCGACGACCTCGTAGCGGTTCGTCGCGGTGCCATTGCGGCACGCCAACCTCGTCGGGGCTCGCGGCCAAGCTATCCCAGACCTCTTCCACTGGCTGTGCGTCATCCCGCTCCGGTCCGCAGACTATTGATGACGCGTCTCCTCGGCATTAGCGTCATACTCGGCGGAACCTTCTCTCCGAGCCCCGCCGATGCCGATCACCGCTGTTCTTTCGCGAACGCTTCATGAAGCCCTGGGCGATGAAGCTGCCGCCGACCTCGTCGACTGGATGCAACGGGTGGACACTCAGCGCGCTGAACTGCGGGAGCTGAACGAACTGAACTTCGCTCGAATCGACAGTCGGTTCCAACTCGTCGACAGCCGCTTCACGGAGCAGCGTCAGGCGATCGACGCCCTGCGCGGCGAGTTCCGGAACGAACTGCGCGCGGAGATCAGCGGCCTGCGGATGGAGATGCACGACGGCCTCGCGGAGGTGAAGGTCGCGCTCTCGGGTGTCGAGTCGAAGATCGACCGGCGGTTCGCCGACCTCGTGAAGTGGTCGTTCCTCTTCTGGTGCGGCGCGGTCGCGGCGGCGATGCTGGCGCGCGGGCCGAGGTAGGCCGCGGCGCTCAAGGCAGGGGCGCCGCTCCGGGTCGCACGCCGGTGTAGACGATCTCGATGTCCACGCCCTCCTCGAGCCCTCCCGCGAGACTCGCCGCCGCGGATTCGTTCACCAACCGCAACTCGCGGTGGAGGCGATCGAGCGCAACCGCAAAAAGCGTTAACACGGAAACCGCCGGACCAAATGCCGGACAAGGACCGGATCAAGCAACTCTTGGGGGAACTACAACTGCGGCGGATTCAACCGGTCAGCGCAACATCGAGGGCAAGTTGCTGGGCCGGCGTCCGAAAGCCAAGTGTCTCGCGCGGTCGTTCGTTCAGCTGACGGGCGACCGCGTCGAGTTCGTCCTGTGTGATGTCTTTGAGATTGGTGCCGTGTGGAAAGTACTGACGCAGCAGCCCGTTGGTATTTTCGTTGGAGCCGCGCTGCCACGGGCTCTGCGGATCGCAGAAATACACGGCGACATCGGTGGCGACGGTAAAGCGTTTGTGCTGCGCCATTTCGTTGCCGCGATCCCACGTGAGCGACTTCATGAGCTGTCCTGGCACACGGGGCGCTTCGCGGATCAGCGCGTTGATCACGCTCACTGTGTCTTTTTTTCCGTCGACGTGCACGAGGTGGACGTAGCGCGATTTGCGCTCGACGAGCGTGGCGATGTGGCTATTGCGGGCGCCGGCGAGCAGATCGCCTTCCCAGTGTCCGGGCATCGCGCGATCCTCGACCTCTGCGGGGCGCTCCCGAATCGATACGAGGTCCGGGATCCGAATGGGATGCCGCGACGTCTCCGGCGCGTTCTGCCGGCGGCGCGTGCGGTGACGGCGACGCAGATGCGCGATGAGTTGTTTCTTCAGCACGCCGCGCGCCTGAATGTAGAGACTCTTGTAGAGCGTCTCATGCGAAATCCGCATCGTCGAATCGTCCGGATACGTCATCACGAGCCACCCCGCGATCTGTCGCGGCGACCAGAACACGGTGAGTTTTTCGGCGACGACGGCGCGCAGCGCCGGGCATTGTGCCAGCACGCAGCGCTTCGGACGCCCCGCGCGCTGCCATGCCTGCGCGTCGGCGCGCGCAGCTCGATACTCCAGACGGCCAGCATTCCGTTGAATCTCGCGACTAATCGTCGACGGCGCACGACCCAGCGTCCGCGCCATCGCGCGCGTCGACGCGCCAGCCACAATCCCGCGGCTAATCTCTTCCCGCTCGGCGGCGGTGAGCGCCTGGAGCGCCCGACGGCGCGGCGGCCGGCGGATGCCGCCATCGCGCACGATCACGGCATACACCGCGCCTTTGGCCTTTTCGAGCGCGCCGCAAATCGCCGTCAGTGATTCGCCAGCCCTCCACCGCGCCCGCACGTCCATCACCTGCTGATCTGAAAACCCTCCGCCTCCGATGCGTGGCATCGTCCCACCTCCGATGAGAACAGGAAATCAATCACTGTTGCTCTCACCGGTTGAATCCGCC
>DATCGM010000137.1:0-5114 GCA_036508915.1 Gemmatimonadaceae bacterium
CGCGCTCAGAGTGCGGCGCACGGCCATCGCGCCGACATCGTGTTCGAAGCCACGATCACCGAGCTTCAAGCAGCGCTGACCTCGGGACGCACGACCTCGGCCAGCCTCGTTGACGCCTATCTCGCGCGCATCGCTGCGTACGACCACGAGGGCCCTGCCCTCAACGCGATGATCCGGCTCAACCCGCACGCGCGTGCCGACGCCTCGGCGCTCGACGTCGAGCGGAAGGCCGGCAAGGTGCGAGGACCGTTGCATGGTATTCCCATCATCCTCAAGGACAACTACGCCACACGCGACATGCCGACGTCCGCGGCCTCGATCGCACTCGCGGGCCTGCGCATGCCTGACGATGCCTTCCAGGTGAAACGACTCCGCGACGCCGGCGCTGTGATCCTCGGAAAGTCGAACATGCATGAACTCGCCGCCGGCATCACGAGCATCAGTTCACTTGGCGGGCAGACGTGCAACCCGTATGACCCGGACAGAAATCCCGGTGGCTCGAGCGGCGGCAGCGGCGCCGCGGTGGCGGCGAGTTTTTCCGCGGTGGCGTGGGGCTCCGATACCTGCGGCTCCATTCGCATTCCGTCCGCGGTGCACAATCTGTTCGGCCTGCGCCCCACGAAGGGACTCTCCAGCGTCAGCGGGATCATTCCGCTCGCGCATTCGCAGGATGTGGGTGGTCCGCTTGCGCGCACCGTGATGGATCTCGCCATCGCGCTCGACGCGACCATCGGCCCGGACGCCGCCGACTCCGCGACGCGCATGCTCAATGGGCGACAGCTTCCTCGATTCGTCAGCGCACTCGACTCGACGTCGCTCCGTGGCAAGCGCCTCGCCGTGCTGACGTCGTACTTTGGCGAGGAGGCCGACGATCAGGAGGGCGCGCGCGTCGTCCGATCTGCGCTCGACAAGATGAAGGCGCGTGGCGCCGAAGTGGTGAACGTTGCCATTCCCGGTCTCGACAGCATCGTCAACCGCGCGAGTGTCATCGACTACGAGTTCAAGTACGATCTCATCGACTTCCTCGCGAAGGTTCCGGGCACGCACGTCTCAGGGCTGTCCGACATTCTCGCCGCCGGGCTCTATCACGCGGCGCTCGAGCAGCCATTTCGCCGACGGGACAGTCTCGGCACGCGCGACAACGCGGCGTATCGCGCCGCGCTCGCGCGGGGGACGGCGGCGCGCGACATGGTCATCGCCTTTCTCGACGCCAATCACTATGACGCCCTCGTCTATCCGACGATGCGGCGCAAGGCCGCGCTCATTGGCGAGCCGGCCCGTGGCTCGACGTGTCAATTGAGCGCGGTCACGGGATTGCCGGCCCTCAGTGTACCTGCGGGATTTACACCAGATGGCATGCCCATTGGCGTCGAACTGCTGGGGCGTCCACTTGCCGACGCCAACCTGCTCGCCCTCGCGTACGACTACGAGCAGTCGGTTCATCCGCGTCGCGCGCCGAGCACCACGCCGCCGCTCGTCGATGGCCGCGCGCCGAAACCGCTCGCGTTTACCACCACGGCAAGCAGCAACGGCGCCACGGCGCGTGGAGCATTCACGTTCGATCCGACTCGGCGGGCGCTCGTGTATGAGGTGCGTGTGTCCGGTTCATCCGCCGGCCACGTCTACGCCGTGAGCATCGTGCGCGACAGCGCCGGCACGCCGGGGCCCGTCGTCCGCCGTCTTGCCGCACAGGGCACCGTGCGATCACGGGGCTCACTGGTACTCGGCGACGTCGAACGACGCGACCTTCTGGCGGGCCGATTGGCGCTCGCGATATTTGCGAGTGATCAACCCGGCGCCGCGGCAAGAACGCCGATGCGCGTGCTTCCTTCGCACAGGGACAAATGATGCCCGAAAGCAATACCACCAGGACTCACCGTCCCATCCACGCCGACAACCTCCCGAAGCCCGTCGGCCCCTACTCACCGGGAATGGGCTTCGAGCGCCTCATCTTCGTCTCGGGCCAGGGCGCCACGGATCCGGCCACAGGCCAGCTCGCCGGGCCGGACGCGGCGACGCAGACGGCACAGTGCCTGAAAAATGTGCGGACGATCCTGCAGGCGGCCGGCTCCGACCTGCAGTACGTGTTGCGCTGCGGGGTCTTCCTGCTCGACATGAACGAGTTCCATCTGATGAACGGCGTATACGAGCGTGTCTTCGGCGATCACCGGCCGGCGCGAACCACCATACAGGCGGCGGGTTTGCCGGGTGTCGGACTGCGGGTGGAGATCGACTGCATCGCATACCTGCCGTAGACGCGAGTCCCGCAGCGCCCAGAATGCCGCAGACTACGGCTGCGGCGGCCCCGCCATGATTGCGTCCGACACTCGCTCCCGCTGGTGCTCGTTCTTGCTGAACAGCAGCACCAGCACGTTGTCGCTCTGAATCAGCGTCGTCTCAGCCTTCATGCTGATCGGACGCGCTTGCGCGATGAACTTCGCCGTGTCGAGCGTGGCGGCGGCGGTGTGGCGCGAGACGGTGTCGGGGTACAGGTAAAAGGCCACACCCGCGTTGCCGAGCGTCAGCGTGACCGCCTTCACGTCGAGCTTCGGGAGGTCCCCGATCTTATCCGAGCCGCTCTGCGGCGCGAGGCCGGACTGCTCGAGGCGAATGCGGACCGTACACTCGCTCCAATGTCCCGTCCTCTGGCAGGTCGGGGCGCCGCCGGCCGCGACGGCGGTTGCCTCCTGCTGTGCAGCGGGTGTGTCGGACGCTGGCGCCTTGCCGCGACCGCACGCGGCAAGACAGACGAGCGAGAAGGCCGCCCCCAGGGTCCGGCGTGTCACGACCATTTCATCCGCTCGCGCAGCGCGGTGACGTGCGCCGTGTGATGGCGGCCATGCCAGGAATACATGGAGAGCAGGCTGTCCACCGTCATCGAACCATTCTCGGAATGATTCAGTGTGCGCTGGAACCTGTCTTCCGAAGAGCTGCGCAAGAGCGTCGCGAGGCGCTCGTGCGCCGCGTCGAGGAGGGTGAGCGAGACCTCGATCGGCATCGTGCGCGCGTCGTCGAGCTCGGCCCACTTCGCCTCGTCGTACCCCCTGATCGTCGGGTTCTGCTCGGTGAACGCGAGACGGAAGCGCACGTATGCGCTCAAGTGGCTGTCGGCCACATGATGCACGAGTTGACGCACCGTCCACCCGCCGGGTCTATACGGCGTATCCAGTTGCGCGTCGGTCAGCCCTTTGACAGCCTGGCGGAGCTCGCGCGGCGCAGCGGCGATCGCATCAATGGCCGCTCGGCGCTCGTCTGCAGAGAGCTGCGACTTTCGGTCTAGCTTGCCGATGGGAAAGCGGAGATCGGGCTCGGCGGGAGAGGAAGTGGACATGGTCGGGAAGAGTGGTGGGGAGACGTATGCGGTGTAGGGCGGAAGCTAATTTCTCGGTGGCCTGCCGCGCGAGGCCGGTCACGAACGCGCCGCGCTGTTGTCCCGTCAGACCGTCAGACTGTTCGACTGTCCGATCGGTCCAAGGCCCCTCCCGCCTCAGCCGTGTTGCGAATACGTTACAGTCGTGCACACGCGGATGATTGCGATATGACCGAGAAAAAGCGTCGCTCCGCGAAGAAGCGCGCCGGGCCCGTACACAAGTCGCCGTACTTTCTGCAGCCTGGAACGCAGGGCGCCGTGACCGTGTTGCGTCGTCCCGCCGGCAATCGCATCGACGCGACGCTCTGCGGCACGATGTCGAGCCGGGCGATGGCGCTGGCGCTCGTGAAGCAGCTCGAGAAGGCAGAGTCGGTCGTGAAAGACCTCTTTCTCGAGGCTACCGATGACGGCATCGAGGCGCTCGAAGCGGTGCTCGAGGCCTGCCGCCAGTCGGTGATTCGCCGCGGCGAGATGGCCGAGGGCGGTCATCATCAGACGAGCGGAAGTGGGGTCCCGGCGGCGCGGAAGCGCGGCCGAAGCCGCCGGCGAGGGCCAGCTCCGCGGCCGCGTGGCGCTCCGCCCGCGCCCGGCGACGGCGCCGAAGGCACGAGCGCCGCCT
The DNA here is from genome assembly GCA_036508915.1 of Gemmatimonadaceae bacterium. GTDB lineage: Bacteria > Gemmatimonadota > Gemmatimonadetes > Gemmatimonadales > Gemmatimonadaceae > AG11. The sequence continues at coordinate 3,990 of DATCGM010000137.1, forward strand.
GACACATCGATCGCTCTCCCGTGCGTACGTCGCGCGGGATGGCGCGCCGATCGTGCGTGCCGTGGACACCGCGATCTTCACGCGCCGGTACTTCGGCCACTGCATGAGCTGCGGCTTCTGTGCGGACGCGTGCTGCCAGCATGGTGTGGACGTGTCCGTGGTGGAGCGCGACCGGATCCTCGCGCGCGCAGCCGAGCTCGCGCCGCACATCGGACTCGATCCGTCTGCCGGGTTCGAGACGGCGACCACGCTCGACGCCGACTTCCCCGGCGGAGCGGCGACGCGAACGCGCGTCGTGAACGGCCGCTGCGTCTTTCTGCGTCGCGACACGCGCGGATGCCTGCTGCACTCGCTGTCGCTCGAGACGAACGACGATTACCACCTGCTCAAGCCGATGGTGAGTGCGCTTTTTCCGGTGACTTTTGACGACGAGATCCTGCTGTGCTCAGCGGAGCTGGCCGAGGGTTCACTAGTCTGCGCCGGACCCGGTCCGACGGCGTACGAGATGGCACGTGCCGAGCTGGGGTACTATTTCGGGGATGAGCTGGTGGCGGAACTGGATGTCATGGCCCGGCAGGAACAAAGCGGTGAAAAGGAAAGAGCCGGATTGACCTGAAACGGCCCGATTTCTTATCAGGCAGTTCCCGTTGAATCCAGCCCTTTCTCAAGTCACGCGTTTGCTTGAAAACCCAGCCAGCTATCGGTTCAGGGCTTCGGCCCGCCTGAAGCCGAGCCCCACACGTTGTTCGAGCGATCGATATCCACCAGCCGCTTATCGGGATCGAGCTCGATGCGGACGAGCGTCTTGCCGATGACGGTATAGCGGCGCATGTAGTGCATCGTGTTCGTGCTCCACACCTCAGCGGGATAGTCGTGGTTCTCCACCGACCCATCGCTGTAGGTGAATCGTGCGTGAATCGGCAGCACTCCACGCGCGCGATTTCCGTACACCACCGTGACGACCTTCGCGCCGTTCGGCCCATTCGACGTCACGACCGTGTCGATTGCCTGATCAAAGTGCGGGTTCTCCTTGAACCACTCGCGCCAGAACCAGTCGAGGCGCTTTCCGCCCACGTCCTCCATTGTGCGATAGAAGTCGGCCGGTGACGGATGCTTGAACGCCCA
>DATCGM010000138.1:0-16736 GCA_036508915.1 Gemmatimonadaceae bacterium
CGGGATCTCCATCGCGACGCTGTCGGAGGTGGGCTTCGCCTATCTCAAGAAGTACGGCGGCACCAACGTGATCGCCGAGCCGGGAAAGCCGCAGGGCTACGAGGAGAGGGGTAGCGCGTCGAGCAACATCCCGGGGATCGGCTTCAGCGCGCAGACGTCGCACGCGCCCAATCATACCTACGAGATGGAAGCGGACGCGCTCCGCGACGTCGGCCACACGGGCTTCGTCGTGGACGCGCAAGCGATGACGGCGCTTCTCTTCGACTTCGCCACGCGGCCGGAGTATCGCGCCGCGGTGAAGAAGGAGTTCGCCGGCATCAAGGCGCTGTTCGGTGAGTACCAGGGCGCGCTCGGCACGACGTACGTGGTGCCGAAGGTGGCGGATCCGCAGTGAGTTCGCTGGAGAAGCGCGTGCTTCCTCAATGAGTTTGCCATGATACACGATCACGAGACCGCCACGTGCGTCGTGCGTGCCATTGTCGCGCCGCGTCCCCGGGCTGGCCGGTAGGCGATGTCGTCGCTCTACTACGCCAACATCACCGTCCACGTGCTTGCCGCGATGCTCTGGCTGGGCGGGATGCTCTTCCTCGGCCTGATCGGGGCGCCGGTCCTGCGCGCGGTGGAGCCACCGGAACTCCGGCAGCGACTCTTCCAGGATCTCGGGCTTCGCTTTCGCTCCGCGGGCTGGTGGGCCATCGGGATTCTTTTGCTGACTGGCGTGGGCAACCTGCACTACAAGGGTTGGTTGCGATGGGACGGGGTGCTCGGGTCTCCGGTCTTTTGGCGGACGGCGGTGGGTCATTCGCTGGCGATCAAGCTGGTCGCGGTCGCCGCGATGCTTGCCGTGAGCGCGGTACACGATTTCGTTGACGGCCCGCGCGCCAGCGGGTTGAAGCCGGGTTCGCCACAGGCATTGGCGCTCCGCCAGCGTGCGGCTCGCCTCGCACGGGCGAACGCCCTCCTCGGTGTGCTGGTCGTCGTCGTCGCGGTGCGGCTCGCGCGCGGCGGCTGAGTCGTGCACGCGCTCATGCGACACGAGCGCGGACACGGAGCCAATGGCATCCCCGATGGGGCGGAGCGCGAACGCTGACCTGGCGCGATGGCGCAACATTTGCCGCTCAGCAGCGTTGCGTGGCGGCAACTCATCGAACGGGAGCCTCGTGTGACGCGACCCTTCACGAACCGGCGCGAGGCCGGACGGATCCTCGCCGAGCGGCTGCGCGGACACACCCCGCGCTCGAACGTCGTCGTCCTCGCCTTGCCCCGCGGCGGAGTGCCAGTCGGCTACGAGGTCGCTACCGCGCTCGACGCTCCTCTCGATGTGTTCGTCGTCCGGAAGCTTGGAGCTCCGGGCAACGAGGAGTACGCAATCGGCGCGATCGCCAGTGGCGGCATCGGCATCGTGGATGCCAGGACCGTCGCGATGCTCGGCTTGTCGCAGCACGACATCGATCGCATCGTCGAGACGGAGCGTCGCGAACTCGGCCGACGCGAGCGGCTCTACCGGCGCGGGCGTCCCTTTCCCGACCTCGCCGGCAAGACGGTCGTGCTCGTCGACGACGGTCTCGCAACGGGTTCCACGATGCGCGCCGCGATCGAGGCGCTTCGGTCCCGCGGCCCCGCCGCGGTGATCGCGGCCGTCCCGGTGGCGTCGCGTGAGGCGTGCGCCATGGTCGCGGCCGCCGCCGACGAGTGTGTGTGTGCGCTGACCCCGGCGCCGTTCCACGGCGTCGGGATGTGGTATGCCGACTTCTCGCAGACCACCGACGACGAAGTCCTGGAACTGCTTGCACAGGGCGACGCCCGTGGCTCGCCCGCCCCCACCTTGACGGCCTCACCAGCGGAGCGGTAGCGCAATGATCACGTCGACTCGCCCCCCAGTCTCCGAGCATGCCGAACGCCTCGTCTCGAGCGCCGCGCGACCGCTTGTCGGGACGGCATCTGACTTCGATCCTCTCCTCGCGCTCATCGGTGACGCACACTACGTCCTCATCGGCGAGGCGTCGCACGGCACACACGACTTCTATCGCATGCGCGCCGAGATCACCAAGCGGCTCATTCGCGAGAAGGGCTTCATCGGAGTCGCTGTGGAGGCCGACTGGCCCGACGCCTACCACGTCAACCGCTTCGTGCGCGGCGCGAGCGATGACGCCGATGCCGAGCAGGCGCTCGCCGGCTTCAAGCGGTTCCCCCAGTGGATGTGGCGCAACGCCGACGTGCTCGACTTCGTCGGCTGGCTCCGGAGCTACAACGACGGCCGTGCAGCCTCGCAGCCGAAGGCCGGCTTCTACGGCCTGGACCTCTACAGCATGCACGCCTCGATGGCCGCCGTGCTCGAGTACCTCGACAAGGTCGACCCCGATGCCGCTCGGCGGGCGCGCAATCGCTACGCCTGCTTCGACCACTTCGGTGAGGATCCTCAAGCCTACGGCTATGCCGCCACGGCCGGCCTCGCCGACTCGTGCGAGCGGGAGGTCGTGGCGCAGCTCGTCGAGCTGCGGCACGCGGCGGCCGACTACATCCGGCGTGACGGGCGCATGCCGACGGACGCGCTCTTCTTCGCCGAGCAGAACGCGGTCCTCGTGCGGAACGCCGAACGGTATTACCGCGCGATGTTCGGCGGGCGCGAGCTCTCGTGGAATCTTCGCGACACGCACATGGTCGAGACGCTGGAGGCGCTCACCAGCTTCCTCGCGCGCGGGAGCGCTCCGCCCAAGCTCGTCGTCTGGGCCCACAACTCCCACCTCGGCGACGCGCGCGCCACTCAGATGGGGAAACAGGGAGAGCTCAACGTAGGGCAGCTCGTGCGCGCGCGCCACGGCGCCGACGCCGTACTGATCGGCTTCACGACGTACACCGGCACCGTGACCGCGGCGAGCGATTGGGGCGGCCACGCCGAGCGGAAGGTCGTCCGCCCGGCGCTTCCCGAGAGCTACGAGGCGCTCTTCCACGGCGCCCGTGACCGGAACTTTCTGCTCGACCTCCGGACCGACCGCGAGCTGCGTACCGCGCTGTCGACGCCACGACTCGAGCGCGCCATCGGGGTCATCTACAAGCCGGAGACCGAGCGACAGAGCCACTATTTCGTCGCCCAGCTCCCCGCGCAGTTCGACGCGGTGCTCCACTACGACGTGACGCGCGCGGTGGAGCCGCTCGAGCGCACTGGCGTCTGGGAGCGCGGCGAGCTCCCCGAGACCTATCCGAGCGCGCTGTAGCGCGGCCTGCGCCTGAGCCAGCCAGGCCGCTGGTCACCGGCCCGGGCGAAGTGACAGCGAGAGTGTCATTTTCCACTTCAATGACGTATTGTCGCGTCATGGCACACGCCGACCGGCGCGCCGCCTTTCTCGTTGACATGAGCCGTTGGCTCTCCGAGGGTCAGATCCAGATGGAGAGACCATGGGCAAGATGATCGTGGAGCGCACGCGTGGCTGACGCGCGCGTCACCGGCACATGATCCGCGATACGCCGCTGATCATCGTCGCACAGCATCTGGCCGTCGCCGCGGTCGCGGGACTCGCGATCGGCGTTGAGCGCGAGTGGTCCGGTCACGCGAGTGGTCCTGACGCACGCTTTGCCGGCGTTCGCACCTTTCTCCTCCTCGGCCTGCTCGGCGGCATCGCCGGTTGGTTGGCGTCGGAGCAGGTGGAGGTCGTTGCCGCCACGTTACTGCTCGCCGGAAGCGCTCTCACCGTGGTCGCCTACTCGATCGCCGCGCGACGAACCGCGGCCTCCATCGACGGGACGACCGAGGTTGCCGCGATCGTCGTGCTTGCGATCGGGTTCGCAGCAGGCATCGGGTACATGTCGGTAGCGAGCGGCATCGCCACCGTCATCGTGCTCGTGCTGGCGGAGAAGACGCGCATTCATGCGATGCTCAGGCGAATCGAGGAGATCGAGCTGCGCGCGGGGCTGCAGTTTGCCGCGCTCGCGCTCGTCGTGCTTCCCGTGCTGCCTCAAGGACCATTCGGGCCATGGGGCGGGATCAAGCCGCGCGGATTGTGGACGATCGTCGTGATCTTCTCGGGCCTGAACTTCCTGGGCTACCTCGCGCGGCGCAGCGTTGGCGCGGAGCGAGGCTACGGCGTGACGGGACTGATCGGCGGCCTCGTCTCCTCCACGGCGGTGACGTTCGATTTCTCCCGCACGAGCCGCAGAGAGGGAAGCGTTGGCGACGCGCTCGCGGTCGGCGTGATCGGCGCGTGCACGGTGCTGCTGCCGCGCGTCATCATCGTCAGCGCCCTGCTCAATCCTTCCGTGGCGCGCTCGCTGATTCTCTACCTGCTGCCGGGGTTCGTCGCGGGAGCGATCATCGTGGCGATCGCGCTGCGCCGGCCCGTGACGGCCGCGCATCCGAATCATGAGAGTGGGAATCCACTCCGGCTCGGATCGGCCATCCAGATGGCGGTGCTCTTCCAGCTGGCGCTCACGGCGAGCTCACTCGCGGCACAGTACTGGGGAAGCCGGGGGGTGATCAGCTCGGCTGTCGCGCTGGGCCTCACCGACATGGACGCGCTCACCGTGTCGATGAATCACCTCGGCAAGTCGGCGGATATGGTGTCGCTCGCCGCGCGCGCGATCGCCATCGGTGTGCTCACGAACACCGTCTTCAAGGCGTCGCTGGCGATGGTCGTCGGCAGCGGGCGTTTCCGCTGGGTCGTGCTGGCGGGACTTGGAGTGCTCGCGGCAGCCTCGGTGCTCGGGCTGTGGATCGGCATGCGCTTCTTCGTCTAGCGCGCGCGAGTGTGAGCGTGTCCTAATCGGCGACCGTGGGCACTTGCCACTTGATCATCACGACCTTCACGGTGTCGTTCACGAGCAGGCACGAGACCATGGCGTAGGCGAAGATCGCGAGCGTCTGCAACCACGGCAAAGGCATGAGTCCTGGAAGACCCACGCGCGTCAGGATGGTGCCTGTGAGCGCATCCACCGTGAGGGCAGCCATGAGTGCCTTGCTCGGCAGCGTTGACCAGAACCAGCGACGCTCACGCGCAGACACGACGGAAAACACGGCAAAGTAGAGCAGCAAGAGGAAGCTGAACGTGTAGAGCGCATTGTTGCCCGTCGCCAACCCGAAACGCGACCAGCAAATCCACAGGAACAGAAGCGTTTCCGCGACCATCGCAACACCAAGGCTCACGGACACCGTGACGAAGCCGCCGATGTTCCACGTCTCTGGCCTTCTGGACGAGCGTACATGGTCGGTGGCCAGCGAGATCTTGGCGAAGTCCGTCATGAAGGTCAGCAGCAACATCGCAAACGCGGAGACGACAAACTTGCCGGTCACCACGAACGCGATGGCCACGAATGTCGCCTTCAAGATTGTCCGGCTGATCTTGTTGATGATCCACGTCAGGATTCGCTGGTATATGATCCGACCCTGCTCGACCAACGCAACAATGTTCGTCAGCCCGGGCTCCGTCAGCACGACACTGGCCGCGCCTTTGGCGACATCGGTCGCTGTGCTGACGGCGATACCCACTTCGGCCTGGCGGAGCGCTGGTGCATCGTTGACACCATCGCCGGTCATGCCGGTGACATGGCCCGCGGCCTGGAGGTGCTGCACGACGATGTACTTGTCCTCCGGAAACACCTCGGCGAAACCATCGGCGCCCGCGAAGAGATCCACCGTCTTCTCGCCGGGCCGTGCGTTCGCAGCCTTCAGGTCCGCCACGCGCTTGATGTTGAGCAAGCCGACGCCGCGCGCGATTTCACTCGCAACAGCCAGCGCGTCGCCGGTGAGCATCTTCACCGAGACGCCGAGGTCGCGAAGCGTGGCGATGAGCTGCTTGGCGTCCGGTCGAGGTGGATCGTATAGCGACACCAGTCCGACCAATGCGGGAGAGCCTCTCTCGGGACCGCGCGCAACTGCGAGCGTGCGATAGCCTTTCGCGGCCGACGCGCTGACGCGCGCCTCCAACGCATCGATTGCTGGCGGCTGGAGTCCGCAGGCTTCGGCGATGGTGCGCACCGCTCCTTTCATCACGCGCAGCCGCTGCCCGTTCTGCTCGACCACGGCTTCGGTCCGTCGGTTTTTCGCGTCGAACGGTGCGAAAGAGACGGGTGTGATCGTAGGAAGGTTGTCGAAAATGTGCCGCTCCTTTGCCGCGGCCAGGAACGCGAGATCAATCGGATCCTGGTTGGCTTCCTGCGACGCGAGTGCGCCTGCGAACAGCACGTCGGCGTCCGTCGCGTGCTCCAGCGGGATCACGCCCGTGACGGCCAACTGATTCATCGTGATCGTGCCGGTCTTGTCCACGCAGAGCACGTCCATCGTCGCGGCATCTTCAGCGGCGCTCAGGCGCGTGACCAGCACGCCGCGTTTCGCCAACTCCTTTGACCCGACGGCCATGCTGATCGTGAACATGACGGGGAGAGCGACGGGCACCGCACTCAACAGCAGCACGAGCATGAGCGGTATCATCTCCCGGAGTGGTGCGCCGCGCATCAGCGACAGGATGACCACCACGCCCAGCAGCGCGCCGACAATGACAAAGAGCCAGCGGACGACTTTGCTCACCACCGCTTCGATGTGGAGTTTCGGACGCGCCTCTTGCACAAGTTCCGTGGTGCGGCCAAAGTACGTCTTCGCCCCGGTCAGCAGGACGACGCCGTTGCCCTCGCCTCGGCGAACGACGGACCCCGACGACAGCACTTCGCCGGGCGCTTTGTCCGCGTCCTTCGATTCGCCGGTGAGCGCCGACTGGTCAACGCTCAGTGCGCCCGTCAGGAGTTTCACGTCCGCCGGAATGAGGTCGCCGGGCCGGACACGAACGATGTCGCCGGGAACGAGCTCCCGAGCGGGAACAACCTGCCAGCTCGACTCGCGCCGGACGCGTGCATTCACCTGCAATTGTTTCCGCAGTGCCTCGACGACACCAGCGGCTCGGCGCTCCTGCATGAAACTCAACGCGGCGTTGATGATCAGCAGCGCGCTGACCAACACCAGGTCCGAGTAATTCCGGAGCACGGCTGACAGCACCATGATCAGTTCGAGCATCCACGCCGAGATCCCCCAGAATTTCCCGAGAAATTTCAGGATGGGGTGCCCTTTTGTCTCGGCCACTTCGTTGTAGCCGTGCTCCTGTCGCCGGACGTCTACCTCCGCGCGCGTCAGCCCGGTGTCGGCGTTGACCTGGAGGGCCGCGAGTGTGTCGGGAACCGAGGCGGTGGCGATGTCAGGACGCTTGGCGGTGGGCATCACGTTGCCAGTTGCTTGCGAATTCCGAGGAGTTCGCTACGCCGCGCATGGGTCAGCCTTGGATAGCGCATTGTGAGGCATTGCCGCGTGCCGATGACGACGCGCGAAACAATGAGCCGAGCGTTGTACCGGTCATCCGCCGGTACGACATTCATTGCGCGGTCTTCGCGTTGGTGGCATCAAGTTCAGGCATACCCGACCTACGCCTGGCTCTCGATCCGCACCGTAACCTCTGCCCCGTGCACGAGCGTGCCGTGCGCTGGGCAGCTCCGCGCCACGCGCTCGAGCATCGACGCATGTGGTTCGGGCAGCGCCGTCGGCAAGATGACGCGCACGGCGAACTGGCCGATGCGGTGAGGATTCGTAGCGCCGAGTTGTTGCACCTCAACGCTCATCCCGGCGTACGGCAGGTCACGCGAGTGACAATACTGCTGCACGTACAGCGCCACGCACGTGCCGAGTGACGCACCAAGCAGCTCGAGCGGGGTCGGGGCACTGTCTTCACCGCCGCCGCGCACCGGTTGGTCAACAACGACGCGATGCGTCCGGACCTGCGCCGCGAACTTGACGCCTCCCTCGTGCGTCACGGTGATCGGCTGGTGCGAACTCTGACTCGACATAGTGGTCTCCTCGGGTATGGATCGGGGGGGGGCGTGTGACGATACCCATCGTCAATGTTACCCAAGGTCGTCGCCACCGATGGCGGGGTTTTTCCGGCGCGTGTCCCCGGCGGACTTCTCTTGCGCGGGGCGACGCTGGCCGGCGGCACCACATGCGACCTCAAAAGCTTGCCGCTCTCAGCCAATCATCGCGAGCTGCAGCTTGACGCACGCGCGTCCACGCCGAGGTTTGTTCGTTGACGTACTCGTGCGCCGCGGCAGCTCACGTGGCTTCTGAAATAATACCGCGACTCCGCCAGACCACAGGAGGCGTATGCTAGAGAGAGAAAGTCGCTTGGTTCAACCGGAGCGGTGGGTGCACGTCACCGCTGCTGGTCGACGCTTCGTCATCATGCTCACGATGGTGGCGCTCGCGGCCGGGTGCCATCTCGAAGGTCGCAGCCGCCGAGCAGAACATCTTCTGGGCGAATTGGCCCCAGCCCTTCGGTTGGGTGGATCGCTGGTGGATGCCAGACGTGCGATGCCGTCGCTCGGCGTGCGGCATCCTGGCGACTCGCCAAACATGTACACGGCGAGCGACTCCGAACCACCTCGTGCCGTTGCGGTCGTCGTGTGGCCCGGACCAGCGTCCGGCGAGCATGCCTCGCCGAGTGCACTCGTCGAGGCGGTGGAATTGGTGATGAGTCCCGAGGTGGCCGCAAAGCTCCGGCAACACGTGACCGACCTCTTCGGGTCACCGGTGCAATCCACGTGCGCCGGACCATCACTCGAGCAGACCGACGTCGTCGTGGGCTGGGAGTTGGGTCGTCGCGGCGGGGTCCTGCTCACCTTTCCTGAGCGACGACCAGAGGGAGTCGTGCCAACGTCGCGTCTCTTTATCTATACTGGCGGATGGGAGCCGGCTCGCTCGCTCTCAGGATTTGGCCAAGCATCCTGCTCCGCCTTGCCCTGAGGCGGCAGGGAACGAGGGGCGACCATGCCACAGCGAACCAGCTCGCGTACTTCCGACGCGTGCTGCTGGAGTGCAGTGACGGTCGCGGCGTCGCTCGACGTCTGCACGACGACGATGCCCTTCGGCGCGCGAGCGCGAACTCATCGAGCGCTCGACCGGGTATCCACCCAGGCAATTCCTGCTCGACTCGCGTCGTACCTGCTCACGCGTGAAAAGTCGACCGAGGCGCGGCCCTTTACCCTTGGTCAGTAAATAGTATAGTAATGCGAAAAGGCTGTCTGCTTGATGCGAAACCCGCAGAACATTGAAGAAACGAATCAGCGAGTCCATATGCCGCATGACAGAGCAATTCCCAGGAACGCCATGATGCGAGTCACGTTCACAAACCTAAGCGCTCTCGCCCTTCTTGCTGGCTGCGCCTCCTCGTCCGTACCGCGGGCGGGGACCGTCTTCACTCCGCTTCCAACCCGAGTCGTGACGCACGTAGTCACGCACGATGCAAAGCTCATCGGGTCGGCGGTTGGAGGAGTGCGCGTGATCATTCGCGATGTCGTCACGGGGCGCGTCCTGGCCGAAGGGCTTCACGAGGGAGCCACCGGCGACACCAAACGCATCATGCAGGAACCGCGCAAGCGTGGCGACACGCTCTTCGCCGCGGCCGACGGAGCGCGCTACGAGGCGTCCATCGCACTCGCCGCGCCCACCATGGTGGAAATCTCCGCTGAAGGGCCGCTCGGGTATCCAGACCAGATGGCGCGCGCCACCAAGCGGCTCCTGCTTCTCCCTGGGCGCGACGTCGCAGGTGACGGCATCGTCCTCGAGTTGCATGGGTTCCTCATCGATCTCCTGATCCCCGATACCACTCGGGCTCTCCCGGTATCGTTCGCCCTGCCGGTACGCGCCCGAGTGCGCATGCTTTGCTCATGTCCCACTCAGCCCGGCGGCATGTGGGAGGTGCGCGACGTCATTGCTCGGCTGGTGCGCGACGGCACGGTGATACGCGAGGCGCCGCTCGCATACGCTGGCGAACAGAGCGTATACACGGGCGAACTCGCCCCGGTCGATCCAGGTGTGTACGTGCTCGAGGTAGTCGCCGCCACGCCTGGCATGGCCACATTTGGCGTCGTGCGTCGCCGCGTCACAGTATCTCCGTGAATCGAGGGTGCACTGTGCGTCTGCGAGCTGGGAGCCGCGCTCGACGAGGTCCAACCGGTCGTCTCACGTCAGCTCGCCGTTCTTCGAGATGCCGGTTGGGTTTCTGGTCGACGCGAAGGACGACGGATGTTCTATGACATCGCGACTGTCCCCGGGTGAGCGCTGTCGATCCTTCGCGCCTTTTCTGACGGTGGCGTCCCTCCTGCCACATTGCGCCGCGCGCGTACGCGACTCGCCCGGCTCGAAGGCCGTCCGGCGCGCCTGACCCGCGCTGCCTCATGAACGCCATCCTGACCCTTCCGCGCCTGCGGCACCGATGAGGAACGCATGTCAAACTTGAAAGTGCTTGGTACGGGCTGCTCCAGCTGCAAGGCGACGCTCAAGTTGATCGAGGATGTTGGCTGAACGCACCCTGATGGGCTATGAATGAAATCGTATGGTGCGCCGCTACGACGCTGCCGGCCGTTGACCAGGCGATCGTGCCGACGGCGGTGCGCAATCATCCTCAAGTGCAACCGTTTCGATCTGAATCGTTGGATGTGTGATCTCGAAGCGATCATGAAGCGCCCCGGCCGCCGCCACAAAAAACTCGGGACCTGGATATCCGGCAGGCATCACGAGATGGGCGGTAAGGGCGGTGCCCGACGTGCTCGTCGCCCACACATGGAGGTCGTGTAGGTCTTCCACGCCAGGCAACGACCGCAGATACGTCTCGACCTGCGCAAGCTCGATCGCGTCCGGTACGCCATCGAGCATGAAGTGCAAAGATTGGCGAAACAGCGACAACGTCCCCAGCACGACGAGCGCGGCGACCACCAGGCTCGTCACCGGGTCGAGCCATTGCCACTGCGTGCGGACATACAGCGCGCCGGCCGCGACCACGCCGAGCGACACCAGCGCGTCGGCCGCCATATGGAGGAAGGCCCCACGAATGTTGAGGTCGCGCTTGCGACCGGACATGAAGAGGACCGCCGTCGCGCCGTTCACGGCAACGCCGACGGCCGCCACGATTATAACGGTGGCGCCCTCGATGGGCACGGGAGCGCGCAGTCGATGCAGTGCTTCCCAGATCAGCGTGCCCATGACGACCAGCAACAACAATGCGTTGGCGAAGCTCGCGACGATCGACGCGCGCTGCCAGCCGTAGGTGTGCTGGCTATTGGGCCTCAGTCCGACCGCGAGCATGCCGGCCCACGCCAGCACCAGCCCCGCGACGTCCGTCAGGTTATGGCCTGCATCGGCGAGCAGGGCCAGCGAGCTGGCCCGCCAGCCGAAGATCGCTTCGACTACGACAAACCCGACGTTCAGCGCGATCGCAAGCGCAAAGGACCGACCATAGGCGTTCGGCCCAGCATCATGCGCGTGAGTCACGTCGCGCCGCCGCCGTGCTCGGCGTTGGCGGGCGCCCGGCGAAGCACTCCCTGCAGCGAGGTGCCGGGCATGACGGTGTTGAACACCGTGCCGTACTTTCTCACGTTTACGTGCAACAAGGCCAATCGCGCCTCGGATTCATCGCTGTCCACCACGATGTCGTAGCTGATCTGCTCGAGCCTTGGCGGTACATCCTGTCGCACGCCGTGCACATGCACCTCCACGCTCCGTAACTGGAACTCGAGCATCGGCTGGATCCGCTCGATGCCCTTGATCATGCAGGCCGCGAGCGCTGCCAGCAGGAGTTCCGCCGGGTTGAATGCGTCCGGCGTGCCGGCCAGATCGGTATCGAGCCGGATCGTGGCGGACTTGCAGGTGGCAACGCTGCCATGCGCATCGAGACGCCTCGCGGCAACGTCGAACGTCAGCTTCTGTTTGGTGTCTGTCATCATGCGCTCCCGATAGCCAGCGTGCGATGCTGCAACGGCTCGCGCTCACTCCCCAATCAGCGTGCGTGATCGGACAGCGCGAGTAGCGCCTCGGCGCCCACGAGCGAAGTCGCACGCCAAGGCACCACCCAGTAGTGCGTTGCCAACTGTTCCTGAACGCGACGCAGTTGCGGCCACTCCAGCCTGGCACGGGCCGCAAGTACAGCATGCGTGGTGCCGCTGGCCGCGAGGCTCGCGTTCACCACCCAGCCGTAGGGTTCGATTCCTGCTCGGCGCAGATCATCCTGTAGACGGCCGGCTTCGTACACGGGCGTTGCCTCGGCCAACGTCACGAGCAGGATGCGCGTGAAGTCGGGATCGCGGAGGCGAGGGAGCAGGGCACGCACCGCGTCCGGCACCGCGCCGCTGGAACGGGCGACCTCGCGGTGGTAGCTCTCCGCCGCATCGAGCAGCAGGAGCGTGTGACCGGTGGGCGCCGTGTCGAGAACCACGAAGCTGTCTCGCGCCTCGTCCACTACCTGCGCGAACGCGCGAAAGACGGCGATCTCCTCTGTGCACGGAGAACGGAGGTCCTCCTCCAGCAGCGCGCGGCTTTCGTCGTCGAGCACCCCCGCCGCGGCGATCATCTCGTCTGTGTACCGCGCCGTCTCGACAGCCGGATCGATGCGGCTCACGGTCAGCGCAATGGGTTGGTCGGCGCCGACAGTCTCGAGTAGATGCGCGGCTGGATCGGTGGTGGTCAGATGGACGCTGTGGCCCCGCTCGGCCAGGGCGATCGCGATTGCGGTGGCGAGCGTGGTCTTGCCCACGCCGCCCTTGCCCATGGTCATGATGACGCCGTGTCCCGCCGCCTCGAGCGACGTGACGAGATCGGCGAGGTCGCCGCCGTCACCCAATGTCAGCTCTGGCGCCGCGAGCAGTGTCTCGACGCCGGATGTCGCTGGCACTGCAGCGTCGCCGGAGCGGCTGATGTCCGCCAAGCCGGCAAGGGCGCGCAGCGCGGCCACGCCGGTGAGATCGGTGGCGACGAGTGGCACCGCCGTGGTGGGCACATCGCGCAGGGCGCCGGGCATGCCGGCCATTGCGGCGAGCTGTCGCTCCACGAGCGACTCCGCCACGGCGTCTCCGCCAGTGGGTGCGGTGAAGACTCCATTGAGGATGAGCCGCTGATTGGTGATGCCGAGCGCGGAGAGCTCGCCGCTCGCACGAGCCGCTTCGCGCAGCGCGCTTTCGTCGGGGCGACTCACCAGCACGAGCGTGGTGCGCGTGGCGTCGGCCAGGGCCTGTACCGTGTCGGCGTACTGGACGCGCTGTGCCTCCAGTCCCGCCAACGGTCCCAGGCAACTCACGCCGGTGCTGTTCGTCGCCATGAACTCGGTCCATGCGCTGGGGAGCGTGAGCAACCGGAGGGTGTGACCGGTGGGTGCGGTGTCGAATACGATGTGATCATACCGCGCCACGACATCGCGCTCGGCGAGGAGCGACGTGAACTCGTTGAAGGCCGCGATCTCCACGGTGCAGGCCCCGGAAAGTTGCTCCTCCATGCTTCGGAGTGCGGCCGCGGGAAGCACGCCGCGGTACGGTCCGACCATGCGCTCGCGGTACGCGGCGGCCGCGGCTTCGGGATCGAGATTCATGACCGCCAGTCGCGGCGCGCCGGGAACCGGAGTGGCTGACGTGCCCACCGCCATCCCGAAGACGTCGTCCAGGTTGGAGGCTGGATCGGTGCTCACCAGGAGCACGGTACGCCCCGCGTCCGCAAGCCGGAGCGCGGTGGCGCTCGCGACCGACGTCTTGCCGACGCCGCCCTTGCCGGTGAAGAAGAGGAAGTGGGTACGAATGGCACTCCAGTCGTGGGCCGGCAATGCGGTCAGGAGAGCATGCGGTTGCGCAGTCATGGCAGGCCTCGAGGGGGACGGCGGTTTCAGCGGCACGCCGAGCCAGGGGCGCAGCCGCAGCCGCGGTCGCCCTGGTCCGAAGACTCGTCCTGACGGCGCGTGTCCGCGCCCAGGGCTGCGGCGATCTCCTCGCGCGACGGATAGCGACCGTAGGTGAGGACTTCGCCGTTGACCAGCGTCGCGGGGAGTGCCTTGTCGCCGAAGGCCTGCATGAGGCCTGTGATCCTGGGCTGTTTCACGAAGGCATCGGGCTGTTGCGAGAGTCCGTAGCGCTCCACGGTCACGCCCTCCTTTTCGAGCCAGCGAAGATCGCGGGTGATGGCGAGCAGGCTCGGGTCCACCGCAGGGCCGCAGACGCCGGTCGAACAGCACATCGGGGGATCGTAGACGGTGACCGTGCCGGAGAGCGGCGACGCAGTGTTGGTGATCGCGTCGCCTGGATTTCCTAGCGGAAGAGAGCGGGCCATGGCTCCACCTCGGTATCGGTTGATCATTGCTGTTGACGAATCATATTCGCGTATACATGTTTAACGCGTGTTAGCGAATATGATAGAGGGGAAACAGTGACACCCATGACAGCAAAACTCGCCGCGCCGACGGTCGATGACCTCGACGCGGTCTTCAAGGGTTTCGCCGATCCGACGCGTATTCGCATCCTCAGCGTCCTCGCCGCTGGAGAGCTCTGCGTCTGCGACATCGTGGACATTCTCCGCCTGCCACAGTCTGCCGTGTCGCGCCATCTGGCCTACCTGCGCCGAATGGGGCTCGTCGAGGCGACGCGCGAATGGAAATTCGCGCACTACCGCCTCGCCAAGCCTGAGCACGCCGTCCATCGGAACCTCCTCAATTGCGTGCGTACCTGTTTCCGGGGCATCGAGTCGCTGGATGGGGAGCGAGTCGCGGCCGAGGCGCGCGTGATGGCTCGGGCATCCGAGCCTTGCTGACCTGACGTCGCCAATGCGCTACCTCCTCCTCTCCGACGTCCACTCGAATCGCCCGGCGCTCGACGCCGTACTGCGCGACGCGAAGACGAAAGGAGAGCTCACCGGGATCTACCACCTGGGCGATCTGGTCGGCTACGCGCCCTGGCCGAATGAAGTCGTGTCGATGCTCCAGAGCGTCGGAATCCCCGGCGTCGCGGGGAACTACGACTCGACCGTCGCCACGGCGTACAAGCACTGTGGCTGCCGTTCCGAGAACGCCCAGCAAGAGGAGCTTGCGCATCAGAGCTTCAGTTGGACGCTCGAGCACACGTCGGACAGCTCGAAGCGCTACCTCAGGAGCTTGCCCTTTCGGATCGACATCCGGCCCTTCGGTGGTCATCAGGCCGGACCGACCATTCGGCTCGTGCACGGGAATCACGTGCTCAACACGGTGTACGTGACCGAAGACCGCTCCGATGACTTCCTCACCAGGATGGCGGAGGGGATGGGCGCGAAGGCGGGCGACGCGATCGCTTTCGGGCACACGCACAAGCCGTGGCACCGTGTGGTGCATGACGTGCATTTCGTGAACACTGGGAGCGTCGGCCGGCCGAAGGACGGCGACCCGCGTGCTGGGTACGTGCTGCTCGACGTCACCGAGAGCGGTGTCGAAGTGGAGTTCGTGCGCGTGGAGTACGACGTCGAAGAGGCGGCGCGCGGCATCGTGGCGAGTGAGCTGCCCGACGAGTTTGCCGATTTTCTGCGTACGGGCGGGAAGGCGACGGCGCCGACCGACAGTGCGTGACCTCCCTCATCTGTCTGGTTCCTGAATGACAACCGCTTCGCAGCCCGCGTCTCTCTCGGTCCCGGGTGCCGACGCGCCCATCCTCAAGCGCCTTTCGACGCTCGATCGCTTTCTGCCATTCTGGATCGTTGCGGCGATGGCCGTGGGGATTCTTCTCGGCCGGCTGTATCCGGGTCTGGGCGCGGTTCTCGACCGTGTGCAGATGGCCGGCGTGTCCGTTCCGATTGCGGTCGGCCTGTTGTGGATGATGTATCCTGTGCTCGCCAAGGTTCGGTACGACACCATCGGAACGCACCTCCGGGATACAAAGCTCCTGAGCACGTCACTGCTGCTGAACTGGGTGCTCGGCCCACTCGTCATGCTCGGCCTTGCCTGGCTCTTCTTGCCGGACATGCCGGCGTACCGGAACGGACTCGTGCTGATCGGCCTCGCACGGTGCATCGCCATGGTGCTGATCTGGAACTCTCTGGCCTGTGGCTCGGGCGAGCTTGCCGCGGTGCTCGTCGCACTCAATTCTGTCTTCCAGATCCTCACCTACTCCGTACTCGGCTGGCTCTTCCTTACGGTCGTGCCGCAGTGGTTCGGCGCGGATACGACCACGCTGCATGTATCGATGGGCCAGATCGCCAAGAGCGTCGCGATCTTCCTCGGTGTGCCGCTCGTCGCGGGCTTCCTGACGCGAAAGACGCTCGTCGCGCAGAAGGGCGGGGCGTGGTATGACGACGTCTTCATGCCGAAGTTCGGCCCCACGGCGCTCCTTGGGCTCCTTTACACAATCGTGCTGATGTTCGCGATGCAAGGACACCGCATCCTCGAGCTTCCGCTCGACGTGCTTCGGATCGCGCTGCCGCTGCTCGTCTACTTCGCGGTGATGTTCGGGCTCGCCTTCTGGCTCTCGCGTCGCCTCGGCTTCAGCTACGAGGCGACCGCCTCGCTCTCGTTCACGGCGGCGGGCAACAATTTCGAACTGGCCATCGCAGTTGCAGTGGCGACGTTCGGCATCGGCTCCGGTGAAGCACTGGCGGCCGTGGTCGGTCCGCTGATCGAGGTGCCCGCGTTGATCGGGCTCGTGTATGTGTCGCTGTGGGCGCGCGGGCGGTTCTTCCCGGCGCAGCCTGCGCGAGCAGCTCGGTGATCGACAGCGAGCACAGGAGTCATGATTGCTGCCGCGTTTCGCGGGTCCGCAGTGGCGCGCGCTGCTGACTGAGCGGTGGCGGGTGAATTCACTACAACGATGCGGGCATTCGCCGACATCCGTTATTGAGCTCCGCCAGTACGCTGCATGGTAGCCGCGCCGTTTCGGCGGCCGAATATGCTTTCAGACGCGTTCTTGGTTCCGAAGGAGATTCCTATGCGCTCGACACG
>DATCGM010000139.1:0-8502 GCA_036508915.1 Gemmatimonadaceae bacterium
CTTCCGGATGGCGGCCTGCAACTTTGCCATCTCGTCATCGGTCGCGCTCACGCCGACAGGCGGGTCCACGAGCGGGCCGCCGGGCACTGGCAAAGGGCGGCGCGACATTCCACGCAGCACGACGGTGAGCGCCACGGCGCCTGCGCCGAGCGCCGCGAACGGGACGAGATACCCCGCGAGGTTGAACCCCTCGCGCTTCGGCGCCATGAACGCCCGCTCGCCATACGTGCTGACGAAGGCATCGAGAATCTCCTGCGCCGAGTAGCCGCCTTCGACGAGCGCGATGATATCGCGATGCATCGCGGGCGACACCTGACACGAGAAATCGGTCGTGCGGCAGATGTAGACATCGAGCGTGCAGCCGCACTGGCAACGAATCTGACGCTCGAGCGCATCGCGCTCCTCGTCATTCATCGATCTCGTTGCGCCGGGCTTTGCCGGACGACGCACGGTCTTCGCCGCCTCCTGATTCATGTCGAACAGGTTCGACGCGTTGCCCTGCGCGGGCGCCGGCGTCGCGGCGGTCTGCTGCGCATAGAGAGCGCGCGCACTCACGAGCCCGACGCCGCCGAGCGCCGCCCGTACGAGAAAATCGCGACGGTGCATCACGTCGCTGTCGCCAGCTCGTGCGCCGGTGCGAGCGTCGCGACGTAACCACTCGGCGCACGACGTCGCTCGGCCTGCGGCCACATCACGATGAGGCCACCGATCGCCATGACCATTCCGCCGAGCCACACCCACACGACGAGTGGGTTGAAGCTGATGCGCAGCTCCGCGGTGTCGTCGCGCACACCCGCCAGCACGACGTACAGATCCAGCATTGCCGACGTGCGGATGCCGACTTCGGTGCTCGGCTCGAACTGCGGCTGCTTGTCGCTATCGAAGTACTGCCGCTTCTCGCTCGTCAGGATTCCCTGCCGGACGTCGTCGCGGAAGACTTCGAGACCAATGGCCGTGACGAATCGGTTGAGTGTCTCCGACGTCGAGACGCCCTGACTGACGAAGCGCCAACGGTGGCCGAGCGGATCGACGAACTCCTTCGTCTCGCCCGCCTTTATCTGCACGTCGTGATCCTTCTTGAACGCGAGGCCGGCGAAGGCGGAGAACATTATGACGATGCCGGCGTGCGCGATGTAGCCGCCGTAGCGACGGCGGTTCCGCGCGACGAGTCGCACGACCGCGATCGGCAGTGACTCGCCGTGGATCGAGCGTCGCGCTCCGATGCCCTTGTAGAACTCCTGACCGATCGTTCCGGCGACGAAACCCGCCAGTGTGTAAGCCACGAGCGCGTGCCAGTTGCGCATGCCGAGCGCGGCGAGGAGAACACTCGTCGCGATTCCGGAGGCGCATGGAAAGATGAACTGGCGCTTCAGGTTGGACGTCGATGCTTTGCGCCAGGCGAGGAGCGGCCCGACGCCGGTGAGCGCGAGCAGCAACAGACCCAGCGGAATGTAGATCGTGTCGAAGATCGGAAGACCCACCGTGATCTTCGAACCCCGCACCCACGCGCTTAGAATCGGGAAGAGCGTTCCCCAGAGCACGGAGAAGGCGATTCCGACGAGCACGAGATTGTTATACAGGAGAGCAGCCTCGCGGCTCACCATGCTCTCGAGCACCGCGGTCGCCTCGAGATCCTTGAGCCGAGTGGCGAAGAGGTAGATCGTCGTCCCAGTGGCGAGAACGAGAAAGGTGGCGAACCAGGTGCCGACTGGCGACTGCGCCAGCGAACGCACGCTCTCGATCACGCCGCTACGCGTGATGAAGGTGCCGCAGATCGCGAGGAGGAAGGTCGTCACGACGAGCACGACATTCCACTTGCGCAGCATCCCCCGCTTCTCCTGGAGAATGATGGAGTGCAGAAACGCCGTGCTGGTCAACCATGGAAGGAGCGATGCGTTCTGGACCGGATCCCACGCCCAGAAGCCGCTCCATCCGAGCTCGACGTACGCCCACCGCATGCCGAGCGTGATGCCGACGGTGAGGAAGAACCAGGAGATGAGCGACCATCGACGCACGACGACCAGCCAGGACGAGTCGAGCTTGCGCGTGATGAGCGCGGCGATGGCAAAGGCGAAGGGAATCGCCGTCGCCAGGTAGCCGAGGTACAGACTCGGCGGATGAATCGCCATCCCCGGATTCTGGAGCTGCGGGTTCATTCCCAGTCCATCCGCCGGGACAAGGGCGAGCCGGGCGAAGGGTTTCGCCTTGAAGCAGATCGTCGCGATGAAGAAGAGAAGGATCAGTGCAAGCGTGCCGCAGGCGAAGGGCGCCAGCTCGCGAGCATTCTCGCGCACCGACCAGATGGCGAGCGACGAATAGCACGAAAGAATGAGCGCCCACAAGAGCATCGATCCCGCCTGCCCGCCCCAGAAGGCGCTGAAGACGTAGACCGTCGGCATGTTGGCGCTGGTGTTTGACGCGACGTAGCTCAGAGAAAAATCATGAGTGAGCAGCGCGGTCCACAGCCCGATCGACGCGAGAACGACCATCAGCGTCGTGGCGTATAAGCCGCGCCGTCCACTGATGATCAGGTCGTCGCGCCCCAGCGTTCCGCCGGCGAACGACGTTACTCCCGCCCAGGCCGCCATGAGGAGTGCGACCCAGAGCGACAGTTCGCCGACGAGGATCACGCTCTTGCTCCGCCCTTGTATCCTGGCGTCTGCTTGTACTGCTCGCCGCCGGGCGCTCCACCGGGTGCGTTCTCGTAGCGCGAGGCGCACTTGGCGAGCAGGGTCGTGGCGTGGAAGATTCCGTCTTCACCCATGCGTCCTTCTACGACGACGTCGACGCCGTCGGTGAAGGTGTCGGGCGCGATGCCGCGATAGACGACGGGAAAGCCCTTCGCGCCGTCCGTCACATTGAACGCGTACTCCTTGCCGCCCGGCACACGCGTAATGGAGCCGGGAACGACACGCGCACCGATCTTGACCCCGGCATTCCGAAAGGTCGGGTCGACGGTGAGCTTGGTCGCCAGCTCGGTGGGCGTGAGGTAGTACATGCCGGTGTCCTTGATGGACGTCGCCATGCGATACCCGGCCGTGCCAAGAACGAGGGCGCCGCCGATGAGAAACTTCGTTCGAGCCGATGTCATGCCAACTGCGCTCGCATCATAAGGAACGTGACTTCAGCCAATATAACGCTGCCGGAGGGGGCCAGAAGCTCGGCATTTCCCTTATAGCCATGCGAGTCAGCGCTTCGTCCTCACCAGAAGCACGGTCGCGGCCCCTGCTCCGGCGGCATCCCAGGTCAGGTCGCGCAGGCTGAACTCTCCCTTCGTGTGGAGGTCGTGCACCTCCTTGCCCACCCCCACCACCACTGAGACAGCCGTGGCGCCTGCAAGCGCGGCGCCGTGACTGACCCCCGCTGTCCTCAGCGATCCATATGACATGCTCTGCACGAAGGCCGAGGTGAAGAAGTGCTGTAGCTTGTCGCCTGCAAACCAGTGGTCGCTTGGCAGTGCTGCCGGGCCGAGCGAGAATACGAGCCACAGTCGATGCATCAGGCCACGCTCCGCGTTTTCATGTTCAGCAGTCCGAGACGATTGCCAAGCAGGTCGAGCGAGCGGTCGAGCAGCGCGCGGTGCTCCGGCACGTGTATCCAGCTACTCGCTCCACTCGGATGCGGCAACGGGATGACGACCGAGCGTCCCCCCTCGTGCTCGACGTCGTGCTCCCGCCCCACCACCTCATTGAGGGGAAGTGGGCCGAGGAATCTGTCGATCGCCAGACGTCCAATTGGTATGATGACGCCGGGCCGAATGATGTTGAGCTCGTCGGCGAGCCAGTCGCCGCACCGCGCTCGCTCGACCGGCGAAGGCACGCGGTCGCCTCGGCCGCCCGGATGCGGACCTGGATAACAGCGCGTGATGGCCGAGATGTAGAGCCACTCGCGCGCGGTGGGCTCGTCGAGTCCGGCTCGCTCGAGCCACTTGAAGAGGGTCTTTCCCGCTCGGCCGGCAAAGGGCCGCCCGCCGCCGATCTCTGTGTTTCCGGGCGCCTGTCCCACGAGCATGGCGCGCGGCGCGCGAGCGAGCGACACGATGGGCATGACGTCCGGCGCATTGGCGCAGCGACGGCATGCGCCAAGTCGCTCGCAGTGCGCGTCGAGGGCGCGTGCGAGGGCGAATGGTGCGCGAGCGTTGCGGGGGCGAGGCATCCCTGCTCCTACACCTCACCAGAGCCAGCGTGCCGGTCGGCGACAAAGCAGTATGGCGGGCGCACGATGCCGCGGTCGGTGATGATGGCAGAGATGAATTCCGCGGGCGTCACGTCAAAGGCGGGATTGTAGACGGCGACTCCGGCGGGCGCGATCCGGGTGCCACACCACTCGCGGATCTCGTCCGCATCGCGGTGCTCGATCGCAATGTCTCGGCCGGCTGGCGTGGCGGGATCGACCGTTGACCACGGTGCGGCGACGTAGAATGGCACCCCGTGATGTCGCGCGGCGAGCGCCAGGGAATAGGTGCCGATCTTGTTCGCCACATCGCCGTTCGCGGCGATGCGGTCGGCGCCGACGATGACGAGGTCAATCGCGCGGTCGCGCATCAGCGAGGCAGCCATGTTGTCGGCGAGGACGGTGACGTCGATGCCGGCTTGCGAAAGCTCCCATGCGGTGAGGCGGCTGCCTTGGAGAAGAGGACGTGTCTCATCCGCGAAGACGATTACTCGCCTGCCCTGCTCGACGGCGAGGTAAATCGGCGCCAGCGCGGTGCCGATGCCGCCAGTGGCCAGCGCGCCGGCGTTGCAGTGCGTGAGCACGCGAGCATTCGCCGGCAGCAGGGCAAGTCCGTGCTCGCCGATGCGGCGGCACATGGCGCGATCTTCCTCGAGTATCTGCGTCGCTTCGCGGTGCAGCGCACCGAGGATAGTTCGGCCATCGCCAGCGGTAGTACGAGCGATTCGACGCATGCGCTCCATCGCCCATGGCAGGTTAACCGCCGTGGGTCGCACAGCGCCAATTCGTTCGCTCAGCACTCGCACTGCGTCGAGAAAGGGTTCTCGCGCGTCGTCCTCATGTGTCGCAAGAGCGACGACGAGACCCATCGCGCCCGCAATGCCGATGGCGGGCGCACCGCGCACGGCCAGCGTCGCGATCGCATCGCAGACGTCGGCGACGGTGTGCAGCTCTCGCCGGACGAGTTCGGCGGGAAGCCGGCGCTGATCGATGATATCCACCGCGTCCTGGCGCGCTGACCAGCGCACCGCTTCAACTGCCGTCATACTGGAAAGTTAGTGGACAGCTCGGCAACTTGGCTCAAGTGCCTGCGGTGCCGTCCTTCCAATTCTGTCGTCCTGAGCAACGCGAAGGACCTGCACCTGCATGCCCCTCCAATTCTCCTGACACCCGAATGCGACTCATCTCACGCCTTGCCGCGCTCGTCGTTCTCGCGCTGCCGGCTGCCGCACAATCTCCCGACCTCGCGGCTCGGCTCCCGATGGACACCGCGGTGCGTCGCGGGAAGCTGCCGAACGGGCTGCAATACATCATCCGCCGCAACGCGAAGCCGGAGAAACGCGCCGAGCTGCGGCTCATCGTGAACGCGGGCTCCATTCTCGAGGACGATGCGCAACGCGGCCTCGCGCACTTCGTCGAGCACATGGCGTTCAACGGGACGCGGCGCTTTCCGAAGAGCGACATCGTGAACTTCCTCGAGCGCGTCGGGATGCGCTTCGGCGCCGACCTGAACGCGTCCACGTCGTTCGACGAGACGGTGTACACGCTCCAGATCCCTACCGATACGGCGCGACTCGTCAACACCGCGCTCGACATCATGGAGGACTGGGCGCACGATCTCTCATTCGCTCCGAAGGCAATTCAGAAGGAGCGCGGCGTCGTGATCGAGGAGTGGCGAACTGGCCTGAGCGCCGAGACACGGGTGCAGAACAAGCAGTTTCCCGTGATGCTGCACGGCTCCAAGTACGCCACGCGTCTGCCAATCGGTACCAAGGAAAATCTCGAGCGCTTTCAGGGGAAGCTGGCGGAGCAGTTCTATCACGACTGGTATCGTCCTGACCTCATGACTGTGGTAGCAGTCGGCGACTTCGACGTGAAAGAGATGGAAGCCGCCATTCGGGAGCGGTTCGGACGCATTCCGATGCGCGCCAAGCCGAAGCCGCGTACGTATGCGGCGGTGCCGAGCCACGATGAGACACTCGTCTCCATCGAGACGGACAAGGAATACCCCAACTCTTCCGTCGCGCTGCTGTGGTTGAAGCCGCGCGACAGCACGCGGACGGTGGGCGACCTGCGCCGCCAATACATCTCGTCACTGTACGACGGCATGGTGAACGCGCGATTCGGCGAGCTCACGCAACGTCCCGACGCAGCGTTCGCGTACGCCGGCTCGGGTCGTGGAGAGTTCGTGCGCACTCGTGATGCCTACCAGCTCTACGCCGGCGTGAAGGAGAGCGGCTTTGAGAAGGCGGCGGAGGCGCTCCTCGCGGAGGCGGAGCGCATCTCCCGCTTTGGATTCACGCAGACGGAACTCGACCGGCTACGCACCAACTATCTGCGCAGCCTGGAGCAATCGTATGCGGAGCGCGCGAAGACCAACTCCTCGCTGTTCGCGGGACAATACGTCGACGCCGCGCTGTCCGGCGGCCCGATCATCGGCATCGAGAATCGGCAGGCACTCGCGCAGCAGCTCCTGCCGACGATCACCCTCGCCGAAGTCAACGCCCTCGCGAAGACCTCGTTCAGCGACAAGAATCGCGTAGTGCTCGTGGCTGCGCCGCAGAAGCCCGACGTCATGGTGCCCACCAAGCAGGCGATGCTCGCCGTGTTCGGCAAGGCGAAGGGCACGACGCTCACCGCGTACGTGGATTCCACCTCGGATTCGCCGCTCGTGGCGAAGCCGCCCGCTCCGGGCAAAGTGGTGTCCGAGCGGACGCTCGAGGGCACGGGCATCCTGGAGTGGAAGCTGTCGAACGGAGCACGCGTGTTGCTCAAGCCCACCGACTTCAAGGCGGACGAGGTGCTCTTCTACGCGCAGAGCGCCGGCGGTGAGTCGCTTCTGCCCGACAAGGACGTCATCGACGCGGACCTGAGCAGCGTGCTGCTCTCGGTGAGTGGCGTCGGCGAGTTCAGCCAGATCTCGCTCGGAAAGAAGCTCACCGGCAAGCGCGTCGGCCTGGGCGCCGCACTCGGCGACGTCAACGAGACGCTGCGCGGCTCGGCTTCGTCGAAGGATCTCGAGACGCTCTTCCAGCTCATCTGGCTCCGCATGACGCAGCCACGCGTGGACTCGAATGCTTTCGTCGCGTTCAAGAACCAGATGCGTTCCGTGCTGGCGAACCAGCGCAACACACCCGAGTCGGTGTTCGAGGACACGATCACTGTGACGATGGCGCAGCATCATCCGCGCGTGAAGCTCATGTCGCCCGAGCTGCTCGATTCGGTGGACATCCACCGCGCACTGGCGATTCAGAAGGACCGTTTCGCGGACGCGAGTGGATTCACCTTCTTCGTCGTCGGGAGCTTCACGCCAGATTCGCTACGGCCGCTCGTCGAGCGCTACCTCGCCTCGCTCCCTGCGCTCAATCGCAACGAGAAGGCGCGCGACGTCGGCATCCGGCCGCCAACGGGAGTCGTGGAGCGCACGGTGCGGAAGGGCGTCGAAGCAAAGGCCCAGACCCAGATCACGTTCACCGGCGACTGCTCGTACAGCTACGAGAACAGGGTCGTGCTGAGCGGTCTGCGCGATCTGCTCGACATCCGTCTTCGCGAAGCGCTGCGCGAGGACAAGGGCGGCACATACGGCGTCGGCGTGGAC
This sequence comes from Gemmatimonadaceae bacterium, assembly GCA_036508915.1. Taxonomy (GTDB): domain Bacteria; phylum Gemmatimonadota; class Gemmatimonadetes; order Gemmatimonadales; family Gemmatimonadaceae; genus AG11. Next base: position 7,772 of record DATCGM010000139.1, read on the forward strand.
GCGAGCTGCCACCACATTCCGACCGACCGGTACGAGATCACCGTGTCGTTCGGCAGCGCACCGGACCGCGTGGACGAGCTGACGAAGGAAGTGTTCGCAGTCATCGACAGCATCAAGGCCGGTGTGGTGAGCGACTCGAACATGACGAAGATCCACGAGCTTCCAATTCGCGCTCACGAAACGGCACTCAAACAGAATGGGTCGTGGATTGCCGCCATGGCCGACGCGGACGAGGATGGCCGCGACCAGCGGGACTTCCTGCGCAAGCCGGCGCTCGTGAGCGCGATCACGCGCGAACAGTTGCGCGATGCGGCGCGGATTTATTTGCGCACGAATCAGTACGCCCGCTTTACTCTGCTGCCCGAGGGAAAGGCAAAGAAGTAGGCGTCGATATTGATAACAGCAATCCTGCTATTGCACCGGGGAGGACGCCGAGGGTCGCAACGCGATTCAGCTACAGTCCACTAATGATGCATGTGTCCGCCGCGCAGGACGGTCCATCGTGCGATGAGAGCGGAATCGCCCGCGCTGTGACGTAGTCCGACGACGTACGCCGACTCGGCTGCGACGCGATTGCCCCGTTGCTCCTCGGCAACGCCGAGGAAGAGCGCGGCGACGGGCGCGGTCTCGGAGTGAAGCAGCGGCGTGGCCGCACGCACGACGGCGTCGGGACCCCCGGCGCGACCGACCGCGTCGAGATAGAGCGCAACGAAGCCGCGCTCCGATCGAGC
>DATCGM010000140.1:0-14732 GCA_036508915.1 Gemmatimonadaceae bacterium
CAGGTTTCATCCAGTTCCCTTGAACTCCTCAGTTTCTCAATTCTGTGTCCAAGAAAACCGGGTCCCCTATACGCGGATCTCGGCATCGAAAGCGTGTTGGCCGATGTCCTGCCTGCCCAAAAGGCCGGGAAGGTGAAGGAGCTGCAGGCGGCGGGGAAACAGGTAGGGATGGTGGGCGATGGTGTCAACGACGCGCCAGCGTTAACCCAGGCCAACGTGGGGTTTGCCATTGGCGCCGGCACCGACGTCGCGATGGAAAGCGCCGATGTCGTGCTGATGAAGAGCGACCCATATGACATCGTCGCCGCGATCGAGCTGTCGCGTGCAACGTTGCGAAAGATGCACCAGAACCTCTGGTGGGCGGTGGGCTACAACACGATCGCGTTTCCACTCGCTGCGGGCGTTCTGTACCCATTCGTACTGAGTCCGGAGGTCGCAGCGATGTCGATGTCCGGCAGCACCCTCATTGTGGCGATCAATGCGCTGATGCTGAAGCGGACCAAGCTGGCAGGCATTCGTCAGCCTGGCAAGACAGCGTAGCGTCGCGGGAGTAGATGGAGGGCAGTGTGGTTACAGTGCGCACGGGCTCGCCTGGCCAGCGAGCCCGTGCTGTTTTCCGTTGCGACGTGGCTGGCATCTCCGCCTTCCGTGACTGGACCCCGTGCTGGGTCTCGCGGGTCGGCGTTGAGGGCTCGCGGGTTCGCGTTGACCTCTTCGTGGACATCGTCCCGGGTCGGGCGGGTGCGAGTGCCACACCTCACTGGTTCACGTGCTGGGCCGCCGTGGTCAGGCCGCCATGTGTGACTGGCCGACGTTCAGACTCTCATGGCTATGGCGTGGACCTCGACCATACCTGGTCCGCGACCGATCGAGCGGTCGCCCGATCGCGTATGGCGCGATCACGGGCGGGCTTGGCCGTGCCCCTGAAGGCCATTGGACAGGGCAGCGACGGCATAGGCACGTGGCCGCGGCGCCTGTTTCACATGCCATCGTTCGCGTCGGGTGGTGGCCACGGACCGCTATGGACATTGCCACGGCGCCGTAGGGCGCTCGTACCGGCTCCTCGGGAGGATCGCGTGCTCGCCTCGGACGTTGCGGTCCATGCCCTGGACGGCTCGCGGGCCCGTGCTGGCTGCGATACCGGCGGCGGAGACGAACTGTCTCGACAGGCTCGGCCGACTTGAGGTACAGGTCGGCGTATCATTGCTGCAGGCACCGCCTGTCGCCCGATGTGCGGTATTAACGCGCGAAGTCAGTCGGGTCCACGATCACGCGTGAGACGCCCGTCACGCTCGTTCGCCAAGTGAGGTGCTCATAAGCAGCTTTAACCAGCGTAAAGATGGAGCCGGCCGCGACAGGTTGCAGCCGAATCGGCCGGCTCAGGAAGGGCGTGAATGGTTCTGGTGAACGGCGGAGCTGAAGATCGCCGCGCCGCTTCTTCGATTACGCCGCCATCTTCCGGCACGCCTCGGCGCACCGATGACACGCCTCTGCGCAGATGCGACAGTGCTCGCTGTGCGCTGCGTGCCGCTCGCACTCCTTCGCGCATGCGTCACACGTCGCCGCGCACGCCTTGCACAGCTCGGCGACGAGCGGGCCGCCACGGGACATGACGCGTACCGCCGCGGCGCACGCGTCGGCGCAATCGCGGTCCAAGCGGATGCACGAAGCCATCATCTTCACGTCCTTCTCATCGAGACAGGCGTCCGAGCACATCTCGCACGCGACGAGACACGCGACGCACGCCTCGATACAGTCGTGATAGCGCGTGCCCTTCCCGCGCAGATATGTGCTGAGTTCGATTGCCGCCATGGGTCGCTTCCGTTAAGTGATGGCCGCATCGTCGGGACCGAAGTGTTCCGCTTGCCAGAGTGCGGCGTTGCACGTCGTATTGGTGCAGAAATCGTTCCGCAACGTGCGGTTCCAACTGGGGCGGCGAGGGCGGACTCAGGATCGATTGTTCCACGGACGATCGAGGTGCCGGCATTGCTTGGCCCTACTCACCGCGCTCAGCGGCTGTGCTTATACATCATGTCAATGAGTTCGTCGTACATGGTCTCAGCCTCTTGATCGCTCGACCGAATGGCACTGGTAGCGCAATGCTTCAGGTGGTTTCGCATCAGCTCTCGGCCCACCGACCGGAGTGCCTCGTGCACCGACGAGATCTGCGTCAGGATGTCCGCGCAGTACCGATCCTCTTCGACCATCTTCTGAAGGCCGCGCACCTGACCTTCGATTCGGCGTAGCCGCTTCTGGTTGCGGTCCTTGATGTCGGGATCAACCGCGATGGCGCGTCGGCCCCCGGTCTCGTCGCCCGACACCGCGCAGCCACTTCCTGCCGCATTCGCATGCGAGGCGTTGGTGTCCTTGCGAGCGGGTGCGGATGCGGCGGCTCGAGCACGCGTCGAACGAATGCCAGCGCGGGATGTGGTTTTGGCTGATGACGCCATGACGTTCTCCTAAACGTGACCGATACGACAAGAGCTGATCATCCGATGCGCGCCTGCCGAAGACGAAGGCTGTTCGAAACCACGCTCACGGAACTGAACGCCATCGCAGCGCTGGCCAGGATGGGACTGAGCAGGAGCCCGAAGACCGGATACAGCACACCGGCGGCGATAGGAATGCTGATGACATTGTACGCGAACGCCCAGAAGAGGTTCTGCTTCATCGTCCGCATGGTGCGGCGGGACAGCTCGATTGCATCCGCCGCGCTGCCGAGATCTCCGCGCATGAGCACGACATCCGCTGCGTCGATAGCGACGTCCGTTCCCGTTCCAATTGCCATGCCGATGTCAGCTTGGGCGAGTGCCGGCGCGTCGTTGACGCCGTCGCCAACCATGGCGACGACTTTCGCCGCGTCTTGCAGCCGCGCGATCTCGGCCACCTTTCCGTCGGGCAAAACGCCGGCGACAACGCGGTCGATCCCGGCGAGGCGCGCGATCGCCTCCGCCGTCTTCTGCGTATCGCCCGTCAGCATGACGACCTCGAGCCCCATCGCGTGCAGGCGCGCGATAGCGGCGCGAGACGTCTCCCTGATCGGATCGGCAACGGCGAGGACCGCTTCCAGCGTGCCATCTACCGCGACGAAGACGGGAGTCTTCCCACCTGCCGCCAGCCGTTCGGCAGCGTCACGGAGCGGTGAGACGTCGATGGCATGATCGCGCATGAGTGCTTCGTTCCCGACCGCGAGCGCAGATCCATTGACAACGCCCGTGGCGCCGCGACCGGTCACCGACGTGAAGCCGTTCGGCGACACGAGAGACAACTGGTGCTCGCGTGCGTACCGGACGATGGCGTCGGCCAGCGGGTGCTCGCTCATCGTTTCAAGTGACGCGACCTGCGCGAGAAGCTCGTCCCGCGAGCGTGTCGCCGTCGGCGCCGTGACGACGTCCGTCACCGTCGGCTTCCCCTCGGTGACGGTGCCGGTCTTGTCGAGAACGACGGTGGTGATGTCTCCGGCGCGCTGCAACGATTCGCCGCCTTTGATCAGCACGCCCAACTCAGCGCCTTTGCCCGTGGCGACCATCACGGCCGTGGGAACCGCGAGGCCCATCGCACAGGGGCACGCGATGATGAGGACGGCGACCGCTGTTGAAAACGCCCGAACCGCGGGCGCCGTCATTCCGAGGACGTCACCCACGACGAACCACGTGACGAAAGTCGCAATCGCGATGGAGACGACGACGGGTACGAAGATGCCGCTGATCTGGTCAGCGAGTCGCTGAATGGGCGCGCGCGAGCCCTGCGCGTCGCGCATGAGCTTGACGATCTGCGCCAGGACACTGTCGCTGCCAAGCGTGGTCGCCCGATATCGGAACGCGCCCGTGCGGTTGATCGTCGCGCCGATCACGCGGTCACCAGGCTTCTTGGCGACGGGCAGTGACTCGCCGGTGAGCATGGACTCATCGACCGCGCTTTTGCCAGAGACGATCTCGCCATCCACCGGCACGCGCTCCCCTGGTCGAACCAGGACGATCTCACCCGTCTGAACCGACTCAACAGGCACGTCGATCTCCGCCGATCCATCCGGTCCGGCTCGCACCACACGCGCGGTCTTGGGCTGCAGATTGACGAGCGACCGGAGGGCGGTGGCCGTCTTCCGTTTCGCGCGCGCCTCGAATGCGTTCCCGGTGAGGATGAGAGCGGTGATGATGACCACCGCCTCGTAGTAGACGTCGGGAGCAATGCCTCGGCGCAGGAAAAAATCGGGAGCGACTGTCGCGACGACCGAGTACACAAAGGCCGCGCCCGTTCCGACAGCGATGAGCGTGTTCATGTCCGCCGAGTGATGGCGGAAGGCAGCCCACGCGCGAGTGTAGAAGTCGCGGCCGGCCCACAGCATGATTCCCAGCGTGCCCACGAGCAGCGCCCACGACACCGCGCGAGGCGACATCACGTAGAGCCATGGAGCGACGGCGCGGAGCGTTGGCTCTAGCACGCGCATCGTCCAGCGTATGAACGGATCGGTCACCATGCCGTTCCCATGCGCCGCCATCGCCATCGCGCCGAGCTGGCTCATGAGCGGCATCGACACGAGCATGGCGATGACGCCGGCAATGCCGCTCACAATCGCCTTTCGGCGGAGAGTGACGAATTCCTCCTCCTGCGCCTGGTCGCGCGCTTCCTGTTCCTGAAAGGCGGTCTGGTCGGGCGACGCGAGCTCCGCACCGTAACCCGTGTCGCGAATCGCCTCAACCAACTGGTTGGGTGAAACGGTCGCCGGATCGTAGGTGACCGTCGCGCTGTTCATCATCAGGTTGACGGCCGCGTCGGAGACACCCGGCTGCCGCTGCAGCCCGCGTTGCACGTGCGACTGGCAGGCGGCGCAGGTCATGCCCGAAACGGGAATGCGAATCGTCGACTGGAGTGGCAATGTGGTTGGTGCCATGGCGAGACTCTCTGTCAGCGCTCTGCGACGAGTGCGCCGCGAAGCATGCTCATGCCGCACATGAACTCGTAGCGCCCGGGCTCGGGCGGCGTGATGTCGATGGGGGTCTTCTGCCCGGTGGGCAGGAATCGGCGAACACCAAAGTCGGGGAACACGACTTCCTCCGAGCAACTCCCCGTGTCGCGCCGGTCGAAGACGAGCCGTACGGGTTGGCCAGCCTTCACGCGCACGGTGGACGGTGAGTAGCCGCCATCAACCACGATGGTGACCTCTGCGGGTTGCGCCGACGCTGCCGATCCGGCGGCGGTGGTCATCGCTGTCGCCACTGCCGCAGGCGCCCGACGCCCGGCGACGAAGAAATACCAGTTCACCCAGGCAATGGCGCCGAGCCCGGCGGCGATCACCGTCCAGTCGGTGGCGTGCATGAGGATCTCCGGCGAGGAGTGGACAATTCGGAACTAGGCGCGCGCGGCGTCCGTGCGGCGCACGGTGTAGCCGGCGGCGTCGATGGCGGCGTCGAGTTGCGCAGGCGAGATGCGAGACTCGTCGTATTCGACGGTCGCACTGCCGACGCTGACGTTCTTGACCTTGACGCCCTCGAGACCGGTCAGCGCCTTCTGAACGCGGCCGACGCAGTGGCCGCACGACATGCCGTCGATGTGGATCGTGGTTTGCTGCATGGGAATGCCCTCCTGAAGATCCGCACGTGGATGGCGACCGTTTCTGAAGCACCAAGGCTCGGTATTGGTCGCGTATGATACCCCCTAAGGGTATAGAGTTACATACCCCCTCGGGCTATGTCAAGGCAGTGTGCACCGAGCGCGTCCGCCAGGCGCCGTCATTCCTTGACGTTGCAGAACACGTACGCTCGCCTATTGCGCGAGCCGCCGCGGAATTGGAAAGTATGTGTTGTCACACCTGGCACTTCTTACCCTCTCTTCGACTCGTCCTCTTTTCCTCTCTTCGACGGAGCATCATGTTCGCCTCGCCACTCTTCGTCTCCACTCCCCGCCATCAGGGCATCGGGATCGCCATTCTTCGCGTGATCACCGGCATCGTCTTCTCCGCGCACGGCTGCCAGAAGCTGTTCGTGTACGGCATCGCCGGCGTGCAGGGTGAATTCACGAAGATGGGCGTGCCGATGCCGACGGTCACCGGGCCTCTCGCTGCCCTCCTCGAGTTCTTCGGTGGTCTGGCACTCATCGTCGGCCTGCTCACGCGCCTCGCCGCGCTCGGATTCGCAATCGAGATGCTTGGCGCGATCCTGATCGTCCATCTCGCCGGAGGATTCTACTTGCCGGCCGGCTACGAGTTCGCGCTGACGCTGCTTGCCGCGTCGCTCGCCGTCGCCTTCGCCGGACCCGGCAGCTTCTCGATCGATGCGAGGCTGGCCGGCCGCGCGAACTCGCCGCAAAGCTGACAATCTGTCACTCTCGAGGAGCCGTCCCGATTTGTTGAGTTTGACCTCGCTTGCCGGATGGGAAGATGCCGTCCTCGCCAGTATCGCCGGTGCGCAGGGCACTGTCGACGAACGCGATCGTCAGATCGAGCGCTCCGGCGTCTATGGAGAGTATCCGGCGATCGTGCGCGCGTACGAAGAGCTGTTCGCCGATGCGGAGTCGGCGGGCGAAGCGATCAAGCGCGCCGTGTTTCTCGTCTGGCGTGGCGCGATGGAATCACCAGCACTCACTGGCATCGCTCCTCTTCCCGACGGAACCGTTCGCGCAGTGGTGCAGGCGCTCGATGCGCGCGTACGCCGCGCCATGGGCGACGAGGAGCAGCTCTGGATGCTCGCGTGGTACCATGCGCGGAGCCCGCACCTGTTCGAGCTCTACGGTGCGACGCCGGAATTGCGACGCGCCGCCGAGTCCCGCGACGCCGAAGCATGGCGCGGTGCGGAGATCACCGGAACGAAGATGGCGTTGCGAGGGCAGATGGGGCGCTACTGGACCGCTTTGGCGACCGGCGCTTGGTGAGAGCGCCGGTCGCCAAAAACGCAATCAGGTAGCGGCTTTCGGACGTCGGCCCCAGTGGCTGCGGGGCTCCACCGGGCGCGCACGCGCCTCGAGCAGATTCGTGTAGAATGCGACGATCTTGCTTTTCACCGCCTTCTGAGTGTCCGCGGTCGCGGCCTGAAAGGGCGCATAGCGCTGGCGGTCGCCGGAGACGTCGAACCACCACCAAGCGTCATCGGGAGTGGCGCGTCGCGCTTCAACTTTGCACGTGAACGTCCGCCCATCCTCTTCGAAATCGAACCCTCGGATCATCGCTACTCCTCACGAGTGAACTGTAAGGTACTCAAGGTCCCTCGCCGATGCGTAGCCGAGCACGGATCAGTCGTACTCAGAGTTGACTGCGAGACGACGAACGAGAGTGGCGCGGGGAGCGGCAACCTGCGAGTTTGCATGTGGTTAGCTTGGCTCATTGCCATCGTTTGAGGACACGAATCATGAAACAGAAGCGCGCGCAGGAACTGCGTGAAGCGTGGGGCGATGCGCCCTGCGAGCATCCGCAACTTGCCAAGGTGTTCGACCTCGGCGCGCACACGGGGAGCTACGCCTGCATCAAGTGTGGGCGCACCTTTTCCTTCCGGGAAAAGGCCGAGCTCGCCGCAGCGCGACGGACGTAAGCCATGCTCGGGAAAATGCTCGCCTTCATCGGCGCCACGATCGGAGGATCAATCGGGTGGTGGGCGGGCAATTTCGTCGGATTCATGACCGCGTTCTTCGTCTCCATGATCGGCACGGGCATCGGCATCTACGCCGGCAAGCGACTGGCCGATCACTACGAGCTCTAATCGGGAGATTTCATGCGATCATTCCTCCTTGGCGCGTTCATGCTCGCGTCCATCGCTCCGCTCGCGCAGGCGCAGAAGTGGAAGGACATCGGCAGGACGTCGAGCGGCAACGTCGTTTCCATCGATCCCAGGAGCGTGAAGCGCACGGGGGATCTCGTCTCCGCCACGGTGCGCGTCGTCTTCACGCCGCCGGTGAAGGCCGCGCGCGGGACATGGGCGAGCTCGCGCATCGCCGCGGACTTCGATTGCCACAGCCGATATCTCGCGTCCAAGGGGAGCGTATACTACTCGGACGAGAAGAGCACGAAGGTCGTCGAGCGGTCGGTGAACAAGCAGCCGGGCTTCGGGCCGGGGCTCTCGGGCTCGCTTGGGGGCATTGCAGTGGACTATCTGTGCGGACCGAAGAAGTGAGCCGGTGACTCACCGTTTTTTCGCCAGGATCGTCCCGCGACAGGTCGCCGCGCCGCAATGGCACGGAAACCGGCGCTTCGCCGCCGGCGAGTGCCGCTCCTCCAGCACGTACGCGTAGTCGTAGGCCAACTCTTCGCCGACGCCGACGTCGCGAATCGTCTCAATCCAGATTCGGCCGTCCTCAATGACGGCATCGCAGTTCGGGTCGCACGAGTGGTTGATGAAGCGCGCCTCGTTCCCCTCTGCCGCCGCGTCGATCACGATCTCGTCGTCGATCGCGAAGAGAACGGTGTGGTGCCGCTCGCCTTCGACGTCGGGGTAGCGCGCGTCGGCCTCCGCCGGCGTCAGCCGTTGTCCCGCATACTCGATGAGCCGAATACCCGCGGGAATTGGGCGCGTCGCGAACGCACCGAGTCCCTGCATGGGGGAGCAGCGAATCTCGAACGGCTTGGGTTGGTCGGTCGGCATCGGGAGAAGCTACTGTGAGTGCCGTCACTTGTGGTACAGATAAATCTCAGCTATTATCTGTATAACCAGCCCGACCTCCAATGACCACACCCAAAAAGAGCCACGCTTCCGAGCCCGCCTTCGCGCGCAAGAACATGGACATAGATGTCCGCAAGCTCGCTGCCGCACGCAAGTTTCTCGGCGCGAGTTCGGACACCGAGACGGTCGATCTTGCCCTCGACGACATCGTCTTCCACGGCGAAGTGAGTAGCGCGCTGGACCGCCTGGCGGCGCTCGGCGGGCTTGACGACATCTATGCCGAGCCGGAGAAGAAGCCGCGCCGAGTGCGCAAGAGCTAGCCCGCTCAGCGCGTGCCTGACGTCTACGCGATCGACTCCAGCCTGTACATCCCCGCGTTGCGAAACGCGGACGAGCTTGCCGCGCTCAAGCAGTTTCTGCGGGTGGCCCGACGCCGCGTCGTCATGGCGGGCCTGGTAGCGATGGAGCTTCGCGCCGGCGCGTCCACTGCGCACCATGTCGATGCGGTGGACGCGCTTCTCGCGCCCTACGCGTTGCGTGAGCGCGTCATCGCCGCGTCGTATGCGGCGCACGTGGAAGCGGGCCGAGTGCTCGCCGCGCTCGTTGCTCGCGAACGGGTCGTGCTCGCGCAGGCACCGCGCTCGCTTACCGCAGACGTTCTCCTTGCCGCAACCTGCCGCGAGCACAACGTTGTGTTGATCACCGGCAACCATCGGGATTTCACCGCCATTCAACGGCACCTGCGCGGATTTCGGTTCATCGCGCCCTGGCCCACCGGGCCGCGCGCGCTGCGCTGACGGACCCGGCCGGTCTCGCCGGGTTACCTTTCAGGGATGACACCGCGCACAGACCCTTCGCCGAGCACCGAGCAGCACACCGGATTCTCCGGTCTCGGACTCGATCCTCGACTCGAGGTCGCGCTGGCCGTGCTCGGCTACGAGGAACCCACTCCCGTACAGCGCGAGGCGATACCGCCACTGCTCGCTGGGCGCGATCTCCTCGGACAGGCCGCGACGGGCACCGGAAAGACCGCTGCGTTCGCGCTACCGTTGCTCCACCTCGTCACGCCGAACGCGGAGCCGCGGGAGCGCCTGCGCGCCCTGATTCTCGTTCCCACGCGCGAGCTGGCGATGCAGGTTGCGGAGGCGGTCCACAAGTACGGTAAGGCGCTGGGAATCGTCGCGCTGCCAATCTACGGCGGCGCACCCATGGAGACGCAGCTTCGGGCACTGAAGCGCGGTGTGGACGTTGTCGTCGCGACGCCGGGTCGCGCGTTGGATCACATTCGCCGCAAGACGCTTCGACTCGGCAGCGTGAAGATCGTCATTCTCGACGAGGCGGACGAGATGCTCGACATGGGCTTCGCCGAAGACCTCGAGGCGATTCTCGCTGAGACGCCGTCCGAGCGCCAGACGGCGCTCTTCTCCGCGACCCTGCCGCCGCGCATTGCCGACATCGCGAACAAGCATCTCAAGAACCCGGTGCGCGTGCGCATCGATCGCGAGATCGTTCCGGCGGGCTCCGCCCCGCGCGTGCGCCAGGTGGCCTACATCGTAGGCCGCGCTCATAAAATGGCGACGCTCGGCCGCGTGCTCGACGTGGAGAATCCGACGTCGGCGATCGTCTTCTGCCGCACGCGGACGGAAGTGGACGAGCTCACCGAGTCGCTCAACGGCCGCGGCTATCGCGCCGAGGCGCTGCACGGCGGACTGTCGCAGGAGCAGCGCGATCGTGTGATGAAGAAGTTCCGCGCGAACACCGCCGACCTGCTCATCGCGACCGACGTCGCCGCGCGCGGGCTCGATGTCGAGCATGTCTCGCACGTGGTGAACTACGACGTGCCGACCTCGGCGGAGGGGTACGTCCATCGCATCGGGCGCACGGGACGCGCCGGGCGCGAAGGCGTCGCGATCACGCTCGCCGAGCCGCGCGAGCATCGTCTGCTGCGCAATATTGAGTATCTGACGAAGCAGAAGATCGAGATCGCAACCGTCCCAACAGTGGCGGATCTTCGCGCACGCCGCATTGAGATGACGAAAGCCTCGTTGCGCGAGATGGTGCTCGCGGGTGATCTGGATCACTTCCGCGCCGTCGTCGATTCGCTGTCGCAGGAATTCGACATCATGGATGTCGCGGCGGCCGCGGTGAAGATGGCCGACGCGAAGGATGGCGCAGATGTCGAGGAGATTCCGACGGTGTCGCTGCGCCCCGAGCGCCCCGCGTCGCGGCGCGATGGCGAGCGCGCGCCGACGCCGAAAGCCGGATCGCGGCGTCATGAGGCCGCCAAGGCGGGCGGCAAGTCTGCCGGGAAGAAGCGCATCACGCCAGAGTGGGACGTCGCGCGCCTCTACATCGGCGCGGGTCGCAACTCGAACATTCGGCCAGCCGATCTCGTCGGTGCCATCGTGAACGAGGCAGGTATCGACGCGCGCGCCATCGGCGCGATTCAGATCACCGATCGGTTCTCGCTCGTGGAAGTGCCGGACGAGATCGCTGACGGAATCATCGAGACGCTGCGCGCGACGACCATCAAGGGAAAGCGCGTTCCCGTGCGCCGAGATCGGGAGCAGGGTGGGGCGGGGTGACCGCTCGCGTGTCTGATTCATTAAATTCCGGAATCACTCTTCACATATACTGAGTCTGCCAATGCGCATTCGTCCTTTCCTTCTCGCGTTGCTACCGATCGCCTTCGCCGGCTGCCTCGGCGATACAAGCACCGGCGCGATTAACCCCGCAGTGCCAATCGAATCCACGACTTTCGCGTCGTCGCTCGGCGTCAATCTCGCCGCCTCGACGAAGACGGCGGACGGCATGTACTATCGTGACATTCGCGTCGGCACCGGCAAGACCATCGCCGCGGGCGATTCGCTGACGGTGAAGTACACCGGCAGCTTCGCGAACGGCACCGTTTTCGATGCCGGAACGTATGGGTTCACCATTCCCGGACAGATCATTCAGGGATGGAACGAGGGCTTGCTCGGCATGAATGTCGGTGGCAGCCGCCAGCTCATCATTCCGCCGTCGCTCGGCTACGGCCAGTATGTCTACAATGGTATTCCGGGGAACTCGGTGCTCGTGTTCACGGTCGAGCCGCAATAAACGCTTCCGTCCAGAGGACGATGAACACCTACGTCTACTACATCGCTGAGAGGGTGGTAGGAGCGATGGAGATGCAGCGGTTCGCTCATCCCATTCACGTCGGTATCGTGTCGGCGAGCGATCATGAGGCCGCGTACAGTGCGGTGCTCGAGGATCTCCGCCCGACCTTTGCCTCCAAGCCGCAGCCGCTCGAGGTGCGATTCGAAGTCCTCACGCCTCCGCGCGGCGGCACCGGCGTGTGGCGTCACGGCAAACCGATCGACACCGACGTCACCTTCACATCGGCCGACTGATCATGTTGTCGTCCTGAGCAACGCGAAGGACCTGCACTTTCTCAGAATGACAGCGTCAGGCTGCCTCGACGAAATCTCACTTCCATCGAACCATTCCAGCCATGCCCATCGCCGATGCCCTGACTCCCGAATTCGATCGCGAGCTGGCGATCACTCGCTCGCTGCTCGAGCGCGTTCCCGACGACAAGGCCGACTGGAAGCCGCATCCGAAGTCGATGTCGATGGGCCAGCTCGCGATTCATATCGCGAACCTGACGCGGTGGACTGGATTAGCGCTCGGGGCAACGGAGTTCGACATGAGGCCGGTGGGTGGCGCGCCGTTCGTGCCGAAGAAGTGGTTGTCGAGGGCCGACACGCTCGCGGAGCTCGATGCGGGGGCGGCGGAGGCACGAAGCACGATCGCCGCGACCTCCGATGCCGATATGTTGGTGCCGTGGTGTTTGAAAGCCGGAGGGCAGACCATCTTCACCATGCCGCGGGCTGTGGTGCTGCGCTCCTTCGTGCTCAGTCACATCATTCATCATCGGGGGCAGCTCAGCGTGTACCTCCGCCTCAATGACATCGCTGTACCGCCCATCTACGGTCCGAGCGCAGACGAACACTGAGTCGCCGGCGCGCGTACACCACGCATGAACGTACGTGCGCTGACTCGACTCACTAATGCCGGCCTTCTCGTCGGTGTCGGCTTGGGAGGCGGACATCTCCTCATGTCGGCCCGTGCGGGCGCTCCCGTGCTTTCGCGGCTCGCCTTCGTCGCATCCATGGCGGGCGTCGGCGCGCTCGCGGGTTGGCGCGAGCGCCGGGCAAGGGAGCTCGACGGGGATGAAAACGTTCCGGGAGCGCAGCCGCTCTGGATCGCGGGGGGCGTAGTGTGTGCGCTCGTGCTTGCCTGGCTCGCCTACAAGATCGCGCACGGGTAGTACACCTTTCTCCGTCGCGATACACGGTCCTTGCGCTCCGGCGCCTCGCTCCCCATTGCGCACACACTTCATGACTTCGCACGTTCGTTCGCTCCGCGTTCTTTCCCTCGCCGCGCTTGCCGCGCAGTTCGGTTGCTCGGGCGTGCCGGTGACCACGACGTCCGCTCCTGTGTCGTCACCCCCGACGTCCACCGCCGCGATCACCGAGAGCGACGTACGACGCCTGCTCACCGCGCTCGCCGATGATTCGCTCGAGGGGCGAGGTACGGGCACCCGTGGCTCGGCGAAGGCAGCCAGGCTCATCGCGAACGAGATGCGCGCTGCGGGTCTCGAGCCCGCAGGCGACAGTGGATACTTTCAGCGCGTGCCCATCGCCGTCGTCATGCGCACGATGCGCGATGGCTCGACGCGCGAGGGGCTCGACCTCTTCTCGAGCTTCGCAGCGCTGGACACGGTGCGTGTCGCTCAGCGTCGCATGGCGGTGAATGTCGTCGGAGTGCTGCGTGGCACCGATCCGGTTCTCAAGGACTCGGTGATCCTCATTGATGCCCACTACGACCACCTTGGGATCGGCAAGCCGGTGCGGGGCGACTCGATCTTCAACGGCGCGGACGACGATGCGTCGGGCACCGTGGCCGTGATGGAGATCGCGAAGGCGATGGCCGCCGGGCCTCGCCCCAAGCGCACAGTCATCTTTGCCGCGACGACGGGCGAGGAAGCCGGTCTGCTCGGCACGAGCTGGTATGTGCTGCATCCCGCGGCGCCCCTCGCGAGCATGACGGCCAATCTCGAGATCGAGATGATCGGACGCCCCGACTCGCTCGCTGGCGGCGAGGGGAAAGCGTGGCTCACCGGCTTCGATCGTTCGTCCATGGGCCGGATGTTCGCCGTGGCGGGTCTGCCGATCGTTCGTGACGCACGACCCGAACAGGGATTTTTCTCGCGCAGCGATAACATCGCTTTCGCGAACGCCGGTATCCCCGCGCACACGCTCTCCTCATTCAATCTGCACAGCGACTACCACCAGCTGACCGACGACGCGACGCGCGTGGATTTCCCGCACATGACGTCGGTCATTCGCGCGGCAGCCTCGGCGACACGCCTGCTCGCCGATGGGCCGGCACCGCGCTGGTATCCCGGTGGTCGCCCGGTTGTATCGGCACCGCGAGTGACTCAGCCCACGACGATGCCCCCGTCGCCGTCGCCCGCGCTCGCCACACCGGCGGAACGGCTCGCGCGCTACACGACGGTGCGTCTGCAGGCGGACACGTTGTCCCTGACGGAGAAGGAGCGACGGATGCTCCCGCTGCTCATTGATGCAGCGCGCGAGATGCACGGCATCTACTGGACGCAGACCATTGGTCCGCGCGACTCGGTGATGCAAACGATCACCGACCCGATCTCGCACGAGTTGGCGGACGTGAACGTCGGCCCGTGGGATCGCATCGACAACAACGTTCCGTTCGTCGCTGGGGTAGGAGCGAAGCCGGCCGGCGCGAACTTCTATCCGCGCGACATGGCGAAGGCGGAGTTCGAGCACGCCGTCGCCGCTGGCGGGAAGCGGGCGGACAGCCTGAAGTCGCTCTACACGATGGTGCGACGCGATGCATCGGGCGCGCTCACGGCGATCCCGTATTCGCGTTTCTTTGCTCCTCCGAATCAGCGAGCCGCGGCAAAGGTTCGGCAGGCCGCCGCACTTGCCGAAGACGCGGGGCTGCGCCGCTACCTCACGCTGCTCGCGACCGCGCTGACGACGGACAGGTATCAGCCGAGCGATTTCGCGTGGATGGACATGAAGAACAACACGCTCGATCTCGTGCTCGGTCCGATCGAGA
>DATCGM010000141.1:0-2621 GCA_036508915.1 Gemmatimonadaceae bacterium
GTGGGCCGATGACCGAGAGAAGGCGCGCGACGGCTACAGCCGCATGGCTCCGGGACCCGGCAACGTGATGATGATCTCGGCGTGCTCGGCGGCGGCGCCACACTCGTCTTGGTACGCCGCCAGCCAATCCGTCGCGAACAGCTTCGCCCTATCTGCGGCAACGAGCGCCCAGACGCTTCCGCCGAAGCCCGCACCGAATGCCGACGCGGCGTCGGCGCCGAGCGTGCGCGCGAGACGGGTGAGCGTGATGGTTTCCGGAATCTGATTGCCCAGCAGTCTCTCTGCACCGCGCTGTGAGCGCGCGACCTGCTCGCCGACCGCCGCGAGATCGGCGCGAGCGAACGCATCGGCGGCCCGCGGGATGATGTCGTACGTCTCCGTCACGAACTGCTCGAATCGGTCGAGCAGTCGCTGCGGCGTGAACGCGCTCGAGCTGCATCGACCCAGGAGCGAGCGGATCTCATCGGCTGCATTCGCAGCACTGGTGACGGCATCGGCGAGACAGGGATCGCTACGCGACGTTGCGCCGTTCCAAAGCCCAAGAATTTCGCTCACCGCGAGTGACGCTTCGTTGTAGCGAAGCCGCGCGCTTGCGGTCTTCTCCGCCGCAACGCCGCTGTACGCGAGAACGAACACTCGGTCCCTCGGAAAGGATATTTCCCCCTCCGATCGAACGGGGCAGAACGAGTAGCGACTCAGTGTGCCGGCCTCGCAGCAGAGAATCGCGGTCTGGTCCTGGCTTCCGCCGAGGGTGCCCACGCCGAGCCCGCCGGCCATCGGTCCGAAGCTTCTCCCGTTCTCGACGGCGCCAAGGTATTCGGCGAGAGATTCCGGCGACGTGATGACCTGCCGATACACCGGATCCTCGGCGAGACGGTTCACGGCCTCGAGCGCGAGGAACATTGCGATCACGAGGGCGCTGGAACTGCTCATCCCTGAGGCAGCGGGCAGATCGCTGGCAAAGACGACATCCATGCCGCGTCGCACGCTCGGAAAATCTCGTGCGATTCGGCGCACGACGGTGGAGAGATACGTCGCCCAGTCGCCCGGTGCTGGGCCGATGCTGGAATCAAGCGAGAGCTCTCTCGTATTGCCGCCCAGAACGTCCAGGGCGCGAACCCGCGCGTCGTCACGCGGCTGTGCGAGCACAGTGAAGCCGCGCTCCATGGCGCACAGCAGACTTCGACCGCCTGCGTAGTCCGTGTGCTTGCCGAGCACCTCGATCCGGCCAGGCACGAAGAAGGCGAAGGGCTCATCCCGCGCGGCGCATGGTTCATTCAGTGCCGCTAGCGCAGTCGCACAGCGCGAGAACAGAGCGAGCTTGCCCTGCACCGTACTGTCCGACATTCCGCTCGCGCCAAGGCGCTCCGCGAAATCCCTCACAGGCGAGGCTCCGTGGCACGCAACCGTTCCGCCACCAACGCGATGTCGCCGCGACTCGAGAGATCGAGCACGCCATCGTGGAAGGCCAGCACTCGAAATTCGACGCCCATCTCGTCGCGCGCGAGCTGCACGGCGTCCTGCAACTCGAACTCTCCGCGCACCGAGGGAGACACGCTGCGGCAGGCGCGATAGATCTCTGGCGGAAGCGACCAGCTATTCATGCCGACGAAGACGTTGGCGCCGAGTGACGCGATGATATCGGCGTCGGGCTTTTCGATGATCTGCTTCAGCATGCCCCTGTCGTCGATGCGCACGACGGAGAACTTCGCGATGCGATCGGCGTCGATGTTGCCCAGACGCACCAGCGTTTCACGCTCGAACACCGCGACTCCAGCCGACCCGAGCTCGCGAAGCGCTCGCAGCGTGTGCATCGGATAGTAGTTGTCCGAGTTCAGCACGAGCACGTGCTCGCCATCAGCGAAGCGCTCGGCCGCGGCGACGGCGTCGGCGGTACCGAGGGGATTCTCCTGAACGGCGAAGTGCACTCGCACACGCGTGAGCTCGACGTCGCGCTGATAGTACTCACGCACTCGTTCGTGCTCTGGCCCGATTACGAGACAGACGTCGCTGATGCCAGCGTCCGCGAGCGCGCTGATCACGTAGTCGAGAAAGGGACGGCCGATGGGAATCATTCCCTTGACGCCCGCATCGGCAGCCGTCTTCTGCGCGATGGTCAGCCCCGGCGATTGCTCGGCGCTGCGCATGCGCGTGCCGAGTCCTCGGGCGAGAATCACGGCCTTCGTGGTCGGGTTGCTACGCGTTGTCCGATCCTCGCTAATATCGCTCGCCCTGAATCAGAGCGCCGCGACCGCCTCCGCCACCTCAGCCGCGTGCCCCTCGGGCTTCACCTTCTCGAACACCGCCGCGATGCGACCCTTGGCATCGATGACGAAGGTCGTGCGGTTCACGCCCCAATACTTCTTCCCGTACATCGACTTCTCCGCCCACACGCCGTAGAACTCGCAGACGGCGTGCTCGGTATCGGCGATGAGCGGATAGGTGAGGCCGTACTTGACCTTGAACTTCACGTGCGCCGTCACTGGATCCGGACTCACACCGATCACCTTTGCACCGAGTCCCTCGAACCGAGGGAGAGCGTCCTGGAAACCGGACGCCTCGATGATTCAGCCAGCGGTGTCGTCCTTCGGATAGAAGAAGAGAACGACTGGCGTGCCGCG
>DATCGM010000142.1:0-5086 GCA_036508915.1 Gemmatimonadaceae bacterium
AGATTCGCGCCGAGGTTGCCCATCATGTCGGGCAACGCCACGTTCACGATGGAGGAATCGATGACCTGCATCAACGCCGCAAGGACGACCGCCGCGGCGATGATGTATTTGTGCTCGACACCTCGCCGACTTGCGACAGGAGGAGACGCCTGATGCGTCGTCGTCTCGCTCGCATCGCTGACGACCGAGTCAGCGCTCACCGCTGATCTCCGCGCAGGATGCTGCTCGCTGCACCCTCCAGGCAGGGCATCGTGCCATCGTCCTGCAGACTGGGTCCGATCGACCAGAACATCGCTTGACTGGATTGAGGATTGGAGATATTGTACTCGCGAGTATAATACTCGACAAGCCCCTTTTGACCGCCCTGAGGTGGGTCATGGCTACCACGAAGGTGTTGCGGTGGGAGCGGCGACCTGATGACCGGTATCAAGAGCTGCTCGAGGCGGCGTTGCAGGTGTTCGCCCAAAAGGGCTACCGCAATACCCGTCTGGATGAGGTTGCCGAGTCAGCCGGGGTGACGAAGGGGACGATCTATCACTACTTCGACACCAAGGAAGAGCTGCTCCTCAGCGTCATCAAGCACTACCAGACGCTGGCCTTCGGCCGCGTCGAGGACGTGCTGCGCGATGATCGGCTCCCTGCCTCAACACGTATCCGCCTCCTCGTCCGGAAGATGTTCGTCGGCGGGAACAAGCGGGGACGGCATTTTTTGGCGCTGCTCCTGCGGGACGTCGCGCATGAGGTGCCGCACGTGCACGACAATTGGCTGCACGATGGACCGGTACGTCTTTGGACGCTCATCGGCCAGTTGGTGGATGAAGGCAAGGAACGGGGAGAGTTTCGGCCCGACGCCGATGGCGATGTGGGTGCTCGAGTCCTCGTATCGGGCCTCATGCTCCAGCTCATGTGGCAGCAGCACGCCGACGCGGTACCCGCCATGGCTGTCGACGAGGACCGGCTGATCGACTCCACCGTCGAGTTGTTCCTCGCGGGGCTTCGTCCTCCGTCGCTCGCTCGTTAGCATTGAAGCGCCTCCCCCTTCATCACCGATGCAGCTTCGTTCGGTGTCTCGCCGCCTTCGCCCGGTTGCCACAGGTCGCCATATCGCACCAGCGACGGTGGCCGTTCTTCGTCTCATCCTGAAAGACGCGGCCGCAACGCGGGTCGGCGCAGCGGCGCACGCGCGGGAGCTCGGCGAGGATGAGCGCATCCGCCGCGCTCTCGACGATCGGGATCAGGAGGCCGGCGAAGGCATCGCCGACGGGGACGAAGGAACGCACGAAGCTGCCGTCATGCTGTAGCTCGAGCCGACGCGTGCCGGCGCTGCGGCCGAGCACGCGATTGATCTCGCCGAGCGCATCGGCGCGGACCTCGTGCGTCACGCTACGCTCGGCGAGGGCGCGCAGCACGGTGCGCACGCGCCGCGCGTCGCCGAGTACGGCGAGCGCGCCGGCTGGCTGTTGCTGCGCGCGACGGTGCATGCTCGATGCGCGCTCGGCGTCGAGGAGGTGCGCTCCCTCCAACCATCGAACGAAGCGATCGAAGTCGTAGAGCGCGTCGTCGCCACCAGCCGCGGTGTCGGAGTTCACGAAGTCGAGCCATAGACGCTCGGCGACGAACGCGAAAGTGTGGCGTTCGCGGTCGTCGAGAGCAGGCAACGACGTCGTGAGCTCGAGCGGAGGTACCATTGGCCCTAGCATATCTCGCGGTGCAGAGGGCGGCAACCAGGCGCCAGACCGGGCGGTTCGAGTAGCTTTGACGCCGACCTTGATTGGAGCGCGCCACGCCATGCCTGAAGCACTCGCCGGACTGCAACTCGTCGCCGTCGGCTCGACGAATCCCGTGAAGGTCGGAGCGGCGCGCGCGGTGGTCGAGCGTCTCGCGCCGCATGCCCGCGTCGACGGGGTCGCGGTCGAGAGCGGCGTGAGCGATCAACCCTGGGGCGATGACGAAACGATTCGTGGCGCGCTCGCTCGTGCGCATGCCGCGCGCTCCGCGCTCGACGCGGATTGGGGAGTCGGAATAGAGGGCGGGGTGATCGCGATTGCGGATGGTTCGGTGCGCACCTGCGCGTGGGCGGCAATCGTCGCGCGCGACGGACGGCACGGCGTGGGAGGATCGCTCTCGCTGGAGCTACCGCTTCGCGTGGCGGAGCTGGTGCGCGGAGGGATGGAACTCGGGCACGCGATGGACGCGGTGACGGGGGAGCACGAGGTCAAACGAGGGGTCGGGGCCGTGGGGGTGCTGACTCGGGGGCTCGTGACTCGGCAGGCGGCGTACGAGATGCTGGTGGCGTACGCTTTGGTGCCCTTGCTGGAGTTCTGAGGGGTGAGCCGGAGAGTTTTCCTGCAGATGTTAGCTCCACACGAAACACTCTCACTCGCGCACCACCTCTCGCTCCACTGATGGCAGCCCGGGCGTTCTCGCGTGCCGCTTCTGCAACCTCTGCAGCCCGTCATACGCCGCGTACTTGTACGCATCAGCGAGCGATGGGAAGTTGAAGGCCGCCTGAATGAAGTAGTCCAGCGTTCCGCCGAATGCGATCACGGTCATGCCGATGTGAATCAGCTCGCAGGCGGTCTCTCCGACGATCGTCACGCCGAGCACGCGCTGGTCTTCGCGGTGGAAGACGATCTTCACGAAGCCGTCGGTGTCGCCGAGAATCTGGCCGCGCGGGTTGATGCGAAAGCTCGACTGCCCGATCTCGTACGGCACGCCGCGCGCGTGCAACGAGTCCTCGCTCTCGCCAACCGTCGCGATCTCGGGAATCGTCCACACGCAGTAGGGCATCACGGCCGACACCGCGCTCTTGTACTTGAGGTCGAAGGCATGGCAGACGGCCACGCGCGCCTGCTCCATCGAGGCGGAGGCGAGGGCGGGAAAGCCGATGACGTCGCCGGCGGCGTAGATGGTCGGGACGTCGGTGCGATAGTGCGAGTCCACCTGTATGAAGCCGCGGTCGTTGCACCGAACATCGATCGCGCCCAGACCGAGCTGGGTCGAGTTGCCGATACGTGCCGTGCTGACGAGCACGGCGTCGGCGTTCAGAGTGATATCGTCGGAGATCGTCACATGCGCGCGGCCATTCTCGACCTTCACGTCGAGCACCTCGGCGTTGCCGTGCACGCTGATGCCAAGCTTGGCCGTCATCGACTGACGCAACGCGTCGCTCACGTCGTTGTCGAGGTGCGCGAGGAGCCGTGCGCGCGCATTCACGATGGTGACACGAACGCCGAGCGCGGCGAAGATGCACGCATACTCGCAGCCAATCACTCCGCCGCCGACCACGATCATCGACGGAGGAATGCGCTGGAGTGTGAGCAACGAATCGCTGTCGACGACCACCTCGCCGTCGATCGCGTATCCCACGGGAGGCATCGGGGAGGAGCCGGTAGCGATGAGGATGATGTCGCCCGTCACGCGCCGTGGCTCGATACCGTAGCGCGTGATCTCCACCGTGCAGGTATCGATCAGGCGAGCCGCACCCTGAATGGTGGTGATCCCGTGCTTTTCGATGTTCTCGGCGATGAGCGACCATGCGGACTCGATCACCGCGCGCTCGCGATGCATGAAGTCGCCGATCGTGATGTTCTGCTTCACGCTCAGGTTGACGCCGTAGAGTCCACGCTGGCGCAGCCCGGAGAAATAGAGCGCCGTCTCGCGGAGTGTCTTGCTCGGTATGGTTCCGGTGTTCACCGCGGCGCCGCCCGGCTTGGGTGCGCGCTCGATGAGACAGACGCGCTTTCCGAAGTAGGCAGCCTGTGCTGCACCCTTCTCGCCGGCCGGTCCTGAGCCGATGACGACCAGGTCGAAGTGCTCGGGATCGTTCACGAAGCAGGGACAGAGGGAGGAGCGGCGACGAGCAGCGCGTCTTCGCGATACACGATCCACCCCGTCGCCTCCTCGGCCACCAACTCAACTTCAGTGCCGAGAGGCAGGGTCAAATTAGGATTGTCGTGCCCCGCTGGAAAGTCCATAATCACTGGAACGCCGAGATCGGAAACCAGATCGAGCACGAAATCCTCGAATTCGTCCTCTTCGGAGCGGTCGAGCGAAAGGTGCCCGAACACGATGCCGCGGACTTTGGCGAGAAGACCGGACGCGCGCAACTGCACGAGCCGCTCATCGACGAAGGACATCGGATCACGCACCTCCTCGAGAAACAGGATCGCGCCGGTCGTGTCGATCTCGTAGGGCGTTCCGATGGTCTGCTGCACGAGCGCGGTATTTCCGCCCACGAGCCTGCCGGTCGCGCGGCCCGGCCGGACCGTGCGCGCCGTGTCGCGACCAATCTTCGTCGTGGGGCGTGGTGTGGTGAGCGCGGTGAGCAGCGACGCGGTCGTCACGTCGCGCGCACTGGGGATGAGATCGTCCACCGTGGGCCCGTGAAAGGCGCGCAGCCCGGCGAGGCGCATCAACCACTGATGCAGCACGGTGACGTCGGAGTAGCCGACGAAGGCTTTCGGATGATCGCGGAAGAGCGCGGGATCCAGATAGGGGAGCATGCGAACCGCACCATAGCCTCCCGTCCCGCTGATGAGGGCTTTCACCCGCGGGTCCGTCCACATTGCGGTGAAATTCGCGGCGCGGCGCTCGTCCTCGGCGCGCTGATAGTGACGCGTCGTCGACAGCTCCGGGTCGAGGAGCACGGTGTAGCCCGCCCGCTCGAGCGCGCGCACGCCACGCGCGAGCCACCGGGGGCGTGGTGAGTACGACGACGCGACGACACCGATGGTGTCGCCCTTTTGCAGCGGCGGCGGACGAAGCAGCGGAGCGAATTCAGCCACGTGACATGTGGGGCAAGGTAGACCGGTTTCACGCAAATGCGCCAGCGTGCTCCATGCACCTCCTCTGCCGCGCTCTCCCACCCCAGCCCGTACACTAGATTGCGTGCATGGCCCCACGCCCCGACGAGCCCGCTACCTACTTCCGAAAGGGATTCGGCCTCAAGGCCGATGTCCAGGACGATCTTTCGGGGGACTACAATGGCCGGCTCGTCGACACCCTTCGCGAGCAGGACTACACGCTCGTCGTGGACGACGTCACCATTCGTCTGGCGAAGGAATTCGGCTTCTGCTACGGCGTG
>DATCGM010000143.1:0-11799 GCA_036508915.1 Gemmatimonadaceae bacterium
CCTCCAACGCGGGCTGCAATGCTTCACATGTTTATGTAACGTTCGCTGCCAGGAGATTCGCGTCAGCGAGGCAGTCCATTGTGACTTGCGTTATTGACGCCGCGCGGTGAGCGGGGCGACGGTGACGTGGAGCTCGTCGAATACGGCGGTCGCGGTCCGCACGGCGACACTCACGGCGACGAGCAATGGGCAGGCGGGCACGGCGCCATCATCTGCTGGACGTTCACCGCGACCGGCAGGTGAGCACGGCGACGAAGCTTCAGTTCGTCACGCCGCCGTCGACGTCGGTGTCGATCGGCGTTCCGTCGAACAGACAGCCGGTGATTCAGCTTGCCGACGCGGCGGGCAATCCCGCGCACCCTTCTGCTTTCCGTCAGCCGGTGATGAGGGGAATCAGGGTGTGGTGGTCGCGCGACAGCCGCCGCCCTGCGCCACCACTGCTGGCGGCATACGAAATTCACAGGTACTGATCGCGTCCACGCTCTGATTGAACTTGATCTCCGCCGCCTTGAGCTGGTCGAGCTTCTTGAAGAGCGCGGCGGAATCCGTCGTCGCGGCGCAGTAGACGAAATAGAGTCGCGGGCCGCCGCAGGCTCGCGCACCGACGGACGCCGTGCGGCACTCGTTCGTCGCGCTGCATCCGTCCGTCTTCACCAATGCCTTCGCGTCCGCCTCGAGCTGCACGAGCTGCGCACGCGCCGCCGCCGTGTCACTCGCCGGATCGGCGTCTCCCGATGACCCTGGTGCGGCACACGAGGCCGCGGTGAGAGACGCGATGCCGACCGACGTGAGAATGCTGCGCACGATGATTCGCATCAGTGCGCCACACCATCGCGGTCGAACACGACGCGCCCCCCAACCATCGTCAACATCACGCGTGCATCGCGAATCGACTCCGGTTTCACACGCGTGATGTCCCGATCGATCACGACGAGATCGGCGAGCATGCCGGTCCTGAGCATCCCGACCTCCTTCTCCTGAAAGCCGGCGCGCGCACTTCCCGTCGTGTACGCGTGCAGTGCCTGCTCTACCGTGATCTTCTGTTCGGGCACCCAGCCGTCGGGATGTTTGTCGTCGAGTGTGCGCCGAGTGACCGCGGCGTAGATGCCGACGAGCGGCGTCGGCGGTGCGACGAACCAGTCACTGCCGAACGCCAGCACCGCGCCATGATCGAGCAGCGACTTGAAGGCATAGGTGCCTTTTGCGCGCTCCGGGCCGATCACCTTGTCGGCCCAGCGCCCATCGTCGATGGCATGGTACGGCTGCATGCTCGCGATGACGCCGAGCGTTCCGAAGCGTGCGATGTCGGCCGGCGCGATGTGCTGTGCGTGTTCGATGCGGAACCGCCTGTCGCGCGCGCCGTTCGCTTTCGCCACCTGCTCGTAGATATCGAGCTGCGTACGAATCGCGCGATCACCGATCGCATGCACGATGACCTGCAGGCCCGCCTTGTCGGCGCTGTCGGTCCAGTCGTGGAGATCCTTCTCCGAGTTCACGAGCAGACCACGATCATTCGGTGCGTCGGTGAATGGCTCGAGCATCGCCGCGGTGTGCGAACCAAGCGAGCCATCGACGAAGCCCTTGAGCCCGCCGATCCGGAGCCACGCGTCGCCGCGGCCGTGCGCCTTCACCTCGTCGCGCAAGCGCGCCCACGTCGACAACGGCACGGCGGCGGAGATGCGCGTTCGCAGCGCGCCCGCGTCGTGGGCGCGGCGGAACACGGCGAGGTCACCCCACGAGCCCATGTGATGCACGCTCGTCACCCCGCGCTCGGCGACGTACGACATGGCGGCATCGAGCGCGCGAAGATTCATCTCCATGCTTGCATTGGGGATCGCACCGGACATGAGATCCTGCGCGTTGTCCTTGAGGATTCCTGTCGGCTCGCCGGCGGCATCGCGCACGATGGTGCCGCCGGATACATCCTTGCTCTCGCGAGTGATCTTCGCGGCGGCAAGCGCCAGTGAGTTCGCGAGATTCATGTGTCCGTCCAGCCTGTTGATCCACACCGGATTGTTCGGCGTGACGGAGTCGATCCAACCGCGCTCGGGGAGCTCGCCGCCCCAATTGGTGTGATCCCAATCGCCGTTGAGGATCCACGTGCCGGGTGGCACCGTCGCCGCGAACGCCTTGATACGGCGAATGAACTCCGCCTTCGTCGGCGCATCGCGAAGCTGCACCGAGGAGAGCGCAAAGCCTCCGTCGACGAAGTGCACGTGCGCGTCGATGAAGCCGGGCGTGAGCATCATGCCCTTCGCATCGATCGTCTTGACGGACGATCCCGCGCGCTTCTTCACCTCGGCGCTCGAGCCGACCGCGTCGATGCGCTCGCCGCGCACGAGCACGGCATCCGCCCACGGGCGGCGTGTGTCACCCGTCCACACGCGCGCGTTGACGATGGCGAGCGCGGTGACGGGAGCAGGAGCGGGGGGGGGCGCGAGTGACTGCGTCATGGCGCGAGTGGGAAGCAATGGCAGAAGCGACAGGGTGAGCGACGCGACTCGGTGAGCGCGTCCGCTCCGGATCTCGAATTCTTTCATGCGTGAGAGTGCGACAAATGCGTCGCGCGCGGAAGAGGCCGGATCGAGATGCTTGACGGATGAGCGCATGTGCGTCACCCTGAAGGACACAGGCATACCTTAGGGCGAGACCACGACGACACCAAGCGTGCCGTAGTGGCTCGCCTCGTCGTTTTTCCGGCAACCGCACCTCTCGACAATGATCGCCACCAACATCTGGTTCTGGTTCGGATTCATCGCCTTCGTGCTTGCGATGCTCTCGATCGATCTCGGCGTCTTCCACCGCACGCCACACGTCGTGAGCGCGAAGGAAGCGCTGACGTGGACGGCGGTGTGGGTCGGCCTCGCGCTGGCCTTCGCCGGCGGACTCGCCCTGTTCGCCGATCATCAGTCGGCGCTGACGTTCCTGACCGGATACGTGATCGAGGAGTCGCTCAGCGTCGACAACATCTTCGTGATCGTGCTGATCTTCCAGTACTTCGCCGTGCCGCCGCAGTACCAGCATGGCGTGCTGTTCTGGGGCATTCTCGGCGCGCTGATCATGCGCGGCCTCTTCATCGGCGTCGGCGCGGCACTGCTCGCGCGCTTCGAATGGATCATCTACATCTTCGGCGCGCTGCTCGTCATCACCGGCATCCGCATGGTGGTGAAGCAGGACGAGGAGTTCGACGGCGAGCAGAATCCGGTGGTGAAGTTCGTGCGGCGCGTTCTCCCCGTCACGGCCGAGTATCGCGGCAAGCACTTCTTCGCCGTCGAAAAGGGACGACGCTATGCGACGCCGCTGCTGCTCGTGCTCGTGCTCATCGAGGCGACGGATCTCATCTTCGCGATCGATTCGATCCCGGCGATTTTCGGCATCACGCGAGATCCCTTTCTCGTCTTCACCTCGAACATCTTTGCCGTGCTCGGACTACGCTCGCTGTTCTTCCTGCTCGCGAGCGTCGTGACGAAGTTCCACCTGCTCAAGTACGGACTCGCGGTGATCCTGACCTTCGTCGGGGCGAAGATGCTGGCGGATCACTGGATTCACATCCCGATTCTGGTCTCGCTCGGGATCGTGGTGGGTGTGCTCGCCACGTCGATCGGGGCGTCGCTCGTGTGGCCCCAGCCCGGCGCATCGGAGGGGAAGACAGGGTCGATGTTCGGACGATAACGACGAGTTTTCAGTCGTTACCGACGTAACTCGTACGTCGTACTGAGGTACTCGGAATGGCGTTCAACCCACTGGGAGCTATAGACGCACAGTCTCCGCAAACGCTCCCCGTCGCCTACGGAACGGCGTGTGACGATGATGGACGACTCGCCCAGATGTGTCTACAGCTCCCAATAGCATGCGGCGCATCCTCGTACGCGAGTACAACGTACGAGGTACGCCCGCAACGCAGTTGCCTTATCGGCGCTCGACGGCATCCCGCACGTCGAGCAGAATTTCGAAGTACAGTTGCTCGCGACGATATGCGAAGTCGAGCGACGCCATCTGGGAATCATCACCAGATGTCTTCGCGCGCTCGAACGCTTCGCGATACATGTCGTCGAGATTGGCGAGGATGCGATCGCGGGAGCGGGACATGCGAACCTGTTGGATGGCTTGTGAAGTAAGACGCGGAGGCTCGCCTCCGGCTTTCTCGAGCTGCTCCTCGGTCGGGTCGAGCAGAAACCGCTGCGCGGCCTCGAAGAGATTGCGTCGGGACGGGAGATTTTTCATTGCGACGGGAGCAGATCTTCGCGCGCGACAACTACCAGTGCGTGTACTGCGGCGAGCGATTCGAGCCGGACGCGCTCACCGTGGACCACGTGCAGCCGCGCATGCGTGGTGGTGACCGCTCCGGGGGCAATTTAGTGACGGCGTGTGGGGGGTGCAACGCTCGCAAGGGCGCGCTGCGCCTCGCGGAGTTCCTCCGCGCCGATTCAGATGCGCGCGCGCACTTCTTCAGGCTCGCCGCCCCGCACGTCTGGCCGCGAATCCTGCGAACCGTCGAAGATGAGCTCGCACGGGCCGAGCGACCACGCGCGAAGGGCGAGCGCTAGCGCAGCCCCTTGTCGCGCATGAGTCCGGCGACCATGCGATCGTCTCGCGCCTGCGGCTCGAGCGCCGCAAGCACCTCGGCCTCCGTCTCACCCTCAACGATCATCAGCGGCGGCGGGAATCCGCCGTCGAACTCGCGGGGCGTTCCGGCTCTCCGGTCAACCTCGAGCACCGCGGTCACCGGCTGAACCCCCCGATCGCTCGTGCGTCGCACGCGCACGGCCGGACCGTGCGGGAGTCGCCGGGAATAGAGAATCGAATCGTCAGGCACGTAGGGAGTCTGCTCGCGCGCGTCGCAACGGGCAAGTCCACCGCTGTGTTCGCCCTCTGAAGCGCAGGTCCACTGAAGTGGCCCTGCTCTCGTGCTACCCCGGTGTCAGCTTGAGTCGGTGGAACACCGCCTCTTCCACCACGCGCCCGTCGCGCAGATGCTCGACGACGATCCGCTCGAGCAGCGCAGGCGTCACCCCGGCGTACCAGACGCCTTCCGGGTAGACGACGACGATCGGTCCGCCTGCGCATACACCGAGACATGGCGTCTCTCCGCGCTTCACGCGGCGCGGACCGAAGAGCAGGCCCTCGCGCTGGAGCAGGCGTGCGAGTTCCGCGTACAGCATGCGCCCTTCCCTGTTCGGCGAGCAGTAGCTGCCAACGCACACCAGGATGTGGCGCGCGTACGGATCCATGAGGGCGGAGAGCTTGGCGGGCGTGAGTGTCACGGATAGAGAAGAACGCGCTGGCTCGGACTCAGTTTAATCGGCTGCCAACGGCGACGACCGGCGGGGATTGCCGCTCGCCGCAGACGTACCGATAGTTCCACACCCTATGCCGACGCTAACGCGCGGGTCCTATCATCTTGACACCCTCGGCGTCGCGCGGCGCGTGGTGGCGAGGTACGGCCCGCCGCGATTCGGCGGCCGAGGTGCGTGTATTCCCCGTTCTGGAGAACCCTGCGCCCGCTGCGCGGGTTAGTTTGACAACCATTCACCGTCCAGCGCCAGAGCGAACATGACTGACCAGGAAATCGCCGCCAAGCAGTACGCACATCCCGAGGCGCTCGTCAGCACGCAGTGGCTCGCCGAGCATCTCGGTGATCCGGCCGTCCGGATCCTGGAAAGCGACGAGGACGTGCTGCTCTATGAAATCGGTCATATCCCGGGCGCGCTGAAGATCGACTGGCACGCCGACCTGAACGATCAGGTGCAACGCGATTACATCTCGCGCGACGAGTTCGAAGCGCTGGTGCGCCGGCTCGGGATCGATGACTCGATGACGGTCGTGCTGTACGGCGACAAGAGCAACTGGTGGGCGACGTACGCGCTGTGGGTCTTCCAGCTCTTCGGATTCAGGAACGCAAGCATTCTCGACGGCGGACGCGCGAAGTGGGAAGCCGAGGGCCGCGAGATGACGACGGACGTGCGCACCGTGACATCTTCGCAGTACAAGGCGGCAGCGCGCGATGACGCGCCCATTCGCGTCTTCATGGGCGACGTTCGCAAGCACATCGACGCGAAGGGCAAGCTGATCGACGTCCGCTCTCCCGACGAATTCTCGGGGAAGAAGCTACACATGCCCGACTATCCGCAGGAGGGCGCGATGCGCGGTGGCCATATTCCCGGCGCGAAGAGCGTTCCGTGGGCACGCGCGGCGAATGCCGACGGCACCTTCAAGAGCGCGAATGAGCTCCGGACGATCTATGAAGGTGAGGCGGGCCTCGCCAAGGGCGATGACGTCGTGGCCTACTGCCGCATCGGCGAGCGGTCGTCGCACACCTGGTTCGTGCTCACGTATCTCCTCGGCTACGACAAGGTCCGCAATTACGACGGAAGCTGGACGGAGTGGGGCAACGCGGTGCGCGCACCGATCGAGAAGTGAGCGCGCCCGTGGAGATTGTGCGCGTCGTCTGGGCGGGCGAGCACCGCTTCGATACGGGGCGCGTAGGTGGGCCGACCGCGCGCCTCGATGGATCGGGAAAAAGCGGACAAACGCCACTCGATGCGCTGCTGAGCGCACTGGCGGCCTGCTCGGGTGTGGACGTGGTGGACATCCTGGCCAAGCGGCGCACGCCCGTGGAGAAGTTGTCGATCGACGTGACGTTCGAGCGGCGCGCGGAGATTCCGCGCCGGTTCGAGCACATCGTGCTGACGTACCGTGTGGATGGCGCGGGGATCGAGCGAGTGCACGCGGAGCGGACGGTGCAGCTCGCGTTCGAGAAGTACTGCTCGGTGGCGGCGTCGCTGGGCGCGGACATCGTGGTCGAAACGATGGTGACTCTAAGCGGCGTTGAAGGAATCTCTGTGCGGCAACCGATCTACGGCAGTTGAACAACTGCGATCGTTGTTTTCAACTGCAGTTCGCAGATCGCTGTGGCGTAACGTCACTCTCAAACATGGCGCTTTCGGAACGAAAGGCGGAAACGCAACTGCGTTCCGCCCTTCGTATCATACGTGTGCCGTGTCGAGATCCTTCGTCCCGTTAGGATCTGCGATCAGCGCCAAACTGTGAAGCTGCCAACCAATAGCTGCAGGAGAACTCCCCCACTCAGCACTCAAGACTCGTTCCGGACCTTGTGCCAGCATCCGCATCCCTGGCTTTTCAGTTTGTCCGCGAGACGTTGACGCAGCTCCGTTGGAGCCCCGAGTTCCGCTCGCAACTTGGCGAGCGTGTCGAGAAAGCACGCCTGATATCCCTCGTACTCCCTGCACTGCGCGCAGCCCGCGATGTGCGCGCGGAGCCGCTCGGCGCCCCCGGGAGTCATCTCGTCGTCGAGGTAGTCCCACAGATGCCGCAGCACGTCAACGCAGGACGACGAAAGTCCGAGGCCCTCGAGCTGCGTGCGGGCCGGGGCGCTCATCGCATCCCCCCTGCCGACGCCGTCACGAAGCCGAGGTCTTCCGCGACCGTCAGCAGCTTCTCCTGAAGCAGCCGGCGCCCGCGAAAGAGACGTGAACGCACGGTGCCAATCGGCACACCCATCACCTGCGCGGCGGTTTCGTACGTCATGCCCTCCACGTCCACGAGAATCACCGTGGAGCGAAATGGTTCCGCCAACTCGTCGAGCGCGTCGCGGAGCGCTGGGGCGAGATCGAGCGTCGCGTACAGATCGTCATAGCCACGCTCGCGCGCAGCCGCATAGACCGACCCCGCGGCGACGGCGTCCTGCTCACCGTCCTCGAGGTCGACCGTGGGGCGCTGCCGCTCGCGCGAGCGAAGGAACACGTTGCGACAGATCGTGAAGAGCCACCGGCGGCACTCGGTACCAGGGATGAAGGTGTGCCAGGAGCGATAGGCGCGCAGATAGGTCTCCTGCACTACGTCGTCTGCGTCCGCGTCGTCTCGCGTGAGCGAGAGAGCGAAGCGGTAGACGTCGTCGAGCCAGGGGAGCGCTTCCCGCTCGAACGCGGCGTCGCGACCAGCGTCGCCGAGCAGCTCGGACGTGGCGAGTATGGTAGTCGTCATTATGGGCTCATTTAGTTTACATGACAACTATACATAAAACGAACCGATCTCGCAAGTGAGGTCAAGCGTCCGCCGATCAACCGACAAACCGACATACCGGCCAACCGGTCTCCCGACTGCCCACTATGTTTGCTCGATGCGCGCTCGCCTGATCGCCGCGTTTGCGGCCGTCTACGTCATCTGGGGCTCGACATACCTTGCGATTCGATTCGCGGTCGAGACGCTGCCGCCCCTGCTCATGGCGGGCGCGCGCTTCGCCGTCGCGGGTACGATTCTGCTGCTGTGGTCGCGCCTCCGCTCTCCCACGCAAAGCCCCACGCGCATCGATTGGCGTACCGGACTCGTAAGCGGGCTGCTTCTACTGCTCGGCGGAAATGGCGGAGTGGTGTGGGCCGAACAGCGCGTGCCATCCGGAATCACGGCGCTGCTCGTCGCCGTGGTGCCGCTCTGGATGGTGCTGCTCGACTGGATGCGGCCAACCGGCCGCCGGCCGCCAGCGCTCGTGTTCGCGGGGCTGGGGCTGGGCCTCGTCGGACTGGCGCTTCTCGTTGGCCCCGCTGCGCTCCAGGGCCACGGCGAAATCGACATCGTGGGGGCGGTCGTCCTCGTGCTGGCGTCGCTGTCCTGGGCGGCGGGCTCGCTCTACACGAAGCACGCGCCGCGCGCGAGCTCGGGATTGAACGGCGCGGCGACGCAGATGATCGCCGGCGGGGGCCTGCTCGTCGTTGCGGCGGCGCTCGCCGGCGAACTCACACGGATGGATCTCGCGCACGCGTCGTCGCGCTCGATCCTGTCTTTTCTCTATCTCGTGACTTTCGGGTCGCTCATCGGCTTCACGGCGTATGTGTATCTGCTGGCACACACAACGGCGGCGAAGGCGGCGACCTACGCGTACGTGAATCCGGTGGTCGCCGTGCTACTCGGCTGGGCCTTCGCGAACGAGCCAGTGACGTCGCGAACGCTGCTTGCCGCCGCGGTGATTCTTGCCGGCGTCGCAATCATCACCGTGGCTCGCGACCGCGACGTCAGCGCACCCGAAGAAGAACGCGCCGTCGCCTAAAGCGATCAGCGTCCCTGAAAGGTCGGCGTGCGCTTTTCGCGAAACGCCGTGATCGCCTCGCCGACATCCTTCGTCGCGAAGCACACCTTGATCTGGGTGAGCTCGTCACGCAGTGTCGCGTCGAGCGGCCGGTCGAAGCTCTGTACGAGAAGCCGCTTCGTGAGCGCCTGCGCGATGGGAGCGCCGAGTGCGAGTCGCGCCGCGTAGCTCGCGACGGCACCGGGGAATTCGGTGTCGGGAATGACCATCGTCGCGAGGCCGATGAGCAGCGCCTCGGAGGCGTCCACATCGCGGCCACTCAGCAGGATGTCGGTCGCGCGTGCCAGGCCGACGTGCCGAGGGAGGAAATAGCTCACGCCGGCATCCGGGCTGAGCCCACGGCGTACGTAGCCCGCCGTGAGCGTCGCCGACTCGGCGATGAGACGGATGTCGCAGGCGAGCGCGAGCCCGAATCCCGCGCCGGCAGCGGGTCCGTTCACGGCCGCGATCACCGGTTTCTCGCACGCGACGACACGCTGCACCCAGGTGCCGACCCACGCGTAGGGGTCGAGCCGGTCGGCGCGCGTCGCCTGCGGAAGTGCGGGCGGCTCCACGAGATCGAGGCCGGCGCAGAAGGCGCGACCGGCCCCGGTGATGACGACGACGCGCACCGCGTCATCGGCGCCCGCGTCGGCGAGCGCGTCCCCGACCGAGAAAGCGAGTGCATCGTTGACCGCATTGAGGCGGTCAGGCCGATCGAGGGTGATGGTGCGAATACCCTCGGGGGACGTCTCGACGCGGAGATGTTGGTAGTCGGTCATGAGGAATGATGTGGCAACGATTCGTCGATGTCGAGCGCGATGAGCGGTTTTGCCGCCGACTTCACCGATCGCGAACGCCCGTCCGCTCCGGCTTCGCCAATGCAGCGGCCATCTCGCCAAGCCGAATGAAATCCGCCCGATATCCTTCCTCGTCTCGCCCGCATGCACCGCGTGCAATCTCCAACATCTGCGGCCAGCTCAAGGTTCCGGCCAGCGGCGATTCGCGCAGCAGCATCCCGAATCCTGCCACCGCGCTCGCGAAGCGCATCGCTTCCGACGGCGAGCGCCGCTCGGCGCGCACCGGATACGTGGCCAGCACACTGCGATCTCCATCCGGTGCCTTGTAGCGAAGTGCGACGTGCAACAGCTCCTCGCGTGGCGAGCGCTGGCCGATGACGTGCTGGTAGCGCAGCCGAGCGACATCGGGCAGTGTGATGTCGAGCGGCGCACCGGCAGGAACGATTTCGTAGAGCGCCGTCACGGTGTGGCCTGCCCCAACGTCGCCCGCATCCTTGGCATCATTGGAGAAATCCTCGTCGCGCAGCAGGCGGTCTTCATAGCCCAACAGGCGATATGCCTGCACACGCTCCGGATTGAACTCGACCTGAAGCTTCACGTCCTTCGCCACGGTGAGCAGCGTGCCGCCCATCTCCTTGACGAGCATCTTGCGCGCCTCGAGCAGGTCATCGATGTATCCGTAGTTGCCGTTTCCGGCACCCGCGAGCTTCTCCATCTTCGCGTCCTTGTAGTTGCCCATGCCGAAGCCGAGGATGGTGAGGAACGAGCCTTCCTTGCGGCGATCCTCGATCAGACGCACGAGCTCCCCGTCGCTCGACTGGCCAACGTTGAAGTCGCCGTCCGTGCAGAGGATGACGCGATTGTTGCCACCGGCAATGAAATTCTTCTGCGCCACATCGTAGGCGAGCCGGATCCCCGCCCCGCCCGCCGTCGATCCCCCCGCCTCGAGTCCGTCGAGCGCCGCAAGAATGCGCTGCTTGTCGGCCCCCGACGTGGAGGGAAGCACGAGACCCGCGTTCCCAGCATACACGGTGATGGCGACGCGATCTTCCTCGCGCAGCTCGTTCACCAGCAGTCCGAGCGCCTGCTTCACCAGCGGCAGTCGGCCGGGTCCGTACATCGACCCCGAGACGTCGATGAGGAAGACGAGATTGCTCGGCGGCGCGCGGTGCATGTCCACGTCACGCGCGCGCAACGCGATGCGCACGAGGTCGTGCTGTGTATTCCACGGTGCCGCAGCGACCTCCGTGGTGACGCGGAGCGGAGCGCCGCCAGGCGCCGGGGCCGGATCGTTGTAGGGGAAATAGTTGACCAACTCCTCGATCCGCACGGCATCCCTGGGCGGCATCTGCCCATGCGTGAGGAATCGGCGCACGTTGCTGTACGACGCGCGGTCCACGTCGACGGAGAACGTCGAGAGCGGTGCCACGCGCGGCGAGCGAAATGGATTCTCGTCGATGTGATCGTACGCCTCGGTATTTCCGCTGTCGGCAAGCGCTCGACGCGAGACCGGCTCGCGCCGGCGCTCGTCGCGCCTGACGGACTTTGTCGCGAGGCCGGAGATCGGCGCCGGCGCACCAGTGGGAGCGAGAGATGCCCTGTTCGCAATCGAGCCCGAAGCGGCTGTCACGTCGACCGCGCTGAGCTCGCGCGGTTGGGTCGAGACGACGGCCAATCGGACGTCCGCGCGCACGGTGTCGCCACTCAGATATACAGGCATGCTGCGCGTCTCGAATCCGGCTTTCGCGACTCGAAGGGTGACCTGCTCGTGCTCTCCGGCCCGCGCGACGGTCAGTGTGTAGCGACCGTCGGACGCCGTGACTGCGGCCAGCTTGCGCGCGCTGATGGAGACTGTCGCGGCACCGAGAAGCTGGCCGCCGGAGTCGGTGACACGGCCCGTGATGACGGTGGAGGCTT
>DATCGM010000144.1:0-12451 GCA_036508915.1 Gemmatimonadaceae bacterium
GTCTACGACGGTGCGCATGAAGATGCGGCGCGTGCTGGCATCGACGCTATCGACGACGAGCTTGGCGTAGATGAACTGTGAGGTGAGCACGTTCAGGTTGTAGCTGCTGTAGCAGGCGGTCGCGTCCTGGAGTTCGACGGCGAGCACGGCACCCGGCACCAGGGTCTTCGCGTTCAGCGTGTCGTAGCCGGTCGCCGGCACTTCCAGGACAGATTCGAAACTGCCCGAGACGAGGAGGAGACCCACGCGCTTGAGCGTGCCTGCCAATGTGCCGCCAAGGACGCGCACCGGCATCACGACGGGCCGATTGCTCGCGTCGAGGTCGAACGCGACATCGAAGGCGAAGGTCGCCGTGGCGTGCGTCGGCCCGGACAGGAAGCTGAACGCGGTGGGAACGGTGGCCGGTGCGCCGGTGAGGGCGTACAGCGTGTTGGTAGAGAGCATGCTCGCGTACGTCGCCTTCGCCAGCGTCGGGTCGCCACAGGCAACCCCGAGAACTGCAAAAGCCACGAGCGCGACGCGCAATGGGCGAGTCGGCAGCATAAATTGTCGCGAGATGGATTCGATGTGATCTACGTGGAGAATAGGGGCCGGAGCGAGCAAACTCAAGCGATTGCCGTCGCTTGACTTCACTCACTTCACCCTTAAGCTTCGCTGCACTTTCCGAGTGGAGCACGCATGCCGAGCATTCGAGACCTCGTGAGCGCCATCCGGCGGCGCGAGGGAGTGGAAGCCGCCGTCGTTCTTGGGCGCGATGGCCTTCTGATCGACAGTCAGGGCGTGCCCGGCCTCGACCCAGAGGACCTCGCGGCACGTATCCCGGCCATCATCGGCCCCGCCGACGACCTCGGTAAGGCCGTGGGGCGCGGCGTGCTCGTGACGGCCGTTCTCGAGCACCGTGAAGGCCTCGCCATCATCTCCGTGCTCAATGCGGACGCAGTCCTGGTCGTGCTGGTCCGCCCCGACGCCGACGTCGGACAACTGCTCTTCGAGCTTCGCCGCAATCGCGAGCATATCGCAGCCCTGGTCTAGTGAACGACGACATCCAACTGACGCATGCGCTCGTCGCCGATGATGAGCCGCACATCGGACGCATCATCAAGATGAAGCTCGAGCAAGGGCCGTTTCGAGTCACCCTGGCCTACGACGGACGCGAGGCGCTCGAGGTGTTACACCGCGAAACCGATATTGCTCTCGTGATCCTGGATCTCATGATGCCCTACCTCAGCGGGCTCGACGTGCTCGCCGAGATGAAGAAGGACGAGCGCCTGAAGCTGCTGCCCACGATCGTGCTGACCGCGGCCGGCCAGGAACAGCAGCACCGCATGGCGATGGCTCTGGGCGCGAGCGAGTTCATCACGAAGCCATTCAGCCCGAAGCGGCTCTATGCCCGCGCGGCAGAGCTGGCAGGCATCGCCGCCGAACCCAGCGCCGACGCGACATGAGCCGGTGGGCCGTTGTCCTCGCCGGTGGTGTCGGCTCACGCTTCTGGCCGATCAGCACTCCCGCGCGGCCGAAGCAGCTGCTGCCGCTCGCGACCGAAGAGCCGCTCCTCAGCGACGCGCTCGCGCGCCTCGCGCCGCTGGTCCCCCCCGAGCGCACGCTGATCCTCACGAACTCTGGGCTGGTCGACGCGATTGCCGAGCTCGCCCCTTCGATTCCACGTGCCAATCTCATCGCCGAGCCGCGTCCAGCCGGCACCGCGGCGGCACTCGCCTGGGCAGCGCACGAGATCGCGCGCCGCGGCGGCCGCGACGCGGTGATACTGAGCATTCATGCCGATTGGGCCGTTGGCGATCCGGAGGGATTCCGCGCCGCGCTCTCACGCGCCGCGGATGCCGCCGAGAAGCATGGCGCACTCGTCACGGTTGGCATCGTGCCGGTGCGTGCCGATCCGGGCTTCGGCTACATCCAGCCAGGCGACGAGCTGAGCGACGGCGTCCGCCGTGTGGTGCGCTTCATCGAGAAGCCGGATCGCGCGCGCGCCGAGGCAATGGTGCGCGACGGATTCCTCTGGAACTCGGGGATCTTCGTCTGGCGCGCGGGCGATTTTCTCGACGAGATCGCGGCGCACACGCCGGAGGTCGCGCCGCATCTCGCGTCCCACGAGGATGATCTCGAGGGGTTCTTCGGCGCGGTGACGACATCGATCTCCGTGGACGTTGGCGTGCTCGAGCGCAGCAGCAAGGTGCTCGTGCTTCCGGGTGATTTCGCGTGGGACGACGTCGGGACATGGGCGGCGCTGCGCCGCGTCCGCGCCTGCGACGAGTACAACAATGCGCTGCGCGGTCCCGTACACGCGTTGGACTCGTACGGTAACGTGGTTCACACGGAGGGCACGGCGGTCGTGCTCTACGGCGTATCCGATCTCGTCGTGGTGTCGCGCGACGGCTTGACGCTCGTGACGACGATCGACCGCGCGTCCGACCTCAAGACGCTGATCGAATCGCTGCCACCCCACATCCGCGATCAGTCGTGAGCGCGGTCTACCTGTACGACGATGCGTGCGCGCGCACCTTCGAGCCCTTCGCGCTCACGCGTCCCGCCGGCGAGATGCGCGCGGGCGCTCTGCTCGTACGAGACCGATGGGCGCGCGCGCTTGGCGCGCCAGTAGCGGGACACGTCACGTCGCCACATCTCGCGGGCTTCGACGAGCCTGGCGCTCCGCCCGTCATCAGCGCCGGCGTGTTGCCGAAGGGAAGCTGGCTCGCGAATGCGCGATTCTCGCCAGCGCTCACGGAGCTGGGTCAGCCTGACGAAGTGATCGCGGGCGACAAGCTCGCCGCGGTGCGACTCGCGAACGACGTCGACGTCGAGGCCTTGCGCGACGGCACGGCGAACATCGGATCGTACGCCTACCAGTCCGCGACGCGGCACGAGGTCACGCCGAGCGCCGGATGGTGGATGAGTGAAGTGTGGGACTACATCGGACATCTCGTTCCGATGCTCGAGCATGACCTGCCGGTCCTTGGCGCCACGATGACGCGCCAGCTCCCCTCTGGATCGATTCGCATCGGTGCGCATCCGATCTTCCTCGAGGAGGGCGCCGACATCGAGGAGGCGGTGTGCTTCGATGTGAGTGCCGGTCCCGTTCTCGTGCGTGCGAGTGCGCACGTGCAATCGTTCACGCGGCTCGTGGGTCCACTCTACATCGGTGCAGGCAGCACCGTTACCACCGATCGCATCGCGGTGTCGTCCATCGGCGACATCTGCAAGGTGCATGGTGATCTGAGCAATACGATCTTCATCGGGCACGCGAACAAGGGACACGACGGCTTCGTCGGACACTCGATCCTCGGCCGCTGGGTCAACCTCGGCGCCGGTACGATCACGAGCAACCTGAAGAACACGTACGGTACCGTGCAGCTCTGGACGCCGGACGGCGTGCGCGAGACCGGGCTGCAGTTCCTGGGCACCTTGTTCGGCGATCACGCCAAGACGGGAATCGGGCTGCGGCTCACGACCGGCTGCGTGTTCGGCGCCGGCTCGAACGTGTACGGATCGGTGATGCCGCCGAAGGCCGTCGCGCCCTTTTCGTGGGGGGAGGCGGGCGCCTTCGCGGAATATCGCCTGGACAAGTTCCTCGACGTCGCAAGCCGCATGATGGCGCGGCGGCACGTCGAGCTCACCGACTCTGCGCGCGCCCAGCTCTCGGCTGCCTACCATGCGCGCTGGACGGTGGTCGAGTGAAGCTGTGGGTGCTGGGCAGCGGCAGCGCGGGCAACGCCGTGCTCGTGGAGTCAGGGGATAGCCGCGTGCTCGTGGACGCGGGCTTCGCGCCACGTACGCTCGCGGCGCGGCTCAGAGTCATCGGCGTCGCGCCAGCGTCCATCGAAGCGTGCATCGTCACGCACGAGCATGGCGATCATGTGAAAGGCGCCTCTGCGGGCGCGCGCAAATGGGGCTGGTTGCTCTTTGCGAGCGAGGGAACGGTGGACGCGTCGGCAGAGCTGCAGGAGGCGAGCTGCACGCGGGTGCCTGTCGGCGAGAGCGTGACACTGTCGCGCATGACCCTGACGACGTACGGGATTCCGCATGACGCGGCGAGTCCGATCGGCGTGCGGGTGACCTCCATCTCCACGGGCGTGAGCGCGGTCGTCTGCACGGACGTCGGCCATGCAAGCGAGAGCGTTCGCGCGTTGTGCAGCGACGCCGACGTTCTCGTGCTGGAATCGAATCACGACGATGGAATGCTGCGCGCCGGACCCTATCCTCGTTCGGTGCAAGCTCGGATAGCGTCACGCGTGGGGCATCTATCCAATCGGGCGAGCGCCGCGTTGGCACGCGACGTCGTGCACCGGAACCTCGCGCACGTCGTGCTGGCGCACCTCAGCGAGCGATGCAACGATCACGGGATCGCGCATCGCTGCATGACCGATGCGCTGAGCCGGACACGCTTTCGTGGCGTGACGAGCGTCGCGATGCAGCACGGAGTGGTTGGGCCATTTCTGCCGCGCGCGGAGCGGGCGGAGAAGGCAGTGCAGTTCGCGCTGGCCCTATAGAAAACGGCGGGGCGCTCTTCAGCGCCCCGCCGTTTTCGCTCCGAATCGCGGTATTAGTACATCCCGCCCATGCCGCCGCCGCCACCACCCGGCGCGCCATGACCGGCATCCTTCTCCTTCTTCTCGACGATGATCGCTTCCGTCGTGAGGAGGAGACCGGCGATCGACGCGGCGTTCTGGAGCGCCGTGCGGGTCACCTTGGTCGGATCGATGACGCCAGCCTGGACGAGATCCTCGTACGTGTCCGTGAGGGCGTTGTAGCCGAACTTGTCGTCCTTGCTCGAGCGAACCTTCTCGAGCACGATCGAGCCTTCGCCGCCGGCGTTCTGCACAATCATGCGCAGCGGCTCCTCGATGGCGCGACGGATGATCTCGACGCCGATCTGCTCTTCCGTATCGAGCTTGAGGCTCTTGAGCGCCTTCTGTGCGCGGATGAAGGCGACGCCGCCACCGGGGACGATGCCCTCTTCGACGGCCGCACGGGTCGCGTGCAGCGCGTCTTCGACGCGAGCCTTCTTCTCCTTCATCTCGGCTTCCGTCGCCGCGCCGACGTTGATCACCGCCACACCGCCGGCGAGCTTGGCCAGACGCTCCTGCAGCTTCTCCTTGTCGTAATCCGACGTGGAGGACTCGATCGCCGACTTGATCTCCTTGATGCGGCCCTGAATCTTGGCATCTTCACCGCCGCCATCGATCAGCGTGGTGGTGTCCTTGTCGACGACGACGCGCTTGGAGCGACCGAGGTCGGAGACGACAGCGTTCTCGAGCTTGAAGCCGACTTCCTCGCTGATGACCTGACCGCCGGTCAGCACCGCGATGTCCTGCAGCATCGCCTTGCGACGATCGCCGAAGCCCGGCGCCTTGACCGCGGCGACACGCAGCGTGCCACGCAGCTTGTTCACGACGAGCGTCGCGAGCGCCTCACCCTCGATGTCCTCCGCGATGATCAGGAGGGGCTTGCCCATCTGCGCGACCTTCTCGAGCACCGGGAGCAGATCCTTCATCGACGAGATCTTCTTGTCGTGAATGAGGATCAGCACGTCCTCGAGCGCCGCTTCCATCTTCTCCGGGTCGGTGACGAAGTACGGCGAGACGTAGCCGCGGTCGAACTGCATGCCCTCGACCGTCTCGAGCGTCGTGTCGAGGCCCTTCGCCTCTTCCACCGTGATGACGCCATCCTTGCCAACCTTCTCCATCGCCTCGGCGATCAGGTTGCCGATCTCCGAGTCGTTGTTGGCGGAGATGGTACCAACCTGCGCGATCTCCTTCTTGCCGGTCGTCGGGACGCTGATCTTCTTCAGCTCCTCGATGACCGCGATCACGGCCTTGTCGATGCCGCGCTTGATCGCCATCGGGTTCGTGCCGGCCGTGACGTTCTTGAGGCCTTCGCGGAAGATCGCCTGCGCGAGCACCGTCGCCGTCGTCGTGCCGTCGCCGGCGTTGTCCGACGTGCGCGTCGCGACTTCCTTCACCATCTGGGCGCCCATGTTCTCGAGGGGATCAGCGAGCTCGATCTCCTTCGCAACCGTGACACCGTCCTTCGTGATCGTCGGGGCGCCGAACTTCTTGTCGATGACGACGTTGCGACCCTTGGGGCCGAGGGTGACCTTCACCGCCTCGGCAAGCTGATCGACACCGCGCTTCAGTGCAGCACGCGCATCGACGTTGAAATACAACTCTTTGCTAGCCATGATAATCCTCTAGTCGTTGCGAGTGATTACGAGACGACCGCGAGCACATCGGACTCGCGGAGGATCAGGTACTGCTCGTTGTCGAGCGTGATCTCGGTGCCGCTGTATTTGCCGTACAGCACCTTGTCGCCAACCTTGGTCGACATGGGGACGAGCTTGCCGTCCTCGTACTTGCCAGGACCGGCGGCGATGATCTCGCCCTGCTGCGGCTTTTCCTTCGCCGTGTCCGGGATGTACAGCCCGCCGCGCATCTGCTCGGCGTCTTCCGATGCCTTCACGACAACCCGGTCGGCCAACGGCGAGATCTTCACGCGGGCCGCGCTCTTGGTGGCCATAGGTGGTGCGCCTCCGTTTCGATGAAAAGGATGTCAATCTGTGCTTAGCACTCGTTAATGTGGAGTGCTAACAGACTAGGATGATACACCGGGGCGGGGCGGCAATCAAGGGGGTGCGAACGAATGAAGTGGGTCGCCGTAAGATGTTTACGTGCATCGGTTTACCGCATCGTCGCATGCAGGGCGACGCATGCGCTTCGTATCGCCGCGACCTGAAAGCGGGAGGAGCGGATTTAACCGATTGAACGGAAAAAGTCTGATCGGGTTTTTTCCGTCGAATCCGTTTGGATCCGTTCCCAACGCTTTTTTGTGATTGCACCGGAAAGGCGCCTACTCGCCCCCCACCAGCTCGAACGCCATCGCCAGCCCGTGCAGTGTCAGATACGGATCCACCACATCGAAACTGGTGCAGATCGGCGCGAACAACTCGGCCAGTCCGCCCGTCGCGATGACCATCGGGCGCTCCGCGCGCGGCCATTCCGCGAAGATGCGTCGCACGATGCCGTCGATCGCCTCGGCGTTGCCGAACATCACGCCGGCGTGGATGCAGTCCTCCGTTCGGCGGCCGATGACATGCGTCGGCACGACCAGCTCCGTGGCCGGAAGCTTCGACGTCCGGCGAAAGAGCGTCTCCGCCGACGTGTGCACACCCGGCGCAATCACGCCGCCGAGGAAGACGCCATCACGGGTGATGCAATCGAAGGTCGTCGCCGTGCCGAGGTCGACGACGACCGCATCGCGCTGGTAGCGACGGCTCGCGACGAGGGTGTTGATGATCCGGTCCGCGCCGACAGTGAGCGGCTCGTCGACCGCGAGCGTGATGGGCAGCGCCGATGTCGCATCGAAAATTTCCAGCCGGTGTACGGGTAACCACCGGCGGCATGCTTCGGCGAGATGCGTCGCCATGCCGCGCACGACGGACGCGATCGCGACGCCGCGCACCTCGGCGAGCGGCACGTCGGCGCCGGCGATGAGGCCGTGCAGCAGCACGCCCACTTCGTCCGAGGTGCGTGGGGTGTCGGTGATGATGCGCCAGTGCGCATGCAACCTCTCCCCGTCGAACAGGCCGAGGGTCGTCTCCGAATTGCCGACGTCGAAGGTCAGGAGCATGAGAGCGGCGCGGCAAAGGTGAGTGAACCGGAGCGAAACGCGGAGATGCGTCCCCCCCCTTCCGCGGCGATGAGCAGCTCTCCCGCCGCGCTGATGCCCTGCACTATACCGGCGCGGGGCTCGGTGACATCCCGTCCGACGGACAGATCCCGCGCGCGCCAGCGAGCGAGCTCGCTCTCGGAAAGATGCCGGCTCGCCGCGGCAGCGCGGCGCAACGCGGGCACGACGCGGTCGAGTGCAGCGAGACGATCGGCACCGGCCGCGAGTCCGATACCGCTGTCGAGGTCGGGCGCGGTGACGTTCAGTCCGAAGCCGATCGCG
This sequence comes from Gemmatimonadaceae bacterium, assembly GCA_036508915.1. Taxonomy (GTDB): domain Bacteria; phylum Gemmatimonadota; class Gemmatimonadetes; order Gemmatimonadales; family Gemmatimonadaceae; genus AG11. The sequence goes on from DATCGM010000144.1 coordinate 7,960, forward strand.
ACCCACTCCGGCGCCGTTCCTCGCCAGCGCGTCTCGATCAGCGTGCCGGCGAGCTTGCGATCCCCGACATAGAGGTCGTTCGGCCACTTCACGCGCACCGTCGCTCCCGCGAGATCGTCGAGCACCTCGGCGGCGTAGAGGCCGCAGCGCAGTGCGAGCACGTCGAGTGCGCGCGCATCTGTGGGACGCTCGATGAGCGAAAGCCAGACGCCCGCATGGGCGGCGGATGCCCAGCGTCGCCCATGCCGCCCGCGCCCTGCGGTCTGCTCGTCCGCGAGGATGAGCGTGCCCGACGTGGCCGCCGGTGCCAGCGCGTGCGCGACGTCGAGTGTCGACCCGACGGCGCCGAATGCATGCACTGCGGCGAGCTGCCAGCGCGTCGCGAGTTCACCCACCGGCTCGCCGTCAAAGTCAAGCGTGCCGCGTGCGTCAGCGGAGAAAGACAAGGAAGTACATTGCTGCGAGCACGACGCGGTACCAGCCGAAGGCGGCGAAGTCTCGTTTCTGGATGAAGCCCAGAAACGCCTTGATGGCCGCGATCGCGGTGAGGAAGCTGACGATGAATCCCACGGCGAGCATGTCATAGTGACCGGCGAGCGCCGAGCGACCCTTCACGAGCTCCAGCGCGCTCGCCGCGAGCATCGTTGGCACGGCAAGCATGAAGGAGAAGTCCACGATCGTGCGCTTGGAGACGCCGATCAGCGAGCCACCAACGATCGTCGCCGCCGATCGCGATACGCCGGGGATGACGGCGATTGCCTGAAAGAGGCCGATGAGAAACGCCTTGCGATAGGTGATCTCGGAGAAGTCCACGTCGCTCTCCGTGCTCTGCTGGAATCCCTCGAACACGATCAGCGCGATACCGCCGATCAGAAGCGCCCAGAGCACGACCGGAATGCTTCCGAGTAGATAGCTCTTGATCACCTTGTACACAGTGAGGCCGATCACGCCGGTGGGGATGACGGCGACGACCAGCTTCTTGATCACATCCCAATTCCAGAACCGAGTCCAATACAGCACGACGACCGATAAGATCGCGCCGAGCTGGATGATGATCTCGAAGCTCTTGATGAACTCGGACTCGGCGAGATGAAGCAGGTGGCTCGTCAGAATGAGATGTGCGGTCGACGAGATCGGAAGGAATTCGGTAATTCCTTCGACGATACCAAGGATGAGCGCGTGGAAAAGGGACATGCTGGCAGAGTGGACAGCGTGGAGGTCGGCGTGAGGGCGAGCGTAAGATAGCGCCTCTACCGCGACGCGCTCATGGGGCCGCTCCGCTGATCGCACGTGTATAGAACGACTCGTACTGCGCGACGATCTCCTCGAGGCCAAAGCGCTCTCTGGCGTCGCGCGCCGCGAGGTCGCTCGTGGCGCGCCACATCCCCTCGTCGCCGAGCAGGGCGATTCCCGCGCGCGCCATGCCATCCACGTCGCCGGGCTCGCAGAGGAAGCCGGTCTCACCGTGACGAACGACCTCCGGGAGGCCTCCTGCGCGGGCTCCGATCACGGGCACGCCACACGCCAGCGCCTCGAGGGCGCTGAGTCCGAACGATTCGCTGTTGGTCGGCAGCAGGTAGAGATCCGCGCTCGCTATCAACGGCGCGACGGACTCGAGCTTGCCGAGAAAGTAGACGTCCTCACTGACTCCGAGGTCGCGCGCTTCCTGTTCGGCGAGCACCCGGTCGGGACCGTCACCCACCATGACGAGAATGCTCGGGATCTCGCGCGCCACACGAGCGTAGATGCCGACAACGTCCTTCACGCGCTTCACCGGGCGAAAATTGGAGATGTGCATGAGCACCTTCCGCCCCTTCGCGATCTCGGCGAACTGTGGCCGGTAGCGCGCGCGATCGTAGACGGCGGGATCGATAAAGTTCGGAATGACTTCGATGCGGCAGCCGGTGCAGCCGAACGCTGACAGCGTCTCCGTACGGAGATACTGCGACACCGCCGTGAGGCCGTCCGACTTCTCGATCGAGAACTTCGTGATCGCGTAGAACGACGGATCCTGCCCGACGATGGTGATGTCGGTGCCGTGCAGCGTCGTGAGCACCTTGATGTCGGGACGCGACTTCACGAGCATTTCGCGCGCGATCCAGGCGCTCGTGGCGTGCGGGATCGCGTAGTGCACGTGCAGAAGATCGAGCTTGTGCGTCAGCACCACTTCGTGCATGCGCACGGCGAGCGCGAGGTCGTACGGCGGATACTCGAACAGCGGATACCGACCGACGTCGACTTCGTGGAAGAAGATGCGCGGCAGGAACGACGGCAGCCGGAAGGGCTGCTGATAGCTGATGAAGTGGATCTCGTGCCCGCGCCGCGCAAGCGCGATTCCGAGCTCGGTCGCGACGGCGCCGGATCCGCCGTACGTGGGATAGCAGGTAATGCCGATCTTCACGCGTTCCCTTCCCTCCACCAGGCCATGGCGCGCTCGGCCCAATCCGATTGATCGGTGCTCAGGCGGGTGACGTTCTCACCAGCCAGTTGATGACGGAACCAGGTGCGTTGGCGTTTCGCGTATTGCCGAGTCTCTATCACCACGCGCTCCTCGGCCTCTCGAACCGACAGATGGCCCTGCACCATCTCACGAATCGTCCGGTAGCCTGTCGCGTTCCATGCTGGGGCATCATCGGGAATCTCGTGCATGAGCCGCCGCACTTCTTCGTGCCAGCCGCTCGATAGCATCGTGCTTGTCCGCATCTCGATGTTGAGCGCGAGCGACGGGCCGGGATCAACCACAAGATACCGGGCGCTCCGTCGCGGTGCGCGGGCGCTCTGGCGATGCAGATCGCTGACCCTGCGACCGGTAAGCAACGAAATCTCGATGGCACGAAGAAGCTGCGTGCGCCCCAGGTGGACACGAGCGGGATCGAGCGCCGCCACCCATCGTCGCAGCTCTTCAGTCGTGTAGTCCTTGAGAATCATCTGCAATTCAGCGCGACTGGCGTGATCGAGAATCGGCTCCTCGAACAGCGCGCCGAACAGCGCACGCAAGTACAATCCGGTTCCGCCAACGACGATTGGCGTGCGACCCGAAGCGACGATTTCATCGATCCATGCATCGGCTCGCTCCGCCCACCACGCAGACGACGCGCGCTCCGTCGGCGCCAGGACATCGATGCCATAGTGAGGCGCTGCGAGCAATTCGCGCCGTGTCGGCTTCGCAGTTCCGATATCGAATTCCTTGTACAGCTGGCGCGAGTCCGCACTCACGACGCTCACATCTGCCAGGCGCGCGAACCAGGTGGCGGCAAAGGTCTTCCCAGCCGCCGTCGGTCCGCAAATCACGCGGATGGGAAGATGCGCTGTGCTACTGCCGTCCAAAGCGCCGCTCCAGCTCCGGCCAGGACAGCTGCACGATCGTCGAGCGACCGTGCACGTCGTGCGCGGGAAGCTTCGTGTCGCCGAGGGCGATGAAGAGCGCGCGCATCTCGCCCAGCGAGAGCTCGTCGCCCGCCTTCATGGCGGCCTTGCAGGCGACGGTCGCCGCGAGCCGCTCGTGCTTGGCGTGCGCGGCGCTCTCGCGGTCGCCGGTGAGCGCGGCCAGTGTCTCGCGCAGACAGCGCTCCGCGTCGAATCGCGGATGGGGCATGGGCACGCTGTTCACGAGGAGCGTGTGGCCGCCGAACCCTTCGACCTCGAAGCCGAGCTTCGCGAGCAGCTCGCGGTGCGCCTCGAATGCCTCGCCTTCCGCCGGCGTGAGATGCAGCGTGAGTGGAAAGAGCAACCGCTGCGACGGCGCTTCACCGCGCTCGAGCATCCCCATGAATCGCTCGTAGAGCACGCGCTCGTGCGCCGAATGCTGGTCGATGAGCACCACGCCGTCGTCGTGCTCGAACATCATGTAGGTGCGGCGCAGCTGGAGCAACGGAGGAACGACGATCGGCGGCGGCGGTTCCGCGTCTGGCTGCAGCGGAGGAAACTCCGGCTCGCCGGGCATGCCATCTGGACGACCGCCGGCCCGCTGATCGAGTGGCGCCGCAACATCGTCGCGCGCCGCATCCAGCTCGGCGAACAGCCCCGCTGAATCTGGCGCGGCGGGCCGCAGCAACTCAACGTCGGCGGGCGCAGGCGCCCAGCTCGCGCCATTCGCCGACCAGCGTCGCACGCCGAGCGCGGCGCTCGCGTCGAAGGTGCCAAGTGCGCGACGCACCGCTTCCTCGACCGCGCGCTCGACGACCCACCGATCGAGAAAGCGAACTTCCGCCTTGGCCGGATGCACGTTGACGTCGACGCTGTCCGCCGGAACGACGACCTCGAGCAGCATCGATGGGCGGAGGCCGGCCGAAATGGTCGAGCGATACGCGGCTTCGGCGGCGCGAATGATTCCGTTGTCGCGGACGACACGCCCATTCACCGAGATGAACGTGCGCCGGCTCGCCGTGCCCACATCAGCCGGGCGCTCGGCGAGGCCACTCACCTGAATCGCGCCGCGTACATCCTCGACGTCAACCATCCGGTCGGCGACGCCCGCGCCCCAGAGCGACGC
>DATCGM010000145.1:0-26718 GCA_036508915.1 Gemmatimonadaceae bacterium
GGCCACCGGGCGTGGTGGGCGGCGTTGCGCCACGGCCACCACCCTGCCCGCGTGCCGCTCCGCCGCCAGCCGCTCCACGGTCCGGCGGATTGACGAAGTACCCAATGAAGTGCGCGTCATCCGAGAACTGTGGCGCCGAGCTCCCCGCGCCGCCGAAGCCGCCGCCCCCTGCCGCAACCGGTGCCGTGCCGAGTGAGGCGGTGAAGACCTTGTCGCCATCGAGCTGCTTCACCGTCAGCGTTGCATCGCCGTCATTCGGCGTCGCGACATAGCTGATCCATCTTCCATCGGAGGAGATGGACGAGCTGGTGATGCGGGCCCACTTGCCGTAGTCGGCGAGTGAGAGCGGGCGCGGCGCGGGAGCCGCTGCTGCCTGAGCGAATGCCTGTGCGAGCGGCGCGATAGTAAGCGCGGCGGCGAGCGCGACGCGCGGGAGGCCGAAGAAACGACGCATGATGTCTCCAGAGAGTTCGTTCGGGCGGGGTCTGTCACCGAGTATACGGCAAGCACGCGCCGGGCGTTCAGGAGCGCTGGCGCTTGCGCAGTACCTGAACGCGCCACCAACGTTGCACTAACGATCGTTTTCCGTCTCTTCCTTTCACACACACTGCCGTGAACTCCCGCCGACAGTTCCTGATCAAAGCTCCACTCGGTCTGCTCGGCGCGGTCGCAGCATGCCGCGGCGAGCAGAAGGACGCGGCCGTCTCGGCGCCGCCACCCGGTGCCCCGCCAACCTTCGGCACGGCGCCTGGCGCTGGTCCGGCGGTGTCGCCATCGACGTTCGCCGAGGCAGAAAAGCTCACGCAGGTGAGCATGACTGCCGCCGAACGCGACATGGCCGCCGCGAGCTGGCGATCGTCGATGGCCCCGCTCCTCGAACGACGCGTGGGCCCGCGAAAGGTGGCGCTGGATCCGGCACTCGCTCCGGCGACGCGATGGAACCCGGTCCTCAGCGCGGACATCACGGTTCCGGCGCGCGACACATTCGTCCGCAGCAAGCGCGACGCAACGCCACTGCCCACCAGCGACGCGGACATCGCATTCGCCCCGGTGACGCAGCTCTCACGCTGGATCGAGCAGAAAAAGCTCACGTCGGAGCGCCTGACCGGCATCTATCTCCAACGACTCGAGAGGTTCAATCCCAGGCTCCGGTGCGTCATCACACTCACGAAGGACTTCGCGCTCGCAGCGGCGAAGAAAGCGGACGCGGAGATTGCGGCAGGCAGGTATCGCGGTCCGCTACACGGCATCCCGTTCGGAGTGAAGGACCTCCTCGACACCGCCGGCATCGCGACGACATACGGCGCCGAGCCATTCAGGAATCGCATGCCGGCGGCCGACTCCGCGGTCGTGCGTCGTCTGCATGAAGCAGGAGCGATTCTGGTCGCGAAGCTGAGCATGGGTGCGCTCGCGCTCAACGACATCTGGTTCGGCGGCCAGACGATGAACCCGTGGCTGCTCGAAGAAGGCGCATCGGGATCGAGCGCCGGCCCCGGTGCCGCAACGGCCGCGGGTCTTGTCGGCTTCTCGATCGGAAGCGAAACGGGCGGCAGCATCGTGAGCCCCGCCATGCGCTGCGGGATCACCGGTTTGCGTCCGACATACGGCCGAGTGCCGCGCACGGGCGCGATGACGCTGTGCTGGTCGCTCGACAAGCTTGGTCCGATGACGCGCAGTGTCGAGGACGCGATGCTGGTGCTGCAGGCCATCACCGGCCCCGATGCGGGCGACGTGTCGAGCGTGCCGAGTCATCTCGAGTTCGACGCGTCGGCAGGCGTTGATGGCTTGCGCGTTGGGTACTTTCCGGCGTGGATGAAGGAAAGTCCGGCCACGGACGTCGATCGCGCCGCGCTTGACGCCGTGAAAAAGCTGCGCATGGTTCCGGTCGAGGTGAGCATTCCCGACTGGCCTTATGGTTCGCTCAACCACATTCTCTTCAGCGAAGGTGCGGCCGCGTTCGAGGAGCTCACACTCAGTGGCCAGGCGAATCAGCTCAAGGCACAGGTGCCGGACGCGTGGCCCAATCTCTTCCGCGAAGCACGCTTCCTCTCTGCTGTGGATTTCGTGCAGGCCGATCGCTTCCGGCGCCGAGTGGCAGTCGAGATGGCTCGCATCTTCTCGCAGGTGGACCTGTTGCTTGTGCCATCACTGCGCGACGAGATGCTCACCATCTCCAACTTCACTGGACATCCCTCGCTCACCCTTCGTGCGGGCTTCGTGACGGTGGCGCAAGCGCGCAGCGACTGGGCGCCCGATCCAAAGAATCCGATGCCGCACTTCTCGCCGCCGCGTCGCGTGCCTCATGGCGTCACGCTGATCGGACGGTTGTTCGACGAAGGAACAGTCGCGCGCGCAGGGCTCGCGCTGGAGCGGGCGTTCGGCGTGGTTGGCGAGCGGCCGCCGGGTTTTTGATCAGTTACTCGGCAATCGGAGCGTCCCATGACCGTAGCGAGTCCGTCCCGCTCCCACATCACGCCACCTGTATCTAACTTCCAACCGCTCGGCACAACGCGGGCGCGACCTCATATAGGGATTACTTCATGGCGAAGATCAAGGTAGTGAATCCACTCGTCGAGATGGACGGCGACGAGATGACGCGCATCATCTGGCAGTTCATCAAAGCCAAGCTCATCCTGCCGTATCTCGACATCCAGATCGACTACTACGATCTCGGAATAGAACAGCGCGACGCGACGAATGATCAGGTCACGATCGATGCCGCCATGGCGACGAAGAAGTACGGCGCCGGGGTCAAGTGCGCGACCATCACGCCCGACGAGCAACGCGTGAAGGAGTTCGGGCTCAAGAAGATGTGGAAGAGCCCCAACGGAACGATTCGCAACATCCTTGGCGGCGTGATCTTCCGCGAGCCGATCATCATGACGAACATCCCGCGCCTCGTGCCCGGGTGGACCAAGCCGATCGTGATCGGTCGACATGCCCACGGCGATCAGTACAAGGCGACGGACTTCAAGGTCAAGGGCGCTGGTACGGTCACGATGACGTACACGCCGGCAGATGGCAGCGAGCCGATGCAATTCGAGATCGCCAAGTTCGGTGACGACGGCGGCGTGGCGATGGGGATGTACAACTTCAACGACTCGATCCGCGATTTCGCGCGCGCCAGCCTGAGGTTCGGACTACAGCGCAATTATCCGGTGTATCTGAGCACGAAGAACACCATCCTCAAGGCGTACGACGGCAGCTTCAAGGACATCTTCGAGCAGGTGTTCCGCGACGAGTTCAAGGCCGAGTTCGACGCGCACGGTCTCACGTACGAGCATCGCCTCATCGACGACATGGTCGCCAGCGCTCTCAAGTGGGAGGGCGGCTACGTCTGGGCGTGCAAGAACTACGACGGTGACGTGCAGTCAGACATCATTGCGCAGGGCTTTGGCTCGCTCGGACTCATGACGAGCGTGTTGTTGACGCCCGACGGGAAGACGATGGAAGCCGAGGCCGCCCATGGCACGGTGACGCGTCACTACCGCGAGCATCAGAAAGGAAACAAGACGTCCACGAACCCCATCGCCTCGATCTTCGCGTGGACGCGAGCCCTCGCTCACCGCGGCAAGCTGGACGACACTCCGGAGCTCGTCGCCTTCGCGAATGCACTCGAGGCCGTGTGCATCGAAGCGGTGGAATCGGGTGAGATGACGAAGGATCTCGCGATCCTCATCGATAAGAAGGCGCCGTATCTGTACACGGAAGACTTCCTTGACACGATCGACCGGCGGTTGCAGGCGAAGATGGCGTAGTACGTCTCTACAATCTCGGCTTCGTCACGCGCGGCACCTTGCCGCAGTTCGCCGGCCAGTTTGCCGGCCAGTTGCCCGGCGACTTGTCGCGCTTGATGAACTCCGGATCCTCCGACGCCAGATAGACCATCATGGCAGCCAGCGTCGCGTTGTGCTTGAGATCATCGAACACGATCTTGTCGTACGTGTCGCGGTTGGTGTGCCAGGTGTACGTGTTGTAGTTCCAGCCCACCGCGCCCATGCCGAACGACGGCGTCCCGAAGCACGCGAACACGGCGCCGTCCGTGCCACCTGGATTACCGGTCGGCACATCGTTGAAGCTCCACGACACCACATTGGAACTCAGGCTGTCGGTGTAGAAGCTCGGCAGTTGCGTGTACCACGATTTCAGGTGCCGTCCGATGTCCGTGAGGCCGGACGACGACAGCGACTGCACGCGTCCCGTTCCGTTGTCCTGATTGAACAGCGCCTGCAAGCCCTTCATCACCTCGGGATGCTCTTCGGTGAACGCCGTCGATCCGTTGAGACCCTGCTCTTCGCTCGCCCAATGTCCTGCGAGGATCGTGCGCTTGGGATGCGGATATACCTGCCTCAGGATGCGCATCGCTTCCATCGCCATCGCCGTCCCGGTGCCGTTGTCCGTCGCCCCCGATGATCCGTCCCACGAATCGAAGTGCGCCGAGAGCATCACGTACTCATCCGGCTTCTCGGTGCCCTTGATCATGGCGATCGTGTTGAACGCCGGCTGCTCGCCGAGCAGCTTCGCGTCGACGTCGAGCTTGACCATCGGTTTCTGATTGTTCTCCGCGAGACGGAAGACGAGGCCGTAGTCTTCGCACTCGAGCGTGACAGCGGGCGCCGTCTTGTTGTACGTCTCGAAAATCTCGATCGTCCCCCAGCCGCCCGCGCCCGGCGGGGCGCCAACGCCACCGCGTCCGCCACCGGCCGCGGCGACGCTCGCTGCCGGCCCACCGCCACGTGCGCTCGCGCCGCCAGGCGTCTGGCCAGCCCCACCGCCCCGGCCACCGGGACCACCACCACGACCACCCGCTCCGCCCGCCGGTGCGAACGGGTTGGTGAATCCGCTCAGCTTGTTGCGCGACGAGATCATTCCAACGACGCCTGCTTTCTCGAGACGCATGCCGAGCGTGCCGGTGCCGAGCGCGAGCGAATATCCTGTGCCGCGATAGAGCTTCGTGCTGTCCGGGCGAAACACCCTCCTGCCGTCAGGTCCGGTGGTGGAATCGCCCATGACTGACCAATCACGCTGCATCAGGGCAAGCAGCGTATCCATCCGTGCGATCGACGCGGCCGTTCCCCAGCGATTCCAGTCTTCGGACGGCCGGCAGGTCGGCCACGCGGGCGAGAGCAGCACGATCTTGCCCTTCGCCTTCGGGAGCCACTTCACGAACTCGGTGCTGTCCTTGAACTTCGGCAGGACGATCGCTTCCGCCTTCACCGGCTTGCCGTTCGTGCCCGGGCTCCACGCGAGCATGGTGCCGGCGAGCGAGCGAACGCGCGGCTCAACGAGATCGATGTGCGACACACCGCGCCGCCATCCGCGCCACGTGCCGTACTGCTCACGCTTCGCATCGATGCCCCACGACTTGTACTGGCTGATGGCCCAGTCGCTCGCCGCGCGAAGCTCCGGGCTGCCGGTGAGACGCGGCCCGATGGAATCGAGGAGCGCCTGCGAAAGCTGTTGGACATGCGAGCTGTCCATTCCGAGTCGCCAGATGCGCTGGAGATTCGGATCGGACTGCGCGGAAACTGGCGCGGCACTCAGCAGGACAAAGGCGCCGGCAACGGGAAGTCTGCGGAAAAGTGTCATGGCCTGGGAGACGAACGGCGAGCGGGTGCCGCGGGCGCGGCGCTATCACAGTTGACGTGAAGCTACGCGCTGGATGCGGCGTCGCCAGTCGGTAACGGTTCGCCAGCTCGCTACGTCGCCATGCGCGCCGTGAGATACTCGAGGTCGAGCTCGGGGTACACAGGAAACGCCGACAGTAGCGACGAGACTCGCGCGAGGGCTTCTGTCTTCGCGGCAGGCTCGAGAGTGTACTTCGCCTTGCTCACGCCCTCGCGCGCGGGCGTTGGCTTCGTAGATGCGAGAACGGTGGCGATGATCGCGCCGATCTCCTGCATCTCTGCCGCCCGCATGCCAAGTGTCGTCGTAGCCGGGGTCCCGAGCCGAAGACCGCTGGTGTACCACGGTCCCGCTGGATCGAATGGGATCGTGTTTCGGTTCATCGTGAGTCCGCACTCACGCAGTGCCGACTCCGCCTGACGGCCCGTCAATCCCAGCCGGCCAACGTTGACGAGCACGAGATGATTGTCCGTCCCTCCCGTCAACACCTCGTGGCCATTTGCGATGAGCGCGTCGCTGAGCGAACGGGAATTGTCGACGATTTGCGACGCGTACGTGCGAAAGGACGGCTGGAGCGCCTCGGTGAAGGCCACCGCCTTGGCGGCGAGCACGTGCGGAAGCGGACCACCCAGCACCAGCGGGCATCCCTTGTCAACGTGCTCCGAAAATTCCTTGGTCGTGAGCACCAGCCCGCCGCGAGGGCCGCGAAGTGTTTTGTGCGTCGTGGACGTCACCACCTGTGCGTGCGCAACCGGGTCGAAGTCTCCCTCGAAGACCTTTCCGGCGACGAGGCCGGCGAAGTGCGCCATGTCGACCATCAACACCGCGCCCACCGCATCCGCGATCTCTCGCATGCGCGCGAAATTGACCGACCGCGAGTATGCACTGTATCCCGCCAGGAGAATCAGCGGCTTGACGTCCCGGGCGATGCGCTCGATCGCGTCATAGTCGAGCAGGTGCGTGTCGCGGTCGACGAAGTACGAGTGCGACTCGAACATTCGTCCCGATACATTGCGCCGATAGCCATGGCTGAGATGCCCGCCGGAGTACAGATCCAGCCCGAGCAGCCGCTGGTTGCCGAGCGCCTGTCGCACTTCATTCCACTGCTCCGGCTCGAGCTTCGCCGGATCCGTCTCGCCGAACCGGGCAAGCGCCGGCGTCTCGATACGCGCGCTGAGAATCGCCCAGAAGGCGACGAGATTCGCGTCGGCCCCGCTATGCGGTTGAACGTACGCATGCTCGGCGCCGAACAACTCGCACGCCCGATCCGCCGCATACTGTTCGATGGCATCCACGCTCTCGCATCCGGCATAGAAGCGCTTGCCCGGAACTCCCTCGGCATACTTGTCGGTCAGGAGGTTCGCCATCGCTGACTGCACCGCCAGCGAGGAGTAGTTCTCGCTCGCGATCAGCTTGACGCTGCTCCGCTGATGCGAGAGCTCCTGCACGATGGCGCGGGCCGTCTCGGGAGAGACGCGAGCGACTAGATCGAGATTGGCGAGATATGCCATCAGACCGACCGGAATTTCTCCGATCGACTTGCCAGATGATTTGAGGTACGACTCGACCAACGAAAGTTGCGTCATGTGTCGCTCGTGAATGCGTTTCTGTCAGCGCGGCGACTGCCCGAATGCCGACCACATTCCGTGCCGCGATGAACGGTGAATGTAACCGTGCCGCATCGGCGCGCTCAAGTACACGGATCCTTCCGCTGAACCCAACTCAGGCAACATTACTACTGATCGCCGACGTGCCATAGCCGACGAAGCACGATCGCGTGTTGCGCGATCCGGAGCCGCCCCGCTATTTGGTGCGCGTGACCGCCGACCCCGCTTCCACGCCGCGCGCCCAGCATCCGTGGGCGTGGGCCGTGCTCTACTTCCCCTACGGCCTCACCTTCGGCTTTCCGTCCATCGCGCTCGGCTATCTTGGCAGCCGCGCCGGATTGCACACGTCGGCCATCGCGGGCGTCGTCGGCATGTCGTTTCTCGCGGCCGGCTGGAAGTTCCTCTGGGCACCGCTCGGCGACTACACGCTGTCGCGCAAGCGCTGGTACCGGCTCTCGCTCGTGATGATCTCCGCCGGACTGATTGCCCTGACGATCGTCCCGCTGTCCGAGCGCACGGTACCGCTCGTCTCACTCCTCGTGCTGCTGACGAGCGTGTCGGGCACCTTCATCGCCTTCGCGACGGAAGGCCTGATGGTGCACAACACACCCATGGCGCAGCGCGGGCGCGCGGCGGGCTGGTTTCAATCCGGGAATCAGTTCGGGCAGACGGCCGGCGGCGGCATCAGTCTCTGGTTGATGAATCACGCACCATCGCCGTGGATGGCTGGCGTCACGCTCGCCGCGATTGCATGGGGCTGTTCGCTCGCACTCAGGAATCTCGAGGAGCCGCCGCGTCCCGTCGCGGGCACTTCCGTTCGCGATCGCGCTGCCGACGCGTGGCGCAATTTGTCCGAGGTCCTCCACTCTCGCGTGGGCCGCATCGGGCTCCTTCTCGCCATTCTGCCCATCGGCACGGGCGCCGCACAGTTTCTCTTCGGCTCGCTCGGACCCGAGTGGCGTGCTCCAGCGGATACCGTATCGCTCGTCCTCGGCCTCGGCGGCGGACTCGCCATCGTCGCCGGTTGCATCGCGGGCGGCCGGCTCGCCGATCGCGCGGACAAGCCCACGGCCTATGCGGTGTCCTGTGGACTCGGACTGCTGGCGTGCATTGCGATGGCGCTCTCGCCGCGCACTGCCGCCGGCTACACGGCGTCCACCCTCTTCTACACCTTCACGCTGGGAATGGTGGCCGCGTCATTCACCGGCCTGGTGCTCGCCATCGTCGGTCACTCCGCCGCCGCCACGAAAATCAATCTCTTCTTCGCGATCAACACCCTGTTCGCTCTCGGCATGCTCCGCGTCGCCGGATGGGCGCACGACAGCTGGGGTACCAACGGCATGCTCTACACGGAAACGCTGCTCGGAATCGCGGCGCTCGTGGTGTTCGCGCTGATCGTCGGCCGAGTGCAGGGTGCGGTGCTCGCGGACGCGAGCTGACGCCGGAGGCTCACGCTTTTCGGGACTTCGGCGACGTGCCAATGATCGCGCATCGCAGGAAACCAAGTCAGGGTGCCGCCTCTCACCGCGCCCCGAGATACGCTTTCGCCCGCTCGACGACCTTGTCCCGAACGTCCGATAACTCGCCGGCGACGAGCGCCCCAGACGCCTTCGCGTGGCCGCCACCGCCGAACTCTCGCGCGAACGCATTCACATCCGTTCCACCGATCGATCGGAAGGAGATTTTCACCTTGCCGTGACCGAGGTCGCGGAAGAAGAGCGCCATGCGCGTTCCCGCAATCGATCGCGCGTGCTCGACGATGCCATCGAGATCCTCGGACTTCACCCCGTACTTCTCGAGCGCGTCGGACTGCATGGTGAGCCAGGTGAGTCCATGCGCTTCGTCCACCTGAAGCGTCGCGAGGACGTCCGCCATGAGGCGTACGCGTCCCGCCGGCGCGGACGCGTAGATGCGTGTGTACATCTCTTCGGGATCGACGCCGTGCGCGAGCAACTGCGCGGCCACGGCGAGACAGCGCGGCGAGGTGTTGCTGAAACGGAAGCCGCCCGTGTCGGTCAGCATGCCGGTGTAGAGCGCACGCGCGACCTCCGGCGTGATCTTCCATCCGAGCACCTGGGCGATGTCGTACACCAGCTCAGCCGTCGCACACGCGGTGGTGTCGCTGAGTCCATGCGGTCCGGCGGGATCATCCGACGCCACGTGGTGATCGATCACCAGCTTCGGCACGCTGAGCGCACGCACCGATTCGGTCAGATGGCCGAGTCGCGTCACGTCGCTGATGTCGAGCACGATCAGGAGATCGATGTCGCGCAGCGCCTTCGAGCCCTTCGACGTCAGGTTCACGAACTCGTCGCCGAGGAGGAAGTTGAACATCTCCGGCCACGGCGTGGGATTCACGACGCGTGGCACGAGGCCGTGGGCAGCGAGCATGCGCGCCAACGCACTCTCGGAGCCACAGCCGTCGCCATCGGCGTTGAGGTGGGTGCTCAGCGCGACACGGCGGCCGGCGACGAGCTCCGGCGCAAAGCCTTCGATGGCGGCGCGGCGGGCGGTGGGTACGGCGAGCAGATCGATCGGCAAAAAAGGACTCCGGTCCATTGAATATTGTAAAGAAGAAGGTTTGCCGAACTTGAGGAAAATGTAACAGCGTCGTTCGTCGCGAACGCAAATCTTCGCAGATCACGCGAATCCACGCGAATCGAAGCCATCCGCGAGGATTCGCGAGATTCGCGTAGATTCGCGCTGCCTCCGAACACCGCGGTTCAACTGCGCTATTCCGGACAACCAGAAAACAAGAGCGGCGCCCCGAAGGACGCCGCTCCAAGATACCGATCGTGTCGTGCGCGTGCCTACGAAGCCGCTCTCGCGAGCTTGGAGTGCGTGCGGCCGTACGAGAAGTAAAGCACCAGGCCGATGGCGAGCCAGACTGCCAGCCGCAGCCAGTTCGTCCAGCCAAGTCCATAGATCATCGCGCTGCACACCACGATCCCAAGCGTCGAGACGACGGGAACGGCCGGGACCCTGAATGCGCGGGGTAGCTCCGGACGCTTGACGCGCATGATCCAGACTCCCGCGCAGACCAGGATGAATGCGAAGAGCGTTCCGATGCTCGTCATTTCGCCGACGATGTCGCCGGGAACGAACGCGCCGAACAGTGCCGTGAAGACGAAGAACAGCATGTTCGACTTCCAAGGCGTCTTGAATTTCGGATGCACGTCCGAGAACACCTTGGGCACCAGACCATCGGCACTCATCGAGTAGAACACCCGCGACTGGCCGAGCAGCATCACGAGGATGACCGACGAGAAGCCGGCGAGAATCGCGAAGGTGACGAACTTCCCGAGCCACGCGTAGCCGACCATGTACTTCGTGATGGCGAAGGTGATGGACGCCTCCTTGCCCGCCGTCCTGAAATCCTCGACCGTCGCGACGCCACTCAACACGTGCGAGAACAGCACATACAGAATCGTGCACACAACCAGCGACCCGAGAATACCGATCGGCATGTCCCGCTTGGGGTTCTTCGCCTCCTGCGCCGCGGTCGATACCGCGTCGAACCCGATGAACGCGAAGAACACCACGCCCGCCGCTCCCAAAATTCCCATGATGCCGCCATAGGGGTGCGTGACCCCTTCCGGCGTGGTATACGTGGTGGCCGCAGGAATGTACGGCGTGTGATTCGCCGGGTTTATGAAGCCCCAGCCAATCACGATCACCATGATGACGATGGCGACCTTGGTGATGACGATGAGACTGTTGACGAACGCCGACTCCTGTGTGCCGCGAATGAGCAGTGCGGACATCAGGAAGAGGATGACGACGGCCGGTACGTTCATGATCCCATGGACGCCGGTCGCCTGCATGGTCTCCCACGGCGAGTGGCACCACTGATACGGGATGTGCAGTCCGACGTACTCCAGCACCTTGTTGAAGTACTCGCTCCAGGCGATGGCGACGGTGGCTGCCCCAACGGCGTACTCGAGCACGAGGTCCCACCCGATAATCCACGCGACGAGTTCGCCCATCGTCACGTATGAATACGTGTAGGCGCTTCCCGCAATGGGAATGATCGAGGCGAACTCGGCATAGCAGAGGCCGGCGAAGGCGCAGCCGATTCCTGCCACCATGAACGCGAGGGTGACCGACGGGCCGGACCGTTCCGCGATCGCGGCCGCCGTTCTCACGAACAGGCCGGCACCGATGATGGCGCCAATGCCCAGTGTAACCAGCGCGAAGGCCCCGAGCGTTCGCTTGAGGCCGCCCTCGCCGGCATTCGCGCTGTCGACTATGAGCTGATCGATCGACTTCGTCCGAAACAGTGAACCAGCCACGCTATTCCCCCCTTGGTGTTGTCGATTGAATGTCGATCATCAGGACACCCGGTGCAGCCTGCCACAGACAGCCTTGCATACAAAAATGTCGGCAGTTCGGGCGCTCATGTCAATGAGCGCCCCACGCCACCGCTCGACACACGAATAAATGCGGTGGTCATGGAACGCAAGGAATGAACATGATGTACGGAAACGCCAACCGTCCGTCAATCTCCTCTTGTCGCGTTCCTACAAGCTGTAGTTCGGCGCTTCGCGAGTGATCGTCACGTCGTGCGGGTGCGACTCGCGCAACCCCGCCGCGGTGATGCGCACGAAACCCGTCTGTGTGCGAAGCTCCTCGATCGAGCCGCAACCGACGTAGCCCATTCCGCTGCGCAGGCCACCGACCATCTGGAACAGCACGTCGGCGACAGGCCCTCTGTACGGCACGCGGCCCTCTATCCCCTCCGGAACGAGCTTCTTCGGCGAGAGCTCGCCTTCCTGGAAGTAGCGGTCGGCGCTGCCATCCTGCATCGCGGAGATTGAGCCCATGCCGCGTACCATCTTGAAGCGGCGCCCCTCGAGCAGGAACGCTTCGCCCGGACTCTCCTCCGTGCCCGCGAGCATGGAGCCCATCATCACGCTGCAGGCGCCGGCCGCGAGCGCCTTCACGGCGTCGCCAGAATACTTGATGCCGCCATCGGCGATAACGGGAATGTCGCCCGCGCCCTCGACTGCATCGAACACCGCGGTGAGCTGCGGCACGCCGACACCAGTCACCACGCGCGTCGTGCAGATCGAGCCCGGTCCAACGCCGACCTTCACGGCGTCGACGCCGCGCTCGACGAGCGCGCGCGCACCCTCGCGCGTCGCCACGTTGCCGACGACGAGTTGCACATCGGGAAATGCCTCGCGCACACTCGACGTCGCGACGAGCACGCCATCCGCATGCCCGTGCGCCGTATCGATGATCAGCGCGTCGACGCCGGCGTCGATGAGAGCCTTCGCGCGGGTGAGAAAGTCACCTGCGGCGCCGATCGCGGCGGCCACGCGCAGACGGCCATGCTGGTCCTTGTTCGCGCCCGGATACTGCCGGCGCTTGTGGATGTCCTTCACGGTGATGAGTCCCTTCAATCGCCGATCGTCATCCACCACCGGCAGCTTCTCGACGCGATGCTTCGCCAGGATTCGCTCGGCCTCGTCGAGCGTCGTGCCCACCGGTGCCGTGATCAGCCCATCCTTCGTCATCGCCTCGGCGACGGGACGATCGAGGCTGCGCTCGAACTGCAGATCGCGGTTGGTGATGATGCCGACGAGCCGTCCGTCGACGTCGACGATCGGGACGCCCGACACCTTGAAACGCGCCATCAGATTCGACGCTTCGCGGAGTGAGGCCGTCTCCGGGAGTGTGTACGGATTGATGATCATCCCGCTCTCGCTGCGCTTCACGATGTCCACCTGCATCGCCTGGCGGTCGATGGACATGTTCTTGTGCAGCACCCCGATGCCGCCGGCCCGCGCCATCGCAATGGCCATCTCTGCTTCGGTGACGGTGTCCATCGCCGCCGAGACGAGCGGCACGTTCAGCTCGATCTTGCGAGTGAACCAGGAGCGCGTTGACACATCCTTGGGATGTGTGAGGGAGTGGCGCGGAGCGAGCAGGACGTCGTCGAACGTGAGCGCGACGTCGTCGCGGACTCTCGACGCTCCATTCACCTGCCGGGAACGCGACGGCCCGCTCTCAGCAGAAGGCTGAGCTGCGGGCCAGGATCTGGAATCGGAGCGGATTGTGGGTGCCATGAGGAAACGTAACGGCGCTGTTCGGCCCGCGCCAGCGGCTGCGCCGCTGCCGCTCTTCGGCCCGCATCGGCACAGCGGCCGGGCCGAAAAGCGAGCGTAGCGAAGCGGACCGAAAAGTGCTCCTTGTAGTTCTGGTCAACAATGACTATCATGTGACCATGAAGCCTGTCGGGGTTGCCGAGCTCAAAGCCCGGTTGAGCGAATACCTGCGCGCCGTGCGCAAAGGGCATGATCTCACGATCATGGACCGCGATCGGCCCATCGCGCGCATTGTCCCGTACGTCGCGAACGGATCGCTCGTCGTGCGCGAGCCGCTGTCGGCGTATCGCACACTCGGTGACATCCCGCTACCCCCACGCGCGCGCCTGCGCGTGGATGCGGTGGAGCTGCTGCTCGAGGACCGGCGCGCCGACGAGTGATCGCGTATCTCGACTCCTCGGTGATTCTGCGGGTGGTGTTGGGCCAACCCGGCAAGCTCGCTGAATGGAAGTCAGTGCTGCTCGGTGTCACGAGTGAGTTGGCGGAGGTCGAGTGCCTTCGCACAATGGACCGGCTGCGGCTCCTCGATGAGTTGACCGCCGAGGAGGCCGCGAGCGGCCGAGAGGCCATTTATCGCATCATGGAAGCGTTGGAGGTCGTCGAGCTCTCGAGCGCCGTGATGCGTCGCGCGTCGCAACCGATGCCGGCGCCGCTCGGCACGCTCGACGCAATTCATCTCGCGACGGCCGATCTCTGGCGCGAAGGGCGGGGCAAGGACCCGATCGTCGCGACGCACGACAAGGCGTTGGCGTTGGCGGCGCGGGCGAGTGGGTTTCGGGTGATGGGGGTGTGAGGGGCGCTATTCGGCCCGCGTCGGCGGCTTCGCCGCCTCGCTCTTCATCTGTTCGGCAGTAGCCGAAAAGCGAGCGCCAGCGAGCGGGCCGAATAGCGTCAGTGCCGCCCAATCACTTTCAGTCTCCGCCGAATGCTCCTCGGCAGGAAGAACGCTGCCGCCAGCAGCGCCTCACGCAGATTCAGGTCGGCCAGATCATCCATCGCACCCGTCCAGTGCGCCATGACAACCGGTCGCCCCGCATTCGAAATCAGCCGCTGTAGCGCCAGCACGAGAATGAATACATCGTCCACTTCCCCGAAGAATGGGATGAAGTCGGGTATGAGGTCGAACGGCATGGCGATGTATGCCATCGCCCCGGCAACAAGCAGCTTGTCCATCGTGGAGACGCGCCGATCCATGAGCAGCCCGCCAAGCAGCCGCATGTACGCCGGAAGCTGCTTCATGTAGTAGATCACCGTCCGCTTCGCGCCGGTGCGAGGCGCGGGCACGGGATCGGTGTCGGCCGCGTTCGTGCGGGTCCGGGTGGCGGATGCGCTCGCCCCCGCGGTTTTCCGGCGGGCCTCTCCTGGAGTGGTCGGACTCACGTGTCTGCTCCCTTACGTGGGTTTGATGCCGTCGCCCGACCCGGTGCCGGACGGTGGCGCTGTGCTGCCGGCTGAGCCGGGCGTCGACCCTCCACTCGCACCAGTCGTGCCGCTCTCTGCCCTCTCGGGGCCTCCGGCCCGTGCGGACCTCGCGGCCGGCGACGCCGCCGTGGTCGCCGCATCCATTACGCGGCTGGTCACTGACATGAGATCGTTCGCCACGGACTTGCCCGCGGCGGCTGCCCCGCTCAGCACTCCCACCGCCTTGTTCATAAATCCCATCGTCTCGGCGATCGTCGTCGCACTCACCTTGCCGGCGCGAAGCTTCTCCTCCACCGCATCGGCGAATCGCGAGAGCGGATTCCCCGCCGCGGCGCCCGCACCTGTCGTCGCACGCTCGGCGTATCTGGACTCGAGAAACTCGATGTAGTCCAGCACCTGATAGCCGCGCTCGTCGGAAAGGGTTTCGAGCTTCTGCAACATCTTGTCGCGCAGGTATGCATTCATACAGGGCGGAAATGAAGGAGAATCGCGCATCGGAGCGCACTTGACTGGTCACCGTTCGACCGACGACTCCTCACTCATAACGGGCTTGCCAGAAAATCGCAGGCGAGTGGAAGCCAGCGGCGCCCGAACTCACCCCTCCCACCGCGTCCGTTTGCCGCGCGTATCGATGTGAAGGTACGGCGTCGGATACCGCTTGCTCATGTACAGCCCGAGCCCACCCATGAGATCGGGATGCTTGTCCTCGACACGCTCCACGGCGAGCATCACGAGTAGCTCATCGGTCATCGTGATGCGTCCGTCGCCATCCGCGTCGATTGCCACGTCCGCCGCGTCGCCGTACTGGTGCCGGCTGTCCCTCGCCGCGCGCGGCACTCGCGCGTTGTACGAGGGCGAACGAAAGCCAGAATGCACGTCCACCGCGAGCTCGGGACGCACGCTGCCGCCCAGATCCGCGAACACCAGCTCGAGCTTGTCGAGCAGGCGCGGGTTCAGCGCGACGTATTTGGGCCACACGTCGCCCTGATCGTCATGCGTCACGAAGTCAGCGAGCTTGAGATGCTTCGTCACCTGGAGGTCGAGATTCTCGGGCCGCACTTCCAGGAACCCCGGGGGCCGTTCGTGGTCATCACGTCCAAACCGCTCGGCGATGTAGGTGCCGATGCGATAACCATTCAAACGGCCGGCGATCTTCTGGTCGAAGGGCACGATGACGGCGAGCGTCGGCTCCGGGAGAATCTCGCGCTCCACTCCCCGCACGATCGCCATGCGGTAGAAGCCCGGCTTGGGCGGCGCCTCCGGAGGCGCCAGTGTGAGGGGACGAACCGGCAACGTCGATGTCGAATCACCGAATGCGATCCACTGATAGCCGAGCGAGTCCGTGAGGCCGACGAGGTTGATCGGAAAATCGACCTTCTGGCCTGGCAGCGCCATTCGCAGCTTCACATTCCCGCTGAGGCCGAAGGCGTCGGCTGCTGGCGACGCGGCGAGGGCCGGTGCGCGCGAAACGGCTTCGGCCAACCGCGAGAAGGGCGCGGTAGGCATCGATTCGGAGGGACGCAGGAACTGCACGACGCCAATCGCCGCGATGCAGAAGAGCAGCCCTGCGCCGACGGCGCCGAGTGCTCCTCGCGCGCGCGGCGGGTCGTGCGGACGGCCGCCGATCACAGCAGGCCCCAGCGGGCGCGATTGCCGCGAACGTCGAATGTGCGCGAAATAGCCGCGTGAGCGATCGCTCTGCATTACTGAACTGCCTCCCTGGCAACCGAACTGGGCGAAGACGGTGAGACACCGCCGCACGAGCTTTTGTGCCCCCGGAAGACGTGATGGGGACAAACTCGCGACAAGGAGCCTCCGCCGGTGGCGGAGGTTTCATCTTCGACGCTCTATTGTTTAAAGGTAGTCAATCAAAGGACGATTGGTACCCTTCGGTGTATCATGGCCCGAACGACTGACCGATCGGCCAGTCAGTATTGTTAGTCATTGCAGTGTCATGATTTACGAGGATCTCAGTAGATGTACACCGGGGTGCCGACCGAGACCATGTCGTAGAGCGTGTCGATGTCGGCGTTGAGCAGGCGGACACAGCCATGGCTCACCGACTTGCCGATGCTATCGGGCGCGTCGGTGCCGTGAATGCCGTAGCCATCGCCCATCTCGAGCCGGTGGGTGCCGAGCACGCCCATGTATTTGCGCTGGTTCGTGCCGTACGGCGGGATGATGATGTTGCCGCCGGCGATGATCTCATGCCCCTCCTTTCCGGGCGCGATCGCCTCCTCGTGCCCGTCCGCGAACTGTTTTACGACGTCGGTGCCGTTCACGGTGATCTGTGAGCCGTCGTTCGCGGCGATGGACTGCCCGCGCGTGAGATGAACGATGCCGAGCCCGCGCTTTCGCGCCTGCTCGACGAAGTGCCAGTCGGGTGGCACCCAAGCCGGATCCGCGTCCTTCGCGTTGATCACCAGCCGGCCACGCGGGGTCTCGAACTTCCACTGCCCGTCGCCGCTGCCTTCCAGCACCTTGCCGCTGCCGGTCGCAACGGGCGCGGTGAAGAGCACGCTGTTGCCCTGCTTGTACCAGAGGCGGTGATCCTCGATGCTGACGACGATGTACGGCTTGTTGCTCGCGACCGGATCGGCGATCGCGCCGACCCGGACGACGCTGTCCTGGAGGGCACCGCTGCTTTTCCGTACGGCGTCGAGCAGTTGGAGATTGTCGTTGAACACCATGCGACTCACATCGCGCTCGTGGCGGACGAGCGCCGTGCGCGCGAACAGCGCGGTGCTGCCGGCCATGAGCAGCAGAACCCCGCCGATCAATCCCCAGGCGAGGACTCCGCCGCTGCGAAAGAATCTCGACATGCCCATTGCGACTCCGTCCCGTTAGTAGAAGTACACTGCTACCCCGGGCTTCAGATTCGGTGCGATCGCCTTGAGATCGGAGGCGCGCGCGCGAATTGCGCCCGGCAGCACATATGACGAATCGTTCAGCGGCCCGACGCTCGGCAGCGAATAGATCACCGTTCCGCCGTCGAGCATGATCGCCGCCGGACCGAGCGCCCCTTTGAGGCGTGTCTCGCCCGGCGGAATGCCGCGGTCCCCGTAGACCCAGGAGGGCAGCTCGGAGACGGTGCCCTCGTCCAGCAGCCGCTCGACCAACCGCTTCCCCCGCGGCGCCGCGATGTGCACGGTGTCGGCGCCGCTGCCGACACGGCGATCGGGGCCGATCGTGACCGGCATCTCGCGGAGCAGGGCGCCGTCGCGCTCGAGGTACATCACGCTGCTGTCGAGCGAGATCGAGAGATGCAGCGTGGCGTCGATCTTCGCCTGCCGCTTGAACATCTCGACCATCACCTTGAGCCGGTTCTCGTGCTGCGCGAGCACCGCATCCGTGCGATTGCGCTCGACCTCGGTCATCGAGCCGCGAAGCTGCGCTGTTTCACGACGGTACCGGACATACTTCCGCAGGAGCCAGCCGTCTGCCGCCAGCAGAAAGAGCACGGCGATGCTCATCGTCGCGATGATGCCCGGATAGCTGTGCCTGAACTCGCGCCAGCCGACGCGGCGCCGGTCCGTGCGCTCGCGCGTGGCGTTCTTGCGGCGTCCGGGATCCCAGTCGGGGGGCAGCGTTGGCGGGGTTGTCATGAATGAAGGTGAGTCGGTTTATCGGTAATGGGGGGGGCGTACGCAAGCCGCGTCTGCCCTTGCGGACTCTGCTAAGGCAAGCCCAGTGCCGAACCCAGCCATCCCTTGGTCGGCGACTGCGCCGCCCGATACATTTCCCTCGCTGTTACGCGTCATCTCTCCTGCCCCAACCAGCTCCGCATGGCTTCTGCGTCTCGAACCGCGCCGGTCGTCCTCCTCGTTCTCGATGGCTGGGGATATCGCGCCGAAAAGGAAGGCAATGCGATCGCGATGGCGAACGTGCCCACCTGGGACAGACTCTGGGCGCGAGCGCCGAAGACGCTGCTCGAAGCGTCGGGCGAGGCGGTGGGCCTGCCGTGTGGCCAGATCGGGAACAGCGAGGTCGGACATCTGAACCTCGGCGCAGGCCGCGTGGTGGAGCAGGATCTCGTGCGCATCTCCAAGGCGATCGCGGATGGAAGCTTCTTCCGGAATCCGGCGTTTCTGGAGGCGTGCAGCCAGGCCAAGGAAAACAACGGCACCTTGCACCTCATCGGCCTGATCGGGTCAGGCGGCGTGCACGCGATCGACACGCATCTGCTTGCGCTGCTCGATCTCGCCGAGCGGGAGAAGGTGCCGCACGTGGCCATTCACGCGATGCTCGATGGGCGCGACACGATGCCACGCTCCGGGCTCGGCTACCTCGAAGAGCTGCTCGCGAAGGCGAAGGGCCGTGCGATTCTCGGGAGCGTGGGCGGTCGCTACTTCGGCATGGATCGCGACCATCGTTGGGATCGCATCGAGAAGTGGTATCGCGCCGTGGTCGAAGGCTCCGGCCCGAAGAGCAGCGATCCGCTCGCGCTGGTGGCCGAGGCATACAGCCGTGGCGAGACGGATGAGTTCCTCACGCCC
Organism: Gemmatimonadaceae bacterium; assembly: GCA_036508915.1. GTDB lineage: Bacteria > Gemmatimonadota > Gemmatimonadetes > Gemmatimonadales > Gemmatimonadaceae > AG11. The sequence continues at coordinate 19,261 of DATCGM010000145.1, forward strand.
ACGACGATCGTGGACGAGCAGGGCGAGCCGGTGGCGCCAATTCGCGATGGCGACGCGGTGGTCTGTTTCAACTACCGGTCCGACAGAATGCGCCAGATCGTGCGCGCGCTCACGGATCCGGAGTTCACGGGCTTCGACGTCTCGCGCCGGCCGAACGCGCCAGTCGTGACGATGACGCTCTACGATCAGACCTTCAGCGTGCCGGTGGCGTTCTCGCCGCAGTCGATGGTGCGCATCGTGGCGGAGGTCGTGTCCGGGGCTGGGCTGACGATGTTGAAGACGGCGGAAACCGAGAAGTACGCGCATGTGACTTACTTCTTTAACGGCGGAATCGAGCCGCCCTTTCCGGGCGAAGATCGCCGGCTTGTGCCAAGCCAGAAGGTGGCGACGTATGATCTAGCTCCGGAGATGAGCGCGCTGGGTATTACCGATGTCTTGTGCGCGGCCATCTCGGCGCGCGAGCACGATTTCGTCCTCTGCAACTACGCCAACGCCGACATGGTCGGTCATACGGGCTCGATCCCCGCCATCTTGAAAGCGGTAGAAACTGTAGATCGCTGTCTCGCGCGCGTCGTTGCGGCGGCGGAGGCCGCGGGCGCACGCCTGCTCGTCACCGCGGATCACGGCAACTGTGAGATGATGATCGATCCGAAGACTGGCGGACCGCACACCGCGCACACGACCAATCCGGTACCATTCCTTGTCGTGGACGGCGACGGCGCGCGTGGTCTGCGCGACGGCGGTGCGCTGTGCGACGTGGGCCCCACGATTCTGCGGCTGCTCGGTCTCGAGCAGCCCGCTGAAATGACGGGACGCGATCTGCGTCTCGCCTGAAATACACTCTTCCAGTGAACATGAGAGATCGAGTGAAGGCATTGTTATTTGCCGCGGCGGCGCTGCTCACCGCGATTCCCGCGTCGGCGCAGGTCGGCCACGAGCCGGCCAGGAGCCCGTACGTCGATCTCGAGTACAGCCAGGAGCTCACGCTGCTCGGGGGCTACCTTCGCACGCGCCACGATCCGGCGGGCATCGCGCCGAAAGGCCGGCCGATTGCCGGAGTGCGCTATGAGATCAGGCTCACCGGCCCACTCGCGTTCAGCGCCGACATGATCGGCGGCCCTGGCAGTCGCGACGTGATCAATCCGCTGAAGCCCGTCGCGACACGACAGCTCGGGACGCAGAACAACGCAGTCGTCGCCGCGGACATTGCGCTCGCGCTGAATCTTCCTGGAGAACGGAGCTGGCACAGTCTCGTGCCGCAGATCCGCGCCGGTGTCGGACTGGTGTCGAGTCAGGCAAAGGACGACTCGTCGGGGTTCGCGTTCGGCACCCGGTTTGCATTCACGATGGGTGGCGGGGTAAAGTATGTACCGGCAGGCGGGCGCTTCCAGCTTCGAGCCGACGTCACGGACCGAATCTTCAAGCTCGGCTATCCCGATGCGTACTATCGGCTCGCCTCCGACAACACGGCGGTACTCCCAGGATCGACGGCGAAATCGTTCTATACGCATCACACCGCGCTGACGGTGGGCGTATCGTACCTCTTCGCGCGCTGAGCCAGAGACCGCCTCCGACCCTTTCGACGGCGGCGATCATGGCACACGATTTCGAAAACCTGCACAACATCGAGGAGCTCGACGACACCGAGCTGCGTGACCTGGTGCGCGAGCAGCTCAAGGAGCACGCTGGCCTCGACATCGACGAGATCACGGTGCACGCACACGAGGGCAAGGTGACGCTCTCCGGCCGCGTGGGCAGCGACGGCGAGCGCCGCATCGCCGATCATGTGCTCACGGACGTACTCGGCGTCGAGAACTTCACGAACGATCTCGTCGTCGATTCGCTCGCGCGAGCTACCAACTCCGAGGCGGCCGACGAAAGTGTGGAAGAGGACAGCGAGCGGAGCGGTGCGCTTCTCGGCGACGCCGAGGTGCCGATGACGGACGAGTCGGCGCATCTCGCCGATGGTGCGGACGACGATCTCTCCGGGACGGCGGACTACCAGAAGGTGATGGAAGACGGTATGACGTGGAATCCGCCGAGCAGCCCGACGCCCGAGGGGATGCGGGGATCGGATGCAGGGCCGGAGGAGATGGGCGGACAACACTGACCGGTCTGGTTGTCCACCGTTGCCCTATGCCGACTTTCCTCACGCGCCGCGTGACCTTTGCCGCGGCGCACCGCTATCGCATCGCGACCTGGAGCGACGCGAAGAACGCGGCGACGTTCGGCCTGTGTGCGCGGCCGAACTTTCACGGGCATAGTTACGTCTGCGACGTCACCGTGACGGGGATTGTCGATGAAGCGACCGGATTCGTCGCCGATCTCTCGCTTCTCGACGCGGCGCTCCAGACCGAAGTACGCGACCGCTTCGATCACAGCAACATCAATCTCGACGTGCCCGAATTCGCCGACGGCAAATTGGTGCCGACGGGCGAAAATCTCGCGCGCTTCATCTGCGAGCATGTGCAGGCGGCACTCGGCAATGCAGCGCGGGTCACCCGCGTGGTCGTCGCCGAGGATGCCAGCTTAAGCGCGACGTACGAACCGGACTGATCTCGACGTGGGGTTCGGGCGTGACCTTTCGGCGCGCTCGGTCGTGCTCTAATACGCACCACTTGCCCGTCGGTCCCGAGATCCCGTGTCGACTGTCTCTCCCCCACGCAGTGCCTCCGTGCGCAGCACGATGACCGAGCAGTATGCGCCGGTGCTGCGTGTCCATGCCGATATGCTCCGAGAGTGCTCGCCGGTGGTGGATCCCACAGCCGCTCGCCGGCGCATCGCGAGTGGACAGGTCGCATTCGACGCGCTCCGTGTGGTGCGCTCGTGCGGCGACCTGACGTCCCGATTCGTGCGCGTCCTCGCCGCATTCGAGGTCGCGGGGTTCGTCTCGAACGCGGACCGGCGGGCGCTGCTCGACAAGGGCCTGGACGTCGACGATCTCGTGCACGGCTGGTTCACCGGCGATCGCACGCCGAGCGATCCGCGGCGTCGCGTCGCACGGCAGGTGGCGATCGTGATCGGCAACGCACTCCTGCGCGGCGCGACGGAGCGTGTGGGCGCACCGTCGGTCTGGCGCACATGGACGCGCGTCGTCTGCCCCTGTTGCGGCGGCGCGCCGGACATCGCGCTGCTCGAGCGCTCGCAGCGCATCCTCGTTTGCGCGCGCTGCGACGCGCAGTGGCGCGCCCCGCGTGACGGCTGCCTCGGGTGTAACGCAACGGAGTCGCCGATGGAAATCGCGCGCATCAGCAATCCCGCGCTCGGATACGACCTCGTGATGTGCAACAGCTGCGGACGCTTCCTCAAGGAGCGGCCGCGCCGAGGACTCGCGTCGCTCCTCGTCGAGCGCGCACTCACCGCCGAGCTGGATCTCGCCGCGGAGCAGCGAGGGCTTCGCATCTGACCGCGCGATCGCCGAGAGCTACCTGCGTCGGCGTGCTGCTCGCAGGCGGTGCCGCGCGGCGCTTCGACGGGCTGCCCAAGGGGCTGGCCCTGGTGGACGACATTCGCATCGCCGATCGCATTCTCGCGGCGCTGCGCGGTGCGACGGACACGCAGCTCGTCGTGAGCAACGATCCCAGCGCGGAGCGGTGGTTTCCGTCGCTGCCCGTGGTCGCCGATGCGGTGCCGGGGCTCGGGCCGCTCGCGGGGCTCGAGACGGCGCTGCGCGCGGCGGATGGATCTGCCGTGATGGTCGTCGCGTGGGACATGCCGTTCGTGACGACGCCGCTCCTTCGCGGCATGCGGGCGGTGGGCGAGATCGGCGCGGCAGCGGTCGTGCCGGCGCACGGCGAGCCGCCGGTGCTCGAGGCACTCTGCGCGTACTACGCGCCCGAGGCCCTGCCGGTGTGTTCGCGGCTGCTTGCCGACGGCGAGCGGCGCGCCCACGCGCTCTTCAGTGCGTTGCAATCGGCGGTGATGATTCCCGAGCGCGTGCTGGTCGAGCATGGCGATCCGGCGCGTCTGTTTCTCAGCGTGGACTCGCAGGAACAGCTCGAGGCGCTGGCGGGCGCGATGCCGCGACTGGGGCACACGCCTCGACGCTGAGGGGCGCACAGGTCATCTTTGAGGCGTCGTGAGGTGCAGGTCCTTCGCTTCGCTCAGGACGACAAACCTGTTTCTCTTTCACAATCACACACTCCGAATGCGCTCCGTTCGTCGATTCGCGCTTGCCGCTCTTCTCACTGGCTGCGCCTCCGCTGGCACCCCTGCTCCGTCGACGCCCGGCTCGCCCGCTCTCTCGTCGCGCGGCGCGCTGCGACAGTTCATCGATTCGCTCGTCGACGCGCCGGAGTTCAGGAGCACGAACTGGGGGCTGATCGTCGTCGATCCGGGGCGCGGCGAGACGCTGTACGCGCGCAACGCGGACAAGCTGTTCATGCCCGCGAGCAACATGAAACTGCTCACCGGAACGACCGCGTTGGTGCAGCTTGGCGCGGACTACCGGTGGAGCACCACGATGCTCGCGCGGGGCACGGTGCGCGATAGCGTGCTCACCGGCGAGCTGATCGTTCGCGGCAATGGCGATCCGTCCGTGAGCGCGCACATGCAGAAGGGCGACGCCCTCGCTCCGCTGCGCGCGCTTGCTGACTCGTTGCGAGCGCAGGGGATTGCGCGCGTGCGTGGGCGACTCGTCGCCGCGCCGTCGCCGTTCACCGATGCGCCGCTTGGATACGGCTGGTCGTGGAGCGATCTCGACGAGTCGTATTCCGCCGGCGTCGATGCGCTGTACTTCAACGAGGGCTTCACCGAGGTGGTCGCGTACGGCGGTGCGCGCGCTGGCGATCCCGTACGCGCCATCACTCGTCCCGCGTCTACCTACCCCGCGCTCATCGTGAGCGCGCGCACCGCGGCTCCGCTTGCGCGCGGAGCCACCGCAGTCGACTCGGCGGCCGCGAATGCGATCACAGTCAGCCAGGATTCCTCGCACGCCGGTGTTCTCGTCGCGGGAACGGTCGCCGCCGGAGACAGCGTGACGGTCGAGATCACCTTTCGCCGACAGACGGAAGCGTATCTCGCGGCGCTCAAGGAGGCGATGGCGGCGCGCGGCATCGTGATCGAGGACGCGACCACGGCGAGCGCGGCCGACCCGCGGCCGCTCTTCACGATGCGCTCTCCGACGCTGCGCGAAGTCCTGCCTTTCTTCGAGAAACCGTCGCAGAATCAGATCGGTGAGATCCTGTTCAAGACGCTGGCGCTCGAGAAGACGGGCGTCGGACGCGCCGACAGCGCCGCGCGCGTGGTGGGGAGTCAAGTGCTCGCGTGGGGCGCGGCACCCGATGGGTTCGCGATTCACGATGGCAGTGGACTTTCGCGGCACGACTATGTGTCGCCGCGCACACTCGTCCACGTGCTCGATGCCATTCGTCAGCAGCCCGACTTTCACCCTTTTTACGACGCGCTTCCAATCGCCGGCGTGGATGGCACGATCCGCGATCGCATGAAGGGCACACCGGCCGAAGGCAATCTTCACGCGAAGACGGGAACGCTCGACAAAGCCCGCTCGCTCTCCGGCTACGTAACCACGGCGGACGGACGGGTGCTTCTGTTCAGCGCCCTCTGCAACAACTATGTCGTGCCGACCCGCCAAGTGGATCGCGTGACCGATGCGATCGGCGTGCGCCTCGCGTCGATGCGGCTCGATCCCTAGCGTGACCGTCACGCGTCTGAACGTCATGGAGGCGAGCGCCCACATGCTCGCCGGTGTGCGACCCCTCGGCAGCGAAGACGTTCAGCTCGAGCACGCGGTCGGCCGCGTGCTCGCGCGCGACGTCGTGTCGCCGGTGTTTCTTCCGCCGTGCGATAATGCAAGCATGGACGGGTTCGCCGTGCATGCCGACGACGTTCGCGGCGCGAGCGCGGACCGGCCCGCTCGGCTGCGCGTGGTGGGAACGATCGCCGCCGGCGCGGCGCCTACCCGCGCAATCGAGCGCGGTGAGGCGGTGCGCATCATGACGGGCGCGTTCGTGCCGCCCGGTGCGGACTCCGTCGTCCGCGTCGAGGATACCGGCGGTGACGCCGACATCGTGTCCATTCTCGATGATCGCGATGCCGGACGAAATATTCGACTTCGTGGGGAGGATGTTCGCGCCGATCAGATCGTGATGCGCACGGGGACCGCGATCGCCGCGCCGCATATCGGAGTGCTCGCGGCTGTGGGGTGCGTGAAGCCTTGGGTGCATCGACAACCACGCGTCGCCATTCTCGCCACGGGCGATGAGCTGGTGATGCTCGAGCGATTCGACGACGTCCTCGCCGGAACGCGCATCGTGTCGTCGAACAGCTATGCGCTGGCCGCGGCGGTGCGCGCGGCGGGAGGAGAACCGGTGCTGCTCGGCATCGCACCCGACGATCCGGCGTCGCTTGCCGCCCGGTTGCGGGAGGCGGAGGGCTGTGATCTCGTGCTGACGTCGGGTGGCGTATCGGTCGGCGACTTCGATTACACGCGACAGGTCGTGACCGCGTTAGGTGGAACGCTCTCGCTCTGGCGTGTGCGCATGCGGCCAGGTGCACCGCTCGGATTCGGCACGCTCTTCGGCGCGCCATGGCTCGGACTGCCGGGCAATCCCGTATCCGCGCTCGTGACCTTCGAGCTGTTCGGACGACCGCTCATCCGGATGCTGGCGGGTCATGCGCGGCCACACCGGCGAACGATTGGCGTCACGCTCGCCGAGCCTCTTCGTTTAGGCGCACCACTCACGCACTTTCTTCGCGTGGTGCTCGAGAGCGGCGCCGACGCAAATCCCGTCGCTCGGCTCACCGGTTCGCAGAGCTCCGGCATGCTGACGTCGATGTCCTCTGCCGACGCGCTCCTCATCGTTCCGCCCGAGCCGCTCGATCTTCCGGCGGGTGCCGCGCTGCGAGCGCTCCCGCTCGATGGCGATCTCGGTGGCAGCGACCGGTTTCTCGCGTGAGCAAGCCGAAGGCGCTCGACACCGAGGCATTGCGCGCTGATCTGACGCGACGATTCCGAACGGTGACACGCGCACTCCGCATCGCGGAGCGTGACGTCGAGCTGCTCAGCCCCGCGAACGCGGACGATCTGATCAGCGAGGACGATTACGTTGCCGACGAGCGTCTGCCCTACTGGGCCGACCTCTGGCCCTCGGCGCAGATCCTCGCGAACGAGGTGGCGATCATGCGGCTCGCCGGCCAGCGGGTGCTCGAGCTCGGATGCGGTCTCGGTGTGGTTGCACTCGGCGCGGCGATGGCCGGCGCGAAGGTGACCGCGACGGACTACTACGATGACGCGCTGCTCTTCGCCGCATTGAATGTCGCGACGGCGACGGAACACGCCATCGCCACGCGAATGGTGAACTGGGTAGCGATGCCGGAGGACCTCGGCAAATACGACGTCGTGCTCGCGTCCGATGTGCTGTACGAGCATCGCTACGCCTCGATGGTGGCCGATGCGATCGCGAAGACGCTGGTGCGCGGTGGCGAGGCCATCGTCGC
>DATCGM010000146.1:0-3826 GCA_036508915.1 Gemmatimonadaceae bacterium
GCGCTCGCTCGGCACCGGTCCGCGCGCGAAGATCGACGGCTTCACCCCGGAACAGCGCTTCTTCCTCGGATGGGCGCAGGTGTGGCGTGAGGTCGCCAGGTCGGAGTTCCTCCGTTGGCAGGTCAGTTCCAACGAGCACGCGCCACCGGAATGGCGGGTGAATGGGCCATTGAGCAACATGCCCGAGTTCCGGGCAGCCTGGGGGTGCAAGGCTGGTGATCCTATGGTGCGTGCGGGTGCGGTCCTGCCACGCATCTGGTAAGAACGCCATGCGCTGCACGTCCGTATCATTAGAGATGCTCTATTCGCTGCACACCCAGTTTCTCCTTCTTTTTCGTCTCAAGAACACGCATGTCACCACGTCCTAACTTCCGCGTCATCGCCGGCTCCCTGGCGACCGCCATCGCGGCGATTTCCGCCGGCGCCCAGCAACCGCGCGTTCTTACCGCCGCCGACTACGGTCGCGCGGAACGCACACTCGCCCAATACACCAGCCAGCTCGTCGACGGAGCCTCGGTCCGCCCGACGTGGCTCCCGAACGACCGATTCTGGTACCGCACGACGATCGCGAACGGCTCGCAATTCATCCTCGTCGATCCCACGAAGGGAACGCGCACGGCCGCCTTCGATCAGGCGAAGTTCGCCTCCGCACTCTCGGCGGCCGCGGGTGCGACGTATAGCGCCAATGCTCTGCCGTTCAATCAGTTCGAATACCTGCCCAACGGATCGATTCGCGTGCGCGTCGGCACACGGGGCTTCGACTGCAACACGGAGACGGGCCGTTGCGGCGCGGCCATGGACGATCGCGAAGCGGCGACACCCGCTGTCCCCGCAGGCCGACGTGGTGGCGCGCGTTCGGACGTGCGGTCACCAGACGGCAAGCGCGCCGTCTACATCAAGGACTTCAATCTGTGGGTGAAGGACGTCGTCACGGGTCAGGAGAAGCAGCTCACGCATGACGGCGTGAAGAGCTTCGGCTACGCCACGGACAACGCGGGCTGGCAGCACTCCGATCGGCCGATCGTCATGTGGTCGCCCGACTCGAAGAAGATCGCGACCTTCCAGCAGGACGAGCGCGGCGTGGGCATGATGCATCTGGTCAACACCAATACCGGGCATCCGGTGCTGTCGTCGTGGGCGTATCCGCTGCCAGGCGACAGCATCATCACGACGATTCAGCGCGTCGTCATCGACATCGATGCCGCGACGGTCACGCGGTTCCAGATGCCGGCCGACCAGCACCGCTCTACGCTGTGCGACGACGTCGCCTGTCGCGCCGGAGAATGGGCGGACGTCGAATGGTATCCCGATGGCTCGCACATCGCCTTCGTGTCCACGTCACGCGATCACAAGCAGGCGCGCCTCCGCGTTGCCGATGCAGCGACGGGCGCCATTCGCGACGTGTTCGACGAGACGGTGGCGACGCAGTTCGAGTCGGGCAACGGCAAGGTGAACTGGCACGTGCTGCCCGCGTCGAACGAGGTCATCTGGTTCTCGGAGCGCGACGACTGGGGCCAGCTCTACCTCTATGATCTCAACACCGGGAAGCTGAAGAGCCAGATCACGACAGGTGTCGGCAACGTGACGCAGCTCCTTCGCGTCGACGAGAAGACGCGCACGCTGTGGTTCGGATGCGTTGGCAAGGCGCCGGGCCGCGATCCGTATTTCCGCGCGCTCTGCAAGGTTGGCATGGACGGAAAGAAGTTCGCCATGCTCACGCCGGAGAACGGCGATCACGACGTGACGTTTTCGCCGTCGGGGCACTGGTTCGTGGACACCTATGCGCAGCCCAACGTCGCACCGGTCACGGTGCTGCGCGATGAGAACGGCAAGCTCGTCGCCACGCTCGAGAAGGCCGACATCTCGCGCCTGCTCGTGAGCGGCTGGAAGCCGCCCACGCCGATCACGGTGAAGGCCCGCGACGGCAAGACCGATCTGTACGGGCTCATGTACACGCCCGCCTCGCTCGACTCGACGAAGAAGTATCCGATCATCAACCACATCTATCCCGGTCCGCAGACGGGCAGCGTTGGTGGACGCGGCTTCAGCCCGGCGCGCGGAGACAATCAGGCGCTGGCCGAGTTGGGATTCATCGTCGTCGAGATCGACGGAATGGGCACGCCCTGGCGCTCGAAGTCCTTCCACGACGCGTACTTTGGCAAGATGGGCGACAACACCCTGCCCGATCAGGTTGCGGGCATGAAGGAGCTTGCATCGCGCTACAAGTTCATCGACCTCGACAAGGCGGGCATCTGGGGGCACTCGGGCGGTGGCTTCGCGACGGCTGACGCGATGTTCCGCTATCCGGATTTTTTCAAGGTCGGAATCGCCGAATCCGGCAATCACGACAACCGCGTCTACGAGGACGATTGGGGCGAGCGCTATCAGGGTCTGCTCGTGAAGAACGGCGCAACGGACAACTATGCGCCCGAAGCCAACCAGTCGCTCGCCAGGAATCTGAAAGGCAAGCTGCTCCTCGCGCACGGCACGCTGGACGACAACGTGCCGCCGAACAACACGACGCTCGTCGTCGATGCGCTGATCAAGGCGAACAAGGACTTCGATCTGCTCATGCTGCCCAACCAGGCGCATGGCTACGGCAGCATGTCGTCCTATATGATGCGCAAGCGGTGGGATTACTTCGTGAAGAATCTCATGGGCGCCGAACCGCCGAAGGAGTATGAGATCAAGCCGCCGCCGGCGCCGCCGCGGCTGATTCCGTAAAGGTCACGCTCATGAGAAGATCACTGAGCGCTCTGCTCGCCATCGTGATGCCATCGCTCCTCAGCGCGCAGATCCCCGCCGCTGAGTATGCGGCGCGACGCGACTCACTCGCTGCACGCATCAAGGACGGCATCGTCGTCGCGTTCGGGGGACGCACGCCGATCACGGACTTCGGTCCCTTTTACCAGCTTCCCTCGTTTCACTACCTGACAAATTTCGACGAGCCCGACGCGGCGCTGGTCATGGTCGTGCGCGGTGGCCGTCCCGCCAACACGCTCTTCATCACGCCGGTCAACGCGCGCTCGGCATTCTATTATGGAAGGCGGCCGGACTCCGCCGCCGTCGTTCGCGACCTTGGAATGAACGCGCGATCGTTTTCGGCGATCGACAAGGTCGTGGACTCGCTGGCGTCCACCGGACTGCCGGTCTATTCGCTGCGCGACTTCTCCGACGCCGATTTCGCGTCGCAGGATTCACTCACGCGCGGACAGCAGTTCATCCGCTCCATCGCGGCACGACACAGCGGGCTCGTGCTGCGCGACGGACATGCCCTCGTCGATGAGCTGCGGGCGAAGAAGAGTCCCGCGGAGATCGCGCTGCTGCGCAAGGCGGCGGAGATCAGCTCGGAGGGCCATCGCGCCGCAATGACGATTGCCGAGCCGGCGAAGGAGTACGAAATCCAGGCCGCGCTCGAATATGCCTTCATGCGGCTCGGCGGCGCGCGTCCGTCGTATGGCTCGATCGTGGGCGGCGGAGTGCATGGAACGCAGTTGCACTACATGCGCGACCGCGGCGACGTGAAACCGGGCGACGTGGTGGTGATGGACGCGGCGACGGAGTACGAAGGCTACGCCGGCGACGTCACGCGCACGATCCCCGTGAGCGGCAGGTACACGCCCGCGCAGCGAGACATCTATCAGCTCGTGCTCGGCGCACAGCTCGCGGCGGAGCGCAATTCGAAGCCCGGCATGCTCGCGTCCGCGGCGCAGGATTCGTCGTTCGACATTCGGGCGCGCGGCCTTGCCGCCCTGGGACTCGTCGAGAGTGTCGATGCGACGCTCGACTTTCCGTGGCCGACGAACTGCACGCAGAATCCGCGTTC
>DATCGM010000147.1:0-15750 GCA_036508915.1 Gemmatimonadaceae bacterium
CCCCGGTGAGGTCGGCGCTAACGTGGGCGAGGCGTGCCGGTTCCATGGTTTGGATTGATCGAGGCGTCATGAAGGGTGTTGGTCGTTTGGGGATCGCGGATCTGTCTGATTTCCGCGTGGATCCGCGCGATCCGCCATATCTGCGTTCCCTCCGGCAGACGCCTTCCGCAGACGCAGTCCCGTGCCGATCCCCGACTCAGAACATCGACATGGCGAGGAACGACCGGAGTGAATCGTTCGTATTGCGCAGGCGTTTCGAGAGAACACGCGTGACGGCCCAGAGCACCTTGTACGCCATCTCCCGATTGAAGTCGAGCGCCATCTCGAAATCCGGGCGCGTGATGGTCAGTACGGTCGTGCCGCCATTGGAGATGGCGTGCGTCGAGCGCTCGCTGCGATCGAAGACGGCCATCTCTCCGAACAGGGCGCCCGGCTTCAGGATGGCGAGCGCCTCTTCGCCGCTTCCGGGGACGTCACGGCTGATGCGGACTTCTCCCTCGCAAATGAGATAGAGCCGGTTGCCGCTCTCGCCTTCGCGGAAAATGTACTCTCCGCTGACGAACTTCTCCTCGCGGCACACCTCGGAGATCTCGGCGAACTCGCTGTCGTCGAGGTCCTTGAAGATGGCGACATTCTTCAGCAGCGCGATGGTGTCGGTCATGCGACTCCCAGGAAAGACAGGCACGGCGAGGAATGCGAAAGCTTACGGATGGAAGGGAGGTGGGGCAAGGTGGCTGCCACGTAGCCGTGCCATCCAACGGCGATGGACTCGGCACGACTGATTACCTTGCATCTCGAATGATGACTCCCCGCCGCACGCTCGGCAGCCTTCCAAATTTGCTCTCGTGCTCCCGGCTGGTTCTGGCGGCGGGATTCGTCGCCACGGGCGGGACGGAAGCGCGTGTCGGGCTCATCGGTGTCGCGGCAATCACCGACTTTCTCGATGGCTGGCTCGCGCGTCGCGTGCACGCGACGTCACGCTGGGGCGCGCTGCTCGATCCGATCGCCGATCGGGTCTTCGTGCTCACCGTCGTCGGCACCTTTCTCTTCAGCGGCCTGCTGTCGACGCCGGCGTATTTCATCCTTCTCATGCGCGATCTCGCGACGGCGGTGGGGTTTCTCGTCGCGCGGGTGATCCCATGGCTGCGGCCGGTCGAATTCAAAGCGCGTATTCCGGGCAAGGTGGTGACGGTCCTCCAGCTCTTCACTCTTGCCGCGGTGCTCGCTGCGCCGAGCGTGGTGCCAGTGCTGCTCGGCGGCGTGGCGATGGTGTCGGTGCTGGCGATTGCGGACTACACGCTGGCGCTGTGGAGGGCGCGCGCAGCATGAGGTCTCCGGTGACGTACGCGACGCGGGCGCTGATTCTGCTGTTGCTCGCGGCGCCGCGGATTGCGCGCGCGCAGGCGGCGCCTGTCGAGAGCGTGAAACCCGAGCTACGCATCGACGCTATCGTCGCAGAGAAGCGCACTTCGCTGCACGCCGGCGGCGGACTCCAGATTCCCGTCGGCTACTACGCGCGAATCGGCATCATTGGCGCGGCCGGCGCCGATGTCGTGAGCGGCGGATCGGAGGCAAGCGGACGACTCGACGTGATCGGACGTTTTCTCTTCGATCCGTTCCGCCAGAACAAGTGGGGCTTGTCGGCCGGTGCCGGCGTGAGTCTGCGCGTGCACCAGCGCGATCGCGTCCGGCCCTGTTTGCTCACCGTCATCGATCTCGAGGGGCCGCGAAGCACGGGCGGTATTGCGCCCGCCTTTCAGCTCGGGCTCGGCGGCGGAGTTCGGCTGGGTGCGGTGATGCGGTGGGGGGCGAAGAGCTCACGCTGAGTGGAAGGGACGTGCAGGTCCATCGCTGCGCTCAGGACGACAATCTCGAGCACTCTCCTGAAACGCGAACGCCTCCGAAATGGAGGCGTGTCGTTTCATCAACGGTAAAGAGCGATCAGGCTGCGGAAGCGGTGTCGGTCTCCACACGCGCTTTGGGCGGCTGTGCGAAGCGAAGGCCGAGTGTCTTGAGCTCCGTGATCTGCTGCTCGCTCAGCTCGGGGAACCGCTCGGTCATGTACTTGGTCGTCTCGGCAAACCATTCTTCGACGTGCTTTGCATCGGCGCCGACAACGTCACAACGCATGATGTGCTGGAACAGCTCGTCGCGGGCCTGCTCGAACGGTGAAGGCTCCACGGGTCCTGCATATCGACGTGCTCCTGTATGTCTCTGCGGCTTGGCCATGAATTTGGATTTGGGTGGAAGACTCATGAATATAACAGAATGGAGACGTTTCTCACAGTCTGCGAATCGGGACCAATCAGCTCTGTAGCGCCGCCGCCCCGATGAACTCGAGCAGCAGGCTCACGAGAGTATCCGGCGCCTCCTCTGGGACCAGTCGCCCGACCCCGGGAAGATGGACCAGCCGGCTCCCGGGAATGGCGTCGGACAGCCGGTCGGCGAATTTCGGTGCGACCCAGGGATCCTGGTCACCCCACACAATCTGCGTCGGTTGAGGAATCGATCCGAACTCGACGTCCTCCATGTCCTCGTCGTCGACAGACCGGGCGAGCAGGAGGAGATGGTTCAAGCCCTCTTCCCCGACATAAGGTGCCAGGTAGCGCGCGATGAGCTTGTCCGGCATGTGGGCCGGGTCCGCGACGCTCCGGCGCAGGAGCTCGCCCAGAATCGGGGCGACACCGAGTATTCCCTTGCTGACTCGGAAGGCGAAGCGGGCGGTGTTCCGCTGCAGCGTGGTGATGTCGCCGGCTGGGATCTCGTCCAGTGCGATGGGATTGACGAGAAAGAGCCGTTCCACCCGCTCCGGGCGGGCCGAGGCGAGACGCAGCGCCACCGCGCCGCCCAGGTCCAACCCCACGACGGTGGCCTTGGGAAGCCGGAGCGCCGTCAGGGCGCGATCCACCAGCTCCGCCTGCGAAGCGATGCCGAAGTCGGCGTCGAAGGGGCGATCTGACTCGCCGTAACCAAAAAGATCCATGGCGAAGGCGGTGCGATTCGCGAGCGCGATCTCGGGCGCAATATTCCGCCAGACGAAGCTCGAGGTCCCGAAACCATGCAGCAGGACGACGGGCGCACCGCCATGCCCATAGCGCTCGACATGAATCGAGCCGGGGCCGACCGGGATGCGCAACAGATCAGCGTCGATGGGACCTTCCTCCACGAGGCAGGGGTAGTTCGGCAAATGCGCCGGGCGACGCTGGAGGTAGCTCCAGCGCGCGCCGCGGGTCAAGTCCGCGTGCATCCAATGCACGCCCCGCGCCGCCGGTTCCAGAGACGGCCGTTTGAGTTGCTTGCATCAACGCGTATCCTCTCTAGCTTTCGCCCGCGCTCACCGATTCACAATCGAGGGAGAAAATGGCAAAGCAGGAAGAACCGAGGGGCCGGGGTACGGCAGGCCGGCCGAGCGTCGTGAAGGCCGCAAAGCGCGGAGGGCCCGGACAGAGCTTCTGGATCGCCCTCGGCGTCGTGGCCGTGATCGGCGTTGGCGCACTGAGCTGGGTGGCATCTCGTCCCAAGACGACGTCGGCCAAGATCGATCCGACGCTCCCCGCGCTGAAGGCTGAGGGGTACGTGATGGGCAGCCCGACCGCTCCCGTGGAGGTGATCGAATTCGCTGACTTCGAATGCCCGAGCTGCGGGCAGTTCGCGATGCTCACCGAGCCCGACGTCCGGACGCGGCTCGTGAATACGGGAAAGGTGCGGATCCGTTTTTTCGATTTTCCGCTTCCGATGCACAAGAACACATGGGACGCCTCGCTGGCCGCCGCATGCGCCAACGACCAGGGGAAGTTCTGGGAGATGCATGACGTGATCTTCGCGAACCAGGACAAGTGGAATGGCGAGGCGACGAGCAACCCGCGCAAGCAGCTCAGCGCGCTCGCGAAGGGTCTTGCGCTCGACATGGCGAAGTACGGGTCCTGCATGGACGCCGAGACGCATCGGGCCCAGATCCAGGCCAATCAGCAGGAGGCCGTGCGGCGCGGGATTAATGAGACGCCGTCGTTCATCATCGGCGGACAATTGCTACCAGGGCCGTTGCCCTTCGACACGTTCAACAAGCTCGTCGAGACCGAGTTGGCCAAGGGTCCCGCTGCTACCGCGCCGGCTGATTCCACAGCGGCCGGAGCGAATGCCGACGCGAAGAAGCCGGCGTCGCTGACTCCCGCCAGCAAGAGCAAGTGAACAAGCGCATGCTGGCGGCGCTGGTTGCGCTCGCCGGGATGTTCGTCGCGCTCTATCTGACGTTGTACAAGCTCGGCTACGTCGGCACGCTGGTCTGCTCCGTCGGCTCTTGCGAGACGGTGCAGACGTCGAAGTGGGCGACATTCCTCGGGTTCCCGGTAGGAGCCTGGGGCGTGGCGTACTACATCGCCGTGATGGGCGTGTCGCTGGCGGGGCTCACGCCTGCGCTGGCCGAGCGGCGAGTGGTCTCTCATATCCTCGTCGCGATGACGGGGTTCGGAGTGCTGTTCTCGCTTTGGCTGACGTATCTCGAGCTGTTCGTGATTCACGCGATCTGCGAGTGGTGCGTGATCTCAGCGATTCTCGCGACGGCGTTGTTTGTGATCTGCTGGCTGGACCTTCGCGAGGTAACGACGTGGGCCGAGGAACTCGCGGCGGAACTGCGGGGGGCAGGGTACGGCCGGGAGATCCGGGATACGGCGGAGGTGAGTTTGCGGGCGGTGAAGCCGGAGGACTGAGCCGGAACTACGCCCGCTTGATGCCGCGTTTGGCTTCGGCCGAGTCGCCCAGCCGAAGGGGCGGACGGGATTCGTCCGGCGCGGCCGCGGTTTCCTCGCGCGACCGGCGGCGATACGGAACGAGATCCTGGCCGAGGACGACGAGCGTCCGGGTCGCCACGGTGCTGGCGAGAGGCTCCGGGATCGACATCAGCCGGATATACGAATCGATCGCGCGGTCGAAGGTGAGATCTTCGGCGAGCGTGTCGACGAACATCAGCGCGTTGTCCACGTGTGTGCGGATGATCGACTCCTCCGCACGCGCCTGCGCGAGACGAAGACGGCGCTCCGCGCTCGGATCGATCTTGCGGGAGAAGAGGTTTTCAGGGAACAGGCGCTTGAGAAAGCTCCACATGGTCGGTCGGTCCGGTTTGGGCAGGAGCTGCTAGCGCAGGGAACATACCACGCCTGGCACGCCGCCGGCATGGCAGCCCGCCATTACGCCAGCCGTCAGGTGGTCCAGCGAGCTGGAGCAATGATGCGTAGGCTTACCATGCAGCGAGGGCACGAGCCACCCACCTCCGCACGGCGTCCATGACTTCGATCCATCACACCTCTCACGTGAAACAGCTCCTCGTGGCGGCGTTCGTCGTCGCTGGTGTATCGATCGCCGGCGCCCAATCGACGAGCGCCACGCATGCCGACACCCTCCGCATCGCCGGTCTTCAGAAGCCCGTTGAGATCCTGCGCGACCAGTGGGGCGTGTCGCACATCTACGCGAAGAACGAGCACGATCTCTTCCTTGCGCAGGGCTACACGGCCGCGCGCGACCGTGCCTTTCAGTTCGAGATGTGGCGGCGGCAAGCCACGGGCACAATGGCGGAGATCGCGGGACGGCGCGAGCTGAAGCGAGACCAGGGCGCGCGGCTCTTCAAGTTCCGCGGCAACATGACGACCGAGCTCGCGCACTATCATCCGCGCGGCTCGGCGATCATCGGCGCGTTCGTGGACGGCGTGAATGCCTATATGGACGAGGCGGCCAAGGATCCCGCGCTCATTCCCGTCGAGCTGCGGATGCTCGGGCTCACGCCCGGCCGCTGGACGCCGGAGGTAGTGATCTCCCGGCACCAGGGGCTGCTCGGGAACATCGGCGAGGAGTTGGCGTACGGGCGCTTCGTCGCGAAGCATGGCTCGGCGCTGCTCGAGAAGATCCAGTGGTTCCACCCCGGGCCGGGTCGCCCCGCGCTCGCACTGGATCCGATGATCGACGGCCGCGGTCTCGACGAGCCGATCCTCGAACTGTACGATGCGTTCCGCGCGCCGGTGCGTTTCCAGCCATCCGATCTGCGCTCGGCCTACCGCAACGACAGCAACGCGAGCCGGCGGCTGGCGGCGATCGATTCTGCTGCAAGGGCAGACTTGGAGTGGAACCAGCGGCGCGACATTGGCAGCAATAACTGGGTGGTAGCCGGCAGCCGAACGCTCAGCGGCCGCGCGCTGATGGCGAACGATCCGCATCGTGCGCAGGCCGCGCCGTCGCTGCGCTACTTCGTTCATCTCGTTGCGCCGGGTTGGAACGTCATCGGCGGCGGCGAGCCGGTGATTCCCGGCGTGTCGATCGGGCACAATGAATACGGCGCGTGGGGTCTCACGATCTTCGGCACTGACGGCGAGGACCTCTACGTGTACAAGACCAACCCGGCGAATCCCGGCCAGTACGAGTACCGCGGGGCGTGGGAGCCGATGCGAGTCGTGCGAGAGTCGATTCCGGTGAAGGGCGAAACGCCCGTCGTGGTCGCGCTCAAATTCACGCGGCACGGACCGGTCGTCTACGAGGACACGGCGCGCCATCTCGCGTACGCCGTGCGGGCGGCCTGGATGGAGCCCGGCGGCGCGCCATACATGGCGTCGCTGCGCATGGACCAAGCGAAGACGTGGGAGGAGTTCCGCGAGGCCTGCGCGTACAGCAACATCCCTGGCGAGAACATGGTGTGGGCCGACGTGGCGGGCAACATCGGCTGGCAGGCGGTGGGCATCGCGCCCATCCGTCCGAAGTCGAGCGGCCTCGTGCCGGTGCCGGGTGACGGCCGCTTCGAGTGGGCCGGCTACCTGCCGATTAAGGAGAAGCCGCACGCGTACAATCCGCCCGAAGGCTACATCGCCACGGCGAACAACAATTTGACGCCGGAGACCTATCCACACCGCGACGCCATTGGGTGGTCATGGGCCGATCCATACCGCTTCGCGCGCATCGCCGAGGTGCTTGGGTCCGGGCGAAAGCTCACGCTGATGGATATGATGCGCCTACAGAATGATTACACGTCCATCCCGGCACGCTCGCTCGTGCCTTTGCTTGCGGACCTCGAGTCGACCGACCCGGCAACTGAGCGGGCACGGCAGGTGCTGCTCGGGTGGGACCGCGTGGTCGACAAGGGCTCCGTCGGGGCCGGGATATACGAGGCGTGGTACCGCCAGCTCAGCTTGGGGGTGACAGCGGCGGTGGTGCCGGCGCCGGCTCGGGCGATGACCCGCGGGATCTCGACCAAGCGCGTGATCGAGTGGCTGACCGCGCCGGGCGGCGAGTTCGGGCCCAGTCCGACCGCCGGCCGCGACACGCTCCTGCTCACGGCACTGACCGCCGCGGTCGCCGAGCTCACGCAGCGCTACGGCGCCGACATGTCCGGATGGAGCTGGGGGCGCTATCACAAGGTGTTGCTCCAGCATCCCATGAGCGCGGCGCTAAACCCCGAGACGCGCGCGCGCTTCGAGGTCGGGCCCTGGCCGCGCGGCGGTGACGGCAATACACCGGGTGCCACCGGGGTCGGCTCGAACCAGACGTCTGGCGCGTCGTTCCGCTACATCGTCGAGGCGGGGGACTGGGATGCATCCGTCGGCACCAATACGCCTGGACAATCGGGTGATGTGGACAGTCCGCACTACCGAGACCTTTTCGAGCTGTGGAAGAACGATCGGTACTTCGCCGTGAAGTACTCCCGCGCCGCCGTGGAGGGGGTAACCGAAAAGCGCACGGTGCTCTCGCCGCGACGCTAGAACCACTCCGCAATGCGCCGCATCCACCACAATCTGACCTTTCAGGTCCTCGTCGCCATCACGCTCGGCGTTCTTCTCGGGCTGTTCGCCCCGGATACGGCGAAGGCGATGAAACCGGTAGGCGACACGTTCATCAATCTGGTGAAGATGATCATCACACCGGTGATCTTCCTCACGGTCGTGCTCGGGATCGCCAACATGCACGATCTCAAGAAGGTGGGTCGCGTCGGTGGAAAGGCCCTGCTCTACTTCGAGATTGTATCGACGTTCGCGCTCGCGATCGGACTGTTCATCGTCAACATCACGAAGCCTGGTGAAGGGCTCGACGTGAGTGCGCTCGCCAAGGGTGACATCTCCAAATATGCGGAAGCAGGAAAGGCGCTCACGTTCGTCGATTTCGTGACGCACATCGTGCCGTCGAGCGTGGTGGGTGCCTTTGCGAGCGGCGACGTGCTACAGGTGGTGTTCTTCGCGGTGCTGTTCGGCGTCTCCCTCGCGTTCATCGGCGAGCAGGGTCGGCCGATGACGGAGTGGCTCGACAGACTCTCGCTCGTGTTCTTTCGCATCGTCGCGCTCGTGATGAAGGTCGCGCCCATTGGAGCCTTCGGCGCGATGGCGTACACCGTGGGGACCTTCGGCGTGAAGAGCCTGCTTCCGCTCGGGCGGCTGATGCTCGACGTCTACCTCACGATGGCGATCTTCATCTTCGTCGTACTGAATCTGATTCTGCGATGGAACGGCTTCTCGCTCTGGGCGTATCTCAAGTTCATTCGCGAGGAGATCCTCATCGTCCTCGGGACGTCGTCGAGCGAGGCGGTGCTGCCGAGGATGCTGGACAAAATGGAGCGCTATGGCTGCGCGCGATCCGTGGTGGGATTGGTCATTCCCGCGGGCTACTCGTTCAACCTGGACGGGACGTCGATCTATCTGTCGATGGCGACGCTGTTTATCGCGCAGGCATTCCACGTCCATCTCAGCATCGTGCAGCAACTCAGCGTGCTCGGCGTGCTGATGCTGACGTCGAAGGGCGCCGCCGGTGTGACGGGCTCGGGATTCATCGTGCTCGCGAGCACGCTCGCGGCGATGCGCGTGGTACCGGTGGAAGGAGTGGCGATCCTGCTCGGCGTCGATCGCTTCATGAGCGAGGCGCGCGCGATCACGAATCTCATCGGCAATGGCGTAGCGACGCTGGTGGTGGCGCGGAGCGAAGATGCATTCGATGAAAGGGCGCGGCTGCGCGGCGTGGCCGAGCTCCACGCCGAGCGAGTGGCGGGGGCAACGGGCTGACAGAGAGTAGCAGCGAGACGCTGTCGTCCTGAGAGAGCTCAGGACGACATGTAATTCGGAAACTGCCCACTACTGCCGCGTCACTACCCCGCAGGCGATTCTTGCCCCGCTGTTGCCGCTCGGGTCAGTGCGCTGATCATCGGGCAGCGCGTGCAGGACGATGGCGCTCCCGTCGGCGTCGAGCAGCGAGTTGGGGCCGGGTGAGAGCGTGACGCGCGGGGAGTTTGCCACGAAGCTGGCATGGCCGAATGCGTCAACGGTCACCGCCTCGAGATCGCCTCCGTGCGGACCGTCGGGCGAGAAGAGCCCATGACGCTTGTTCGCCGGATTGAAGTGGCCCCCCGCGCTCGCGAAAGCAGACTTCGCGTCGCAGACGCCCACCGAATGCAGATGGATTCCGTGCTGTCCTGGTGTCGCGCCCCGACTGATCTGGATGGTGAAGTTGACGCCAGGAGTGCCAGGCGTCTCCGTGAAACGGACTGATCCAACCTCGCGCCCCGCCGAATCAAGCAGAAACGCTATGGCGCGGATGGAGTTGTCGGGCAGCGGAGCGGAATGCGCGCGGCAGGCCGCGGCGACGCAGAGCGCGAGGAAGGCAAGCGAAGTCCTGAGAGTGCGGTTCATCTGGTGCCTGGGAGTGGGTGACGGATCAACTCTCGTTCGCCTCGTACATCTCTTTGAGTGAATTGACGACATTCGGATCGGCCAGCGTCGTTGTGTCGCCGAGTGCTCGGCCTTCCGCGATGTCGCGTAGCAAACGCCGCATGATCTTGCCCGAACGGGTCTTCGGCAAATCGGCGCTGAAGATGATGTCGTCTGGCCGCGCGATCGCGCCGATTTTTTGCGAGACGAACTCGCGCAGCTCGTCCCGCAGGGCGGGCGATTGCGTGAATCCCTCACGCAACGTGACGAATGCGGCGAGCGCGTGCCCCTTGAGCTCGTGCGCCTTTCCCACGACCGCCGCTTCGGCCACGGCGGGGTGCTCGACCAGCGCGCTCTCCACCTCCATCGTGCCGATGCGATGACCGGCGACGTTGAGCACGTCGTCCACGCGGCCGAGGATCCAGTAGTTGCCGTCGTCGTCTCGCTTGGCGCCGTCGCCGGGAAAGTAGATGTCCGGCCGGCCGGGCCACTTGGTGAAGTAGGTCTCCACGTAACGTGCATCGTCGCCCCAGATGGTGCGGAGCATGGAGGGCCATGGCTTCATGATCGCGAGCAGGCCACCGCCGACGGTGATTTCATTCGCCTTCGCGTCGAGAAGCGAAACTGTATAGCCGGGCATCGGTGTCGTGGCGCTGCCGGGCGTCGTGGCCGTGATGCCGGGCAGTGGCGAGATCGCGATCGAGCCCGTTTCCGTCTGCCACCAGGTGTCGACGATGGGGCACCGGTTGCCTCCGATGTGCTCGCGATACCACATCCACGCTTCCGGATTGATCGGCTCGCCGACGGAGCCGAGCAGGCGCAGGCGCGAGAGATCGTGCTTCGCCGGCCAGTGATCGCCCCACTTCATGAAGGCGCGAATGGCGGTGGGCGCGGTGTAGATGATCGTCACGCCATAGCGCTCGCACAGCTCCCAGAAGCGATCCTTCTCCGGCCAGTCGGGCGCGCCTTCATACAGCAGACAGGTCGCGCCGATCGCCATCGGGCCATACACCACGTACGTGTGTCCGGTGATCCAGCCCACGTCGGCCGTACACCAGAACATGTCGTCATCCTTGAGATCGAACACGATCTTCGTGGACGATGCGGCGCCGACCATGTAGCCGCCAGTCGTGTGCACGATGCCCTTCGGCTTGCCAGTCGTGCCGGACGTATAGAGGATGAACAGCGGATCCTCGGCGTCCATCGGCTCGGGCTCGCACCACATCGGCGCGGTGCGCATGAGCCGGTGCCACCAGTGATCGCGACCTTCCTTCATCTCGGCGAATGCCTCGTCGCCGAGCGAACCCGGACGACGCTGCACGACGACGACGTGCTCGATGGACGGCGTCTCCTCGAGCGCCTTGTCCGCATTGCGCTTGAGCGGCACGACGGAGCCGCGTCGATACCCTCCGTCGCCGGTGATGAGGACCTTGCACTGCGAATCGTTGATGCGGTCGCGCACCGAGTCGGGCGAGAATCCAGCGAAGATGACGGAGTGAATCGCGCCGACGCGCGCGCAGGCGAGCATCGCAATCGCCACTTCGGGAATGAGGGGAAGGTAGATCGCGACACGGTCGCCCTTCCGCACGCCAAGCGATTTCAGAACGTTGGCAAACTGATTTACCGCCACGTAGAGGTCCCAGTAGGTCAGCGTGCGCCGGTCGCCCGGCTCGCCTTCGAATACGAGCGCCGCCTTGTTGCGACGTGCTGTACGAATGTGGCGGTCGAGGCAGTTCACCGAGGCGTTGAGCTTGCCGTTGAGAAACCACCGCGCATGCGGCGGCTTCCAGTCGAGCACCTGGGTCCATGGTGTACTCCACTCGAGCGTCGCCGCCTGCTCGGCCCAGTACGCCTCGGGGTCGGCGGCCGCCTTCGCATAGATATCAGGCGAGGAGACGATCGCGGCCGCGCGAAACGCCGCGTCGGGTTCGAACTTGCGATGCTCCTGGAGAAGGACGTCGATGTCGGACATGTGCTTAAGCTCGGTGAAAAACGGTGAGAGCGGATTCTGCCTTACTGCCAGCACGGAAGCAACCCGTTGTGCTACGTCTCACGCCTCAGGTCTCCCGTCTCACGTTCTGCCGTTGAGGTAGCGCGCCAGACCGTCCACCGTCATCCGCGACGGCGTCGCGAGCTCGTACGCCTGCGCGAGCCTCGGATCCGGCACATTCGCCGCGATGTCGGCGTTGCTCCTCCGCTGTAGCTCCGCTGCCATCTGGTCGGGAGTGCGGCCAGCTGCCATCCATTCCCTGACCCAGCCCGTCCATTCGTCGAGGCGGAAGAGCAGATCGTCGAGATGACGGGATGGGGCGGCGAAGCGACCGAAGTGCGTGAGGTCGAGGGCCTTCAGATCGAGCGCACGCAACCGGTCGATGCTCTCGTGCCAGGCTTCGATGTCGATGTCGGGCGGCGGCGTAGGCGGACGCACGTACGACGCGCCCTGCATGCGCACGCCGCCGACGTCGCCCGTGAACGCGGTGCGACGCTCGGGATCGTGAAAGGCGACGTGATGCGAGGCGTGGCCCGGCGTATGGAGCGCCTGAATGGTGCGTGCGCCGCACACGATCTCTGCGCCATCGGCGAGAAGCTCGACGCGATTCTCCGGGCAGGGCTCGAATGCGCCCCAGAGCGCGTCCATGCGGTCGCCGTAGATGCGTGTCGCGCTCCTGAGCAGCCTGGACGGATCGATCATGTGCGGCGCACCCACCGGATGCACGAAGAGCCGAGCATCGGGGAGACGACGGAGCAGCGAGCCCGCCGCGCCGGCGTGGTCGAGGTGAATGTGCGTGATGAGCAGCTGCGTGACGTCGTCGAGCTGGGCACCCGCCGCGGCGACCGCTCGCTCGAGCGCGGGAAGGGTAGAGCCTGGACCGGTCTCGATCAGCGTATGCCCGTAAGGGCCGGTGATGAGATACGCGGCGACCACTCCGGGCGAGCCCTGGAAGGCGAGGTCGAGGAGCCAGAGGTCTGGCTCGAGCTGAGTGGCAGGTGTCAAGCTCATCATCGTTAACGGGTCTTCAGGTCAGATCAACATAGCGATCGCACTTTGGTGTATCGGTCTATTCCTCTCTTCAACTGATTCCCGCCGGTATCCTTCACTAAGTTACCAAGGTGACTTCCCAGTCAGCGTCTCGACTCCGCATCGGCACCCGAACCTCCGAGCTCGCGCTCCGGCAGGCGCGTCTCGTGCAGGCCGCGCTTACCGCGCAGGGGCTCGAAAGCGAGCTCGTGACCTACAAGACCGTCGGCGACAAGCGGCTCGACGAGTCTCTCAGCGCCATCGGCGCGAAGGGACTGTTCACCAAAGAGCTCGAGACGGCGCTGCTCAAGAAGAAGATCGATTTCGCGGTGCACTCGCTGAAGGATCTTCCCACCGAGTCGCCGGACGGTCTCATCGTCGCGGCGGTGCTCGAGCGCGAAGACCCGCGCGACGCGCTGGTGGTAAACGGCCGCATTCTCGCCGGATCGCTCGACGATCTCCCGCGCGGCTCGCGCGTGGGGACCTCGAGCCTGCGCCGCCGCGCGCAACTTCTCGCGGCGCGGCCGGATCTCGAAGTGGCAGAGCTTCGGGGAAACGTCCCGACTCGGCTAATGAAGATCGACGAAGGGCGCGTGCATGCCGCGATTCTCGCCGCCGCCGGACTACACCGCCTTGGCGCGAAGCAGCACATCACCTGTTACCTCGATGCGCCGGCCTGGCTTCCCGCGGCGGGCCAGGGCGCCATTGCCGTACAGACGCGCGTCGATGACGAACGCATTCGTGCGCTTGCGGAAGCGATGAACGATGTGCCGACGATGCGTGCCGTGAGCGCCGAGCGCGCCTTTCTTGCCGCGCTGGAAGGCGGATGTCAGGTGCCGATCGGTGCGCTCGCGATGGAGAGCGACGCCGGAGCGATGCTGCACGGCATGATCGCCGACATTCAGGGCACACGCGTCGTGCGCGGCTCGATCGCGCTGGATCTCGATGACCCTGAGCTGAGCGGAATCCGGCTCGCCAATCAGCTTCGCGGCGAGGGCGCGAGCGAGATCCTCGAAGGACTGCGCCGCGCGAATCATGTTCCTTCGCCCCAACCAGAGTGAGCATGCCGTCATTCCCCGAATATCGTCCTCGCCGTCTGCGCCGAACCGCGGCACTGCGAAATCTCGTTCGCGAGACGCTGCTCGCACCGTCGCAGCTCGTGCTGCCGCTGTTCGTGCGGCCGGGCACCGGCGTTCGGCAACACGTGAGCTCCATGCCCGGCGTGAGCCAGACGTCGGTGGACGAGCTCCTCGTCGACGCACGGGCTGCCGCGGCGCTCGGCGTCGGCGGCGTGCTGCTCTTCGGCATTCCCGCGAGCAAGGATGCCGAGGGCTCCGGTGCGTGGGACGATGAGGGTCCTGTGCCGCAGGCGGTGCGCGCGCTCAAGCGCGACCTGCCGCAGCTCGTCGTGATCACTGACGTCTGCATGTGCGAGTACACCGATCACGGCCACTGCGGCATCCTCCGCAACGGCGACGTGGACAACGACGCAACGCTCGAGCTTCTTGCGCGCGAGTCGCTGGCGCACGCGCGCGCTGGGGCGGACGTCGTCGCCCCGAGCGACATGATGGACGGGCGCGTCGGCGCCATTCGTCGCGCGCTCGATGCGGAAGGGTTCCAGGACACCGTAATTCTCAGCTACGCGGCCAAGTTCGCGAGCGCCTTCTACGGTCCCTTTCGCGAGGCCGCGGAGAGCACGCCGCAGACGGGCGATCGGCGCGGCTATCAGATGGATGCCGCCAACGCGAACGAGGCGCTGCGCGAGACCCTGCAGGACATCGAGGAGGGCGCCGACATGGTGATGGTGAAGCCGGCGGGGCCGTTCCTCGATATCGTTGCGCGGGTGAAGGCCGAGACGGGCTATCCGCTCGCGGCGTACCAGGTGAGTGGCGAGTTCGCGATGATTCACGCCGCCGCGGAGCGGGGATGGATCGACCTCGAGCGATCGATGATGGAGAGTCTGATCGGTATTCGCCGCGCTGGCGCGGACGTCATCATCACGTACTTCGCGCGGGAAGCCGCAGCGGTGCTCGCGAGGTGATGGATGAGGTGTCTCGCGCTGTTGACTTTCGTCCCAGATCTCCAGGACGCGCGCAATCCCATCTCACGGCCGGGGAGCTCGGCCCACACCATCGCCTGATGCTGAACCTCTGGCACGACCTTCCGGCGGGCCTCCACGTGCCCGAATGCGTCACCGCCGTTGTCGAGATCCCGTCGGGGAGCCGCAACAAGTACGAGCTCGACAAGGCGAGCGGCATGCTCAAGCTTGACCGCGTACTCTTCTCGGCGGTGCACTATCCGGGCGACTACGGGTTCATCCCGCGGACACTTCACGAGGACGGCGACCCACTGGACGTCCTCGTCCTGGTGAAGGAGGAGACCTTTCCCGGCTGCCAGATCGACGTGCGGCCGATCGGTGTGCTCAAGATGCTTGATCGCGGCGAGCCGGACGACAAGATCCTCGGCGTGCCGCTCCACGATCCGTTTCAGCAGGAATACTTCGACATCGCGGACATCTCGCCGCATGTGTTGAACGAGGTCGAGCATTTCTTCCGGACGTACAAGGATCTCGAGGGCAAGCGTGTCGAGATCATCGGGTGGGGCAAGAGCGACGAGGCGACGCGCATCGTGCTGGAGTCGATCGAACGGTACGAGGCGACGTACGGCTCCAAGCGGGAGTTGCGGAGCCCGAAGGGCTGACGCGCGGCAGCAGGGGCAGAACCACTCAACTGTTTTCGGCTAACAGTGGGTGAGTTTTCCAGCAGTTGATAGTTGAAGTTGTCGAGTTGAGCGTTGGTCGCAGATCCCAATGGTGCAACGGCATCCCATCGCGGCACACGTTCGAGACGAAACGGCGGAACTGAGGACACGTCAGTTCCGCCGTTCTGTTTCCCAATGGCCCCGTCAGAGAGGGGGTTTACGCCACAGCACATTTCGCCGTTCTGCTCATCTCACGATCCTCAAGTTTTCCGCGTCGATCTCACCGGTGTAGTACGACATCAGCGCGCGCTGGAAAGTGAGGCTCGCGCGGGCGTTTACCACAGCACTCTGCGCCTGAACGAGTGT
>DATCGM010000148.1:0-12096 GCA_036508915.1 Gemmatimonadaceae bacterium
GAACGGCACACGGGCGATGCGGGAGTGCGCACGCTGGGCTGTGCCGATGTGTTTCGCATCCTGGCCTTTGCCCAGCTCACGTGGCGCGAGTCGCTGCGCGACATCGAGGTCTGCTTGGCCGCCAATCAGGCCAAGCTCTTCCACATGGGACGGCAGGCGCCGCCGGCTCGTTCGACGCTGGCCGATGCGCTGAATGGGCGCGACTGGCGCATCTACCACGCGCTGGCGCAACGGCTGATCGTGCGCGCCCGCGTGCTGTATGCCGACGCGCCGTCGGTGCTGGAATCGGTGCTGGACCTCGAGGCGAGCGTCTCTGCGCTGGACGCCACCACCATCGATCTGTGCTTGAGCCTGTTCCCCTGGGCTCCGTTTCGCTCCACCCCGGCTACTCGAGCATCATCTTTCCTTTTCGTGAGATCGAGGTGCCGGTCTTCGACGTGGAAGCGATGTGAACGCTTAACCAGTTGACGGACCATCTGGAAACCTGGTCAGCCGTGACATGGTATCGGAAAGCGCATGGCCGGAGCCCAGTGAGCGATTTCATCGATTCAGTACGACCATTCTGGGGCGAGCCGAGTCGCGCTCGGCCATGCGCTGGCCTTTCGAACTGCGCATCGGGGCAGTCTGAGTTTGATGCAGAATGCAACCGGTCCACGCATTCTGCGAAAATTCCACTCAAAGTGCATCGGTCATCCTAACAATTCACGCCGGGCAATTTGGCTGATGTCTTCAATAAATACGCTAATTCGAGACACTTTGACGAAAATTGGTCAAACATGGTCGAGTGGTCCCGGCATTGCTTCAGCGGGTTTGCCACGGTGCGCCAGGATAGCGCCGTGCAAAGCGAGGACGGACGTCGAGATGACGCAAAAAGCTCGTGTTCCGGCCAGCTCACCATTCACGATCGGGCTTTTGCTCGAAGAGGACGGAAACAATGCTACAGCCGACGAAGGCACGCAGAGTTGCCACGCGCTTCACATTGATTGCCGGTGCCATGCTCCTTGGCGCCTGTTCTGGAGAGGTCACGGCCCCGGCCGCAGCGCCGTCGCGGGCGATCGAGGCGAGCTCCATGTTCGTTCCATCCGCCTCGGCGAAGGCACTGATCGGCGTGGCCAACGGCACCTACTCGATGACGCTCGACCCCACAAGAAAACAGTCGTTCTCGCTGGGACCGAACCACCTCGACATTCCCGCGAATGCTGTCTGCGACCTTAGCAGGTCGGGATACGGCGCGGCGTACTGGGACAAGCCCTGCCTCACGGAGAGCCACAAGTTTACGCTCACGGTCGTTATCAAGAACGCGTCGAGCGCGCATCCGAGCATGGATTTCTCTCCCGCGATGCGGTTCAACCCGAAAGAGAACGTGCAGCTGTACATGTATGCGCCAAACGTCTCCCAGACTGACGCGAAGAACTGGTTGATTTACTACTGCCCCGACCGTGGCAAGTGCGTCGACGAGTCGCTGACCGACCGCGATCTCGTGACCCAGATCGACTACTCCGCCCACGTGCTCTTCCGCCGCCTCAAGCATTTCAGCGGCTACATGGTTGCGGAGTTTGCTGACCCGACCAACGTCGGGCAGTAGTAGGCGCCCCGCCTCGGCCTACCGTCATTCTTCCACTCATTCACGTATCGGTAGCGCGCTCAGCCGCGCCGCCTCACTGGAGACTGCCATGTTTCGTTCGAATGCTCTGGCATTCGCGCTCAGATCAATTCTCATCGGTCCGGTCGGAATTCATCTGAGTCACTCTGGCTACATCATCGCATCGAGCTGATGAATCGCCCGGCCGGCTCACCCTTGTGAGCCGGCCGAGCGCGTTACGCCTGCGAAGCTCGACATGTCACTGATTCATACTCGACGAGTTGTTTTCACGATTCACGTTTTGGGGATCCGATGTCAGACGGCGGTTCGGGGGCACGCGGCCAGCATCTGCGGCTCGTTGATCTTCCTCCAAGGCATACGTCAGTCGACGCCCTGATCGAGGGGGCACGAGCACTCGACAAGCTTGGCCGCCGAGCCGAAGCGCGAGCACAATATGAGCAGGCTCTGCGCTCGCTCGCCGTGCCATCCCCCTCGCTGGCGTCGATGCTGTTGCGGTGGATCGCCCGCACTTACGAAGTCGACGCCGATTATCGCGCCGCCGAGGATTGCGCCATCGCCGCGGTCGCGACCGCCGAGCTGGGCGACGAGCGGAACGCGCTGGGTCACGCGCTGAACGTACTGGCCGCCGTGCGCTGGCGTCAGGGCGACCTCGACCACGCCGAACAGCTCTTTCAGGAAGCGCTCCAGCGCGGAACCAGCACCACCGATCCGCGTCTCCAGGTCGACGTGATGACCAACCTGGGCACGATGGCGAGCATTCGAGGCGACTTCCGCGAAGCGCTTCGCTATTTCCAGGAAGCGCTCGCGCACGGCCGCATTCATTCCCTTCTCGACAACATCGTCATCGCGCTCAACAACCTCGGCTTGGCGAACATGGCGCTCGGCCGCTTCGATGCGGCGGAAGACGCATTCGCCGAGGCGCTGACGATCGCCAACGCGCTCGGCGGCCTCTCGACGCGCGTGCAGCTCGAGGTGAACACGGCGGCGCTGCAGATCGAGAAGCGCGACTTCGATGAAGCCAAGCGGCGCTGCGACCGTGCAATGGCGCTCGCCGAGCACCTCGACGATGCGCGCGCCAACGGCGAAGCGTCGAAGGTCTACGGCATCATCGCGCGTGAGACCGACGATCTTGTTGGCGCGGAAGCGCACCTCATCAAGGCGCGCGATATCGCCACCGCGGCGAAGGATCTGGCGCTCGAGGGCGATACGAATCGCGAGCTCGCCGAGCTGTTCGGGCGTCTCGGAAGAAACCGGGAAACACTACAGGCGCTCAACCGCGCGCACGCCTGCTTTACGCAGCTCCGGTCGCGGCACGAACTTGCCGACGTCGGACGCCGTATGGCGCGCCTCGAGGGCGATTTTCTCGATGTCGTCCGCAAATGGGGCGAGTCGATCGAGTCGAAGGATCAGCACACGCAGGGCCACTGCGAGCGCGTGGCCGACCTCGCCGGCGCCCTCGCCGCGAAGGCGGGACTCGACGAGACATCGCTGTTCTGGTTTCGCATCGGGGCGCTGCTGCACGATGTCGGCAAGCTGATCGTGCCGGCCGAGGTACTGAACAAGGCGGGCAAGCTCACAGAAGAAGAGTGGGCGCTCGTGCGGCAGCATCCCGCTGCCGGTGAGCAGCTGCTCGCCGACGTGCAGTTTCCTTGGGACGTCGCGCCGATGGTGCGGAGCCATCACGAGCGCTGGGACGGCAAGGGGTATCCCGACGGACTCGTGGCGGAGAACATCTCTCTGTCGGCGCGCATTCTCTGCATCGCGGACGTCTACGACGCACTGACTACAGAGCGCAGTTACAAGCGCGCGTTCTCCCAGCTCGAGGCGATGGAGATCATGCGCCGCGAGATCGGTCGCCAGTTCGATCCGCAACTGTTCGCCCTCTTCGAGGAGCTGGTGCGCCGAGGCACGGTGAGCGCGCCCTCGTCCACGCAGCGGGCGACGCCGCTGCGCAAGTCCGGCGCGCAGAACAAGGTCATGGTATCCGAGGACGACGATCTCACGGGTGCGCTGGTTCGCCGCGCCTTCGTGAACGTGACGTCCGCCGTTCTCGCGGAGCGTCGGCGCACCGGGGCCGCCGTTTCGCTGCTCGTCATCGACGTCGACCAATTCAAGTCGGTGAACGACAACTTTGGCCATCTCGCCGGCGATGATGCACTGCGAATGGTGGCCGGCGTCGTGCGCGACCTGCTGCGGTCCGGCCAGTACGTGGGTCGCTACGGCGGCGACGAGTTCGTCGTGCTCCTGCCGGGCGTGGATGCTGTTGGTGCGCGCGCGATCGCGGAGGCCGTGCGCAGCACCACGGCCGCGATGGTCATCCCGCTGTCCGACGATCCAGAACGCTCGCTCTCGGTGACCTTGTCCATCGGCGTCGCGACGGCGCCCGAGCATGGGGAATCGTTCGAAGCCCTGTTCACGACGGCTGACCGCTCCCTGTTCGACGCGAAGCGCGACGGGCGCGACAAGGTCGTGGCGGCGGGAACGGCGAACGGCGCGACGCCTCAACTGGTCTTCAATCGCTTTGTTGGCCGCGCCGCCGAGCTCCGCTCACTCGTGCTGGCGCTCGATCAGAGCGTCCGTGGCGGGCCTCAGACCCGAATCGTCATCGGCGAGGCGGGCGTGGGTAAATCGTCGCTCGTGCGACAGCTTCTGCCGGAGTGCCGCCTTCGCGGCGCCGTGGTCGTAACGGGGCGTGCGATGGAGAGCGAAAGTCGGCCGCCATTTGGACCATGGACCGAGGCGCTGGCCGGCGTGCACGCACTCGGCCTCGCGCCGAAGCGTGCGTGGCCGCTGCTCGGCCGGCTCGTGCCGGTGCTGCGCGGCGGCGCGACGCGTTCCGTCAGCGAACCGGTGATTGATCCGTCGCAGGGACACCATGTGATGCAGGAGATCGTCGCTTTCCTGCGCGGGGCGAGCGAAGCGCGGCCACTGCTCATCGCACTGGAAGACATGCACTGGGGCGACATGGCGAGCTGGGATGCGCTGGAGTACGTCCTCACCCAGCTCACGACGGAACGCATCTGCATCGCGCTCACGATGCGCAGTGAGGAAGCGGCGTACGGCGCCGTGCGCGAGCGCCGGCAGCGCCTCACGCGCGACGCGCGCGTGCGCGAGCTTCGCCTCGAGCGCCTGACCACGACCGAAGTGCGCGAATGGCTCCAGGGCGCGCTCCACCGTACGGACCTCGGCAACGATCTGCTCGACTTCGTGCTCCGGCACACGGAGGGTAATGCCTTTCTCGTCATGCAGCTCATGCGCACGATGGTGGAAGAACAGGTCTTCCACTACTCGGGCGCGGCGTGGGAATGGGCGATTCCTGCCACGCTGACTCTACCCGCGGGGATGACCGATCTCGTCGGGCGCCGTCTGTCGCGTCTGCCGCCCGACGCTCTCAAGATTCTCGTCACGGCGGCGGCACTCGGCCGAACGTTCTCGCTGCCGATGCTCATCGAAGCGTCGGGCGCGAGTGCGGACAGCGTTCTCGACGCCGTCGATGCAGCACTGGCAACCTCCGTGCTCGAGCCGGCGCGCGAGCAGGACGATGATACCTATCAGTTCGCGCACGCGCTGCTGGTGGACGCCGTGTTCAAGTCGGTCAGCCCGGCGCGTCGCCGGCTGACGCACGAGCGCATTGCCAGCATTCTCGTGGCGCGCACTCCCGATGCGGTGAACCGCATCGCATCGCACTATGCGCGAAGCTCGAACGCGGCGCAGGCATACCTCTGGTGCAGACGAGCCGCGTCGAGCGCGATGGCGCTCTATGCGCTCGACGAGTCGGCGGAATTTCTCCAGCACGCGCTCGCGCACGCGTCCACAAACGAAGAGCGCGCCGTCGTGCACGACCAGCTGGCGCAGGCGGCGGAGCACTCCGGGCGTTGGGCCGACGTCGAGCGGTTGTGCGATGCGATACTCGCGACGCCTGGCTACGGTAGCGAATCGGCCAGCGCGTTGCCCGTCCAACTGCGCAGGCTGCAGGCACGGGTGCGCCTCGGACAGGCCGCACATGATACGGAAGCGGAGTGCCGCGCGCTCCTCCTCGTTGCCGAACGCGTGGGAACGGGAGCGGACATCGTGCAGACGCGCTCACTCCTCGTGCAGACGCTGGCGCGTGTCGGTGAGATGGACGACGCCATTCGCATCGCGGAAGAGTCGCTGCACATCGCCGAGGAGAGCGGGGACGACGTGCTCGCCTGTGGCGCGATGCATCGGCTCGCCATCACGCTCCTTCCGTCGCGTACGGAAGACGCCGTGCAGCTCCTGCTACGTCTGATCGAGCGCGCGAGCGGCCGCGCTGACCGCGTCATGGAAGCGCGTGCGTATCTGACGCTCGGCATGGCGCTCACGCGCCTGCGCGATGATCTCGGCGGAGCCGATGCGCTGCGTTCAGCGCTCACGATCGCGCAGGATGCCCAGGCGCTCGACGTGGCCGCGAGCGCGTCGATGAACCTGGGCGTCATTGGAATGCGGAGCGGAGACTTTGTTGCCGCACACGAGGCGTTGAGCGACGCGTTGCGGTTGTACACGACGCTGCGCAACAACGCGAACCGGCTCGCCGCCCTGTACAACCTCGCGAATCTCCAGCAGGAGCGGGGCGACACGGAAGGGGCGCTCTCGCTCTATCGGGAGACAACGATCCTCGCCGATCAGCTGGGGACGGAGGAGATCGCGATCGGTGCCTATGCCGGTGTCGGGCTTGCGGCGTTCCGGCTGCGAGACATCGATGGCGCAGAGGCAGCGCTGGAGTCGGCGAAGCGGCGACTGGGAGCTCGACATGACTGGTGGTTCCAGAAGCGCGAGCTGCTCGAGTCGCTCGCGGTCCGCCTCGACACTCGGGCGGGGCGATACGACGAGGCCTTGGCGCGCTTCCACACGGCCGTGCCGAAGCTCGAGGAGTCCGATGGCTATGCGGCCGCGTGGATGGTGGCTGACTGCGCGGCCGAGCTCGGCGTGCACGATCGCACGGTGTGGACGCAGGTGGAGCGGTTCGCTGGCCACCCCATGGTGCAGCAGTTCGTTCCCCTCTCAGCGCGATTCACCGCGCTCGTCGATATGGCTGAGCGAATGGACACGGCCTACCTCCGTACGGGCGATGCGTCGTTGAACCTTGGAGGCGACGCGCGCGAGTAACGAGGCGCTGTGGTATCAGATGACAACGAGGAATCGAGCCTGTTCTTGAACCATGGCGCGCCAAATGCTGGACCACACTGTATGCCGCCGTCCAGAGCGATGGAGCATGAGGGCACAGGCATAGAGCCCGCCGGTCACCACTGCCGGCGGGCTCGCGCATTCCGGCACTTGGCGCGCCGCTCCCCTTGTCGCGCGGACGACGGACGCGCTTACTTCGCCAAGATGATCGCTCGCCACTCTACCGTGCCCATCATGTCGAGAATGACATTTGCGTTCCGTGCCGCGCTGGCCGTCGTTCCAGTCGCGTGCGCGCCTCAGCAGCAGACACCGGTGCAGCCTCAGCCCGCGACACTTCGGCTGATGCCGAGTCCGGAGACCGTCGCATGGGGCTTCTATGATGCGGCGGCGAAGCCCGTGATGACGATCAACTCGGGCGACGTGGTGGTGATCGGCGCCCTGCTCACATCGAGCCCAACGCGACTGGAAGGCGCAGGCGTCGCGGCGAAGGACGTCGAGCAATCGCTGCGCGACGTCTACGCGAAGGTCACGAACAAGGGTCCGGGCGGCCACATCCTCACCGGTCCGATCTACGTGACTGGCGCCGACTCGGGCGACGTGCTGGAAGTCCGTATCCAGAAGATCGACCTCGCGATTCCGTACGCCTACAACGCCTTTGGCGGAAAGAGTGGCTTCCTGCCGGAAGACTACGGCTACTCGAAGATGCGGATCATCCCGCTCGACGTGAAGGGAGGCGTCGCGCACTTCGCGCCCGGCATCGACATCCCGCTTCGGCCATTTTTTGGCAGCATGGGAGTAGCGCCGCCGCGAAGGCTCGGACGCCTGAACAGCGCACCGCCGGGCATTCACGCCGGCAATCTCGATAACAAGGAGCTCGTTGCCGGCACGACGCTGTTCATTCCCGTGCACACCACCGGCGCCCTGCTGGAAGTCGGCGATGGTCATGCTGGGCAAGGGAACGGCGAGGTGGACATCACGGCCCTCGAGACATCGCTCACCGGAACGTTTCAGGTCATCGTGCGGAAAGACATGCACCTGACCTGGCCGCGCGGCGAGACGCCGACGCACTGGATCGCGATGGGAACAGACTCGAGTCTGGTGGTCGCGACAAAGACAGCAGTGCGTCAGGCGATCGAGTTTCTGATGACCGAGAAGGGGCTTTCGAAGGACGACGCCTACATGCTGACGTCAGTCGCGTGTGATGTGGACGTGACGCAGTTGGTGGATGGCACGGTGGGAGTGCATGTGATGATACCGAAGCGGATATTCTTGTCTCGGCGATAGGATACATGCGCGCAACTTTCGTCGTTTTTCGCAGCTTCACAGTGTTCATCTTCCACTGACCAATGCGAGTCCTGCTCGTCGAGGACGACGCTGAGCTCGCGCACGAGGTCGCCATGGGTCTGCGCGGTGCTGGCGCGCGTGTTAAACACGCCGGCACGGCGCGCGAAGGCCGGCGCATTGCCGAGCGCGAAGAGCTCGACGTGCTCATTCTGGATGTGATGCTTCCCGGTGAGTCGGGCTTCGCGCTCTGCAAATCGCTGCGCGACCGTGGCATGCAGACGCCGATCCTCATGCTCACGGCGCGCGACGCGGTGGACGACCGGGTCACGGGCCTCGACGCCGGCGCCGACGACTACCTCACGAAGCCCTTTGCGTTGCAGGAGCTCATCGCGCGCGTGCGGGCGCTCAGCCGCCGGCGACCGACGCTCTCTCCGCGCGTGGTACGTGTCGCCGATCTCGAAGTCGATCTTGCGGCGCAGCGGGCGCGCCGCGGTGACCGGCTCATCGAGCTGACCGCCAAGGAGTTCGCGCTGCTCGAATGCTTCGCACTGCATCCGGACGTCGTGCTCGACCGGGCCGCGATCACAGCGCACGTCTGGGACGACAACCACGATCCCTTCACGAACGTGCTGGAAGTGCTCGTGCGCCGCCTGCGCCGGAAGATCGACGACGGATTCGAGCCAAAGCTGATCCACACCATGCGCGGTGCGGGCTACCGGCTCGGCGAGTGACCAGTGTAGTATCGCATCAGCCGCTGGCGCGGCTTCGCCGCCGCCTCACCTTCTGGTACGCGGCGACGCTGAGTCTGATTCTCCTGCTCCTGGGCGGCGGGCTCTACAGCGTGATTCACTCCCAGCTCGCGCAGCAGCTCGACGATTCGCTGCAGAACGCGACGAAGGAGCTTATGCGCGCGGCCCGCATTCGCGAGATGGAGGCAGCCAGCGCGCACGGTGCGGTCGTCGACGCGGTGGATGAGCTGCGCATTCCCGATCGCACTCTCTATCTGCTCGACAGCGCCGGCACACCGGTGTCGCCTCACACCGCCGGCCCGTTCGTCCGTGCCGCTGCGCAACGCGCCGCGTTGGGCAAGCCGGTGAGCGACGAAGTAGACGTCGGCCACGAGCACACGCTGTCGCTGCACGCCGAGCGATTCAAGCTCCAGTCCGGACAGACGCTCGTCGCCGTGGTGGTCGCTGACCAGGTGGAGCTGGCCGACCGCTATGCGGAGCTCATCGCGGCGTTCGGCGGCGCGGCACTGGCGGCCATCGTGCTGATCGCCGCGGGCGGCTACTTCCTCGTCCAGAAATCGACCGCGCCCGCCGAGCGCTCCATGGCGTACACGCGACGCTTCATGGCCGACGCCGCGCACGAGCTGCGCACTCCGATCGCCGTGCTGCGCACGAAGGCCGAAGTCGCCCTGCAGGAAGAGCGCTCGCCGGAGAGCTATGCGACGGTGTTGCGCGGAATGGGACACGAAGCGCAGCGGCTGGGCCGTGTCGTCGACGACCTCCTGATGCTTGCCCGCGCGGATGCCGGAGAGCGCCAGGTTGAGCGCAAGCGCTTCTTTCTCGACGACGTGGTGGTCGACGCGGCGATCTCCGTGCGAGCGCTGGCGCAGGCCGCGGGCGTCACGCTCGTCGTTGACGAGTTCGAGGAAACTGCCATCGTCGGCGACGCGAATCTGGTGCGCGAGCTCGTGGTCGTGTTGCTCGACAACGCGGTCAAGTTCACACCCTTCGGCGGGCAGGTGCACGTACGCGTCTCGCCCGAGCCGCAGCCCACACTCACCATTGTGGACAGCGGATGCGGAATCGCCCCTGAACAGCTCCCGCACGTCTTCGAGCGTTTCTATCGCGGCGACCCCTCGCGGCCGCGCGAGGGCGGTGCGGGACTCGGCCTCTCCATTGCCCACTGGGTCGCGTCGGTGCATGATGCCCGGCTCCTACTCACCTCCGATCCGGGGGTGGGGACGCGGGCGACCGTCATCTTTCCCCGGGCGACCACAGCGTGAGGCATGCTGAGGTCGCCTGTCATAGTAGTGACAGGTGCCTTCGCTAGCCTACAACACGTGATCGAAATCAATACACATACTTTCCGGCGCTTCGGAACGATCGGGGTGCTCGGGCTGCTTGCAATCGCGCCAGCGGGTGCGCAGCGCTCCGTGACGCGCGCAGAGGCGGAGAGCGCGGCGCTCGCGGCAGGAACGCGCGTCGCGCTCGCACGGGCCGACACGGCCGCCGCTCTAGCGCGCCTGCTCTCGGCGCGCGCGCTGCTCAATCCTGTCTTTGCCGCCACCTACTCGACATCGGTGCCGCAGAAGCACCTTACCCTCGACGTACCCGTGTTCGACGCGCTCTGGAAGCGCGGCGCGCTCGTGGGACGGGCGAATGCGGCGGCCCGCGCATCACGGCTGCTCTTCGCGTCCGAGCGTCTGGCGGCGCTCGTGGAGGTGGACACCACCTACACGCGCGCGCTCGCGGCGGACGCACGCTTCCGGCTCTCGCGCCAGACGGCGCGCGACGCGGACAGCCTGCGCAAGATGACGGTGAGCCGCCGCGACGCCGGCGACGCGAGTGATCTCGACGTCGATCTCGCAACAGTCGTGGCGGGGCAGCAGCT
Organism: Gemmatimonadaceae bacterium; assembly: GCA_036508915.1. Taxonomy (GTDB): domain Bacteria; phylum Gemmatimonadota; class Gemmatimonadetes; order Gemmatimonadales; family Gemmatimonadaceae; genus AG11. The sequence goes on from DATCGM010000148.1 coordinate 10,652, forward strand.
CAACGTCACCACGGGTGACTCGCTCAACTACATGAGCGCGCTGCTCACCGTTCAGACGTTGATGGGAATTCCGGCGGACAGCGCGAGCATCATGCTCGCCGACTCGCTGGTGCTCGCCCCACTCGACACGGTCGTCGTGCGCCGAACGCTCGACAGTAGCGGCATGGCGATCAACGTTCCGCCCGCGGTCTCGACGTCCACTGGTGCCGGCTCTCCGCCGGCCACCGGTGTGGGGCGGACACCGAGCGTCGTCGCCGCAGAAGCGAATCTGCAGGCCGCCGAGATGGGAGTCGCACTTCAGAAACGCAGCGTGTTCGCGCTGCCATCGGTGAACGTCGGCGTCGAGTGGGGCGACCCCGGACAGCCGGGCTATCTCCCGCTCATCGGTCTTGCGGTGCCGCTGCCGCTCTTCAATCGCAATCAGGGCCCGATCGCCGAAGCGACCGCCGAGCGCGCGCGCGCGCACATTCAGCTCGTGGCCGCGCGCCTCGAGGCTCGCCAGCGTTTGATCGAGGGTGTGAAAGAGCGCGAAGCGCTGCTCGCGAAAATTGCGCGGGATCGCGACCTCGTGGTGCGGGCCCAACGGGTCGCGGACCGATCGCTGACGGCGTATCGCGAGGGGGCCTCCGGGCTGCCCGCCGTGCTCGAGGCGCGCCGCAGCGCGCGTGAAGTACTGGGACAATACATCGACGACCTCGCGGCGCTGTTGACGATCAATACGGAGCTGCGCGCGCTCACTCAGACGGTACCTGCACCATGACACGAACGGCTCACGCTGTGCCGCGTATTCTCATTGCCAGCGTCGCCCTTGCGGCGCTCGCCAGCGGATGCAAGGGCGATGACAAGGAAGGGGCGGCCGACTCGGCCGTGAAGCCTGTGGTCGCGGCGAACACCGTGACGGCCAGCATCGAGCCGTTCGCGCACATCATCTCGGCGATCGGCACCGTGGTGTCGCGTCCCGGACGCTATGCCGCCTTGAGTGCGCCATCCGCGACTCGAATCGCGAAGGTGTACGTCTCGGCGGGGCAACGCATTGCCGCGGGAAGCCCACTCGTGGAGTTCGAGCAGGTTGGATTCAACGCGGCCGCAAACGCCGCTGAGGCGGCACTCACGGCGGCGCAGCGCAACTATGAGCGCGCGCAGCGTCTGGGGAACGAAGGCATCGTACCGCGAAAGGACGCCGAGCAGGCGGCGGCGGATCTTGGAAAGGCGCGTACCGATGCCGTGAACGCGCAGCGCGCACAGCAGCTCTCCGTGCTCCGGTCGCCGGTAAGCGGAGTGGTGACGAAGATGGCCGCCGTGCTCGGCGCACCGGCCGATGCAGGCCAGGTGCTCGTAGAAGTCGCGGACCCGTCGGCGTTCGACGTCGTGCTCTCGCTCGGCCCGACAGCTGCCGGAGCGATCCATCCCGGCTCTCGCGTTCATCTGACGGCTGGTGAGAAGAC
>DATCGM010000149.1:0-12404 GCA_036508915.1 Gemmatimonadaceae bacterium
CAGACGAATCCCATCGCCATGGGGATGCTCGGCCTCGAGGGATTCATCTCGCGGCGCATCTTCGTGTGGATCCCGCGCTCGGGGGTACCACACGCGCTGGGGCACGCGATCGAGCCGGGTCCGTGGCACAGTTGGCCGAAGGCCTGGGGCAAGTCGACGTACAGCTCGTGGCGCACCCTCGAGAGCAGCGTGAGCGAGATGGTGAAGGGAAAGCGCATCGCGATGGAGTATTCAGCGGGCGACGCGGTGCCCTATCTCGACCGGGTGCCGGCCGGCGTGCTCGAGATGGTGCGCGCGGCGGGCGCGACGTCGATCACGTCGAGCGGCGAGCTGGTGACGCGATTCTACGCGTCGTGGAACGCGACGGACATCGCGTCGCACGTGCGCGCCGCGGAGGTGATCGCGGCGATCGCGCAGGCGGCGTTCCTGTTCGCGGGCGAGCGGTCGCGCACCGCCCAGCCGATCACGGAGCACGAACTGATGATCTGGATGCAGGAGCGCTTCGCCAAGGCTGGACTCTCCACCGATCATGGCCCCAATGTGAGCGCGGGCGCGAACGCGGCCAATCCACACTACGAGCCGTCGCCGGAACAGCCGCGCCCGATCCGCGATGGCGAGGTGCTGCTGATCGACCTCTGGGCGAAGGAGCCGAACGGCATCTACGCCGATCAGACGTGGATGGCGACGCTTGGGCCACCATCGGCGCGGACGCAGGAAATCTGGGGCGCCGTGCGCGACGCGCGCGACGCGGCGATTGCGCTGGTGCAGGATGCGGCGAAAGCAGGCAGACCGCTGCGCGGCGCCGACGTCGATGATGCCGCTCGCGCCGTCATCGTCGAGCGTGGATTTGGTGAATACTTCACGCACCGCACCGGCCATTCGATCGACCCACGTTCGTTGCACGGATCTGGTCCGCACCTCGACAACCTCGAGTCGCGCGAGGAGCGGTTGCTCGTGCCGGGCGTCGGGTTCTCGATCGAGCCGGGGATCTACATCCCGGGAGAGATCGGGATGCGGACCGAGGTGAATGTGTACATCGAGCCTGATCGGGCTGTCGTCACGCCGAAGACATACCAGCGGGAGCTCCTCGTGGTCTAGTTGGATAGTTTCGAGTCGGGGAGTAACCTTCAGTGCTTGGTTGAAGTTGTTTCAGTCAAGAGTTGAAGTTCACGGCGGTGAACGCCCCGACGTTATTCGTCCGGTCAACGACGGTGCTCCAACGACGACGAAGGCTGACTCCGCGCCGACAGTCGCGCCGCGCTCATCTCCAGATCGCCGGATCCTCCAACCCGAGCCGCCAGTACGCCACCCGCCGTACGCCGAGCGAGGCGACTTCTCGCTGTAAAGCCTCGATCAGCACCGCGTCGCTCACCCAGAGCTCCCAACCATCCGGCCCCGCGCGCATCGCGTGCAGCGTCGATGTCGCTGGATCGCGATCGAGTGCGACGCCGGCCTCCGCCGCCAGGCGGCGCGCGTCGTCGTAGGAGATGATCGCAGTCGGAGCGTCGGCGCGCCACTGATAGCCGTACAGCGGCAGCGCCGCCACCACTCGGTTCGCACCGCTCTCGGCGACGCGCATCGCGAGTATACGTCGCACCCACAGTGGTTCGGCGATCGCGCCGGCCGGCGACGTCGCCCAGTGCTGGTCGTACAGCATGATGAGGAGCAGATCGGCGCTCGATTCGAACAGACGAGCGGGATAGCCGACCGTGTCGCTCGCCGGTATCGCAATGGCAACCGGCCCAACGCCGCGCGCGCGCGCCGCGCCCGCGATCGCTGCAACCACGGCTCGTGTGAGCGCCGTGTCCGCGCCGGTCATTCCTTCGAAGTCGATCACGACGCCGCGATAGCCGCCGCGCTGCACGCGCTCGGCGATTGCGGCCGCACTGCGCTCGAGTGCGAACGAGTCGACCGCAAGGCGGCGGATGAGCGACGGATGGAATTGATCGGTGACGAACGACGTGACGAGCGCCATACGTCGGCTACCCGCCGGCAGCACGGCGGAAACCGAATCGGTATAGAGAACGAAGGGCATCCCCGTTATCGTGTCGAGCGGAATCCAGTCGAGCACGACGCCATCGAGTGCCAGGCCATGTGCACGAACGCTCGCAGCGCTTCGCGGATCCCACGGCGCTGTGAAGGCCCAGCGCTCCTCGGCGGCGCGGCCGACGATCGGCAGCGACGCGCACGCCGAGCCGAGGGTCAGCGGGAGGAAGACAAGTGCGCGAAGCAGACCTCGCATCGAGCTCCGGAGTAGAAGGCGAACGCGCGCGGCAACATGGCGCGCGTCAAGATGTTAGTCTGCGTCGCTGATACGAGCGAGCTCGGCTGATGCAGCGGCGCCTGCTGCTGTGACGGCTCGCGCCTTGCCTCTACACGGGATGAATCCACCCTCCAGACACTAGACCGATCCAGTGATCGCCGCACCAATCTCCAGCATTCCGGTTCGCCGCAGCTTCGCGCTCGCCGCGTTCGTCCTGAGCTTCGGGTCCGCGTGCAAAGGCGACGCGGACGGTGACGCTCGGCGCCTCGCCGCCGCGACACCGGCGAAGGGCGCCACGACTGCCGAAGCTACGGGCGACGTCGTCATCGCTCCGCCAACCGCTGCGTACACCACCGTCGCCGTTGCCACACCAGGCACGGTGACGGGAACGGTCACGCTGAAGTTCCCGCTCGCTCCACTCGCGCCCCTCGTGACGGGCAACGAGGCCGCGCTGTGCGGGCCGAGCGTGCCAGACGAGTCCGTGCTGATGCAGGGCGGCGGGTTGGCTGGCGTCGTCGTCTGGCTCGACGGCCTCCGCAGCGGCAAGGCGCTCGGCCTCGAGCGCCGCGTCGAGCTGGAGAGCGACCGCTGCAAGCTCACGCCGCGAGTGCAGGCGGCGGCGGTGGAAAGCGCCGTCAACATCATCGGGCACGATGATTTTCGTCAGCATCTGCGCTTCACCGCTGGCGGCGAGGCCGCGCCGCGCGCGACGATTCTCCTCGGCGGCGGCGAGCAGGTGATTCCCACGGAGCTGCCGTTCAAGGTGCCTGGCTTGGTCGCGGTGCGCGACACCGATCACGCGTGGACACGCGCGTACCTCGCCGTGTTCGATCATCCGTACTTCACTGTGACGGGGGCAGGAGGGACGTTCACGATCGATGGCGTGCCGCCGGGCAAGTACACGCTGCGTGCGTGGCATGAGCGCACCGCGGTTGCGACGCAGACGGTTGACGTCGGCGCGAACGGGGTGGTGAAGGTGACGGTGGTGTTGGAGGGGAAGTAGCGCAGCTCCCGACTGGAGGCAGGGAGCTATCAGGACGTAAGAACTAATCCCGTAGCTCGGCGCGATACAGCTTCCCGTACACACCTGCGCCCGCCGCAAGGACATCGTGCGTGCCTTCCTCGACGATCCGCCCGTGCTCGAGCACCAGCACGCGGTCGGCGCGACGCACCGTGCGCAACCGATGCGCGATGATCAGCGTCGTGCGGCCGCGCAGCAGTTCTTCCATCGCTTCTTCGACCAGCCGCTCGCTCTCGTTGTCCAGGCTCGACGTCGCTTCATCGAGCACGACGACGACGGGATCCTTGAGAAAGACTCTCGCGAGTGCGATGCGCTGGCGCTGTCCGCCGGACAGCTTCACGCCACGCTCGCCGACGCGCGTCTCCATGCCCTGAGGCAGCCGGTCGATGAACTCGATTGCGTGCGCGGCGGCGGCGGCGGCATTCACGTCGGCATCGCTCGCGTCCGGACGCGCATAGGCGATGTTCTCGCGGATGCTGCCGCTGAACAGCGCGGGCTCCTGTGGCACGAGGCCGATGGAGCCGCGCAGATCGGCGAACGAGATCTCGCGGATGTCCACACCGTCGAGGGTGATGCGACCGCCGGTCACGTCCCAGAAGCGTGGAATGAGCGACGCAACGGTCGTCTTCCCCGCGCCACTCGGGCCCACGAGCGCGACGACTTCGCCGGGCTTGATGGCGAAGGAGACATCGCTGAGCGCCTCCGGAAGCTCGGGTGCGTAGCGGAAGCTCACGTCCTCCAGCGAGACGGCGCCGCGCACCGGATGCGGAAGCGGGACGTGATGCACGGGCTCAGCGACAGTCGGACGCATCTCGAGCAGCTCGAACACGCGCTGCGCCGCGCCGATGGCTTCCTGGTAGCTGCCGAACAGCGACGCGAGCGATCCGACCGCCGCGGCGACGGTGATCGCGTAGAGCAGAAACGAGACGAGCGCGCCAGGCGTGAGCACCCCTTCGAGCACGAGCACGCCGCCCTGCCAGAGCACGGCGACGACGCCGGCGAAGGCGACGAAGCCGACGATGCCGAAGAGCATCGCACGCATCTTCGCTCGCAGAATGGCGGCGCGTACGACATCCGACAACAACGTCTGATACCGGCGCGTCTCCTCGGCTTCGCGCACGAAGCTCTGCACCGTGCGGATCTGCGAGAAGGCCTCGTCAGCCATTCCCATCGCCTCGGCGACCCTGTCCTGCACGCCCGTGCTCGCGCGGCGCAGGCGCCGGCCGAAGAAGAACGCCGTGGCCACCACGACGGGCACCACGGCGAGCGTCGTCGTCGTGAGACGCGGATGCGTGAGCGTGAGTAGTACGATACCACCGATGAGGAAGAGCGACTGGCGCGAGAGCTCGCTGATCCACGTGCCCATCAGCGTCTGGAGCACCGCGAGATCGGCCGAGAGACGACTTGTGAGCTCACCGGTTCTGCGCTCGGTGTAGAAGCCGGGCGAGAGATGGATCAGGTGCGCAAACACGTCTTCGCGCAGCTTTGCGACGATCCGCTCCGCCGTGCTCGTGAGCAGGTACACCTGGATGAAGTTCATCGCGCCCTGGAGCGCGAAGGCGAGGACGAGTGCGATCGCGATGCGGTCGAGCAGCGCGCGATCGTGCTGCTGGAAGGCCGCGTCGAGCAGCTTGCGCACGACCTGCGGAAAGGCGAGCCCCACGGCCGCGGCGATGAGCAGACACACTGCGCAGATCGCGAGGCGGCCCACATACGGACGCACGCGAGGCAGTAGCGCGGTGAGTGGCTTCGGCGATTTTGGCTTCAACGAGGCGCGCTCCCTTCGCCACGCAGCCAGAGACGCACCGCGTACAGCGACTGGTTCATCGTGCGCCCGGTTGACACCTGCCGCTCCAGCCACTCGAGCAGGGTGCTCGCCCGCATGCCACACGATCGGTCATGCGACGGCCCGATCCACGACCATCGCTGCGAAGAGCAGCGCGAGGTAGAGGAGCGAGAGCTTGTACAACGACCACGCCGGCTTTACGAAATCGGTGGCGCGAATCACGCGAATCACTCCGACGAGCAGCCACGTGCCCAGCACCGCAGCCATGACGACGTACGGAATGCCGAGTGCCCCGAACGCGACCGGCAGCAGCGTGATCGGCAGCAGGATGAGCGTGTACCAGAGCATGTTGCGCATCGTCTCGCGTTCGCCCCACACGAGCGGCGCCATGGGCACGCCGGCGCCGCTGTAGTCCACCTGCTTGTTCAGCGCGAGCGCCCAGAAGTGAGGTGGCGTCCAGTAGAAGATGATGAGGAAGAGATAGATCGCGAGCAGGTCGATGCGCCCCGTGACGGCGGCCCAACCGACGAGTGGCGGAAATGCGCCGGCCGCGCCACCGATCACGATGTTCTGCGGCGAGCTCCGCTTCAGCCAGCGGGTGTAGATGAACACGTACCAGTAGAACCCGCCAAGGGCGAGCGCGGCGGTCAGTACGTTCGCGACGTGCGCCAGGAGGAAGGTCGCCGTCGTCGCGCACAGCACGCCGAAGGCGAGCACCGTCTTGGCGTGCATGCGGCCACTTGGAAGCGGGCGAGTTCTCGTGCGCGTCATCCGGTCATCAATGTCACGGTCCATGTACATGTTGACGGAGTTCGCGCCACCGGCCATCAGGTATCCGCCGATGAATACGGCGAGCACGAGCTGCCAGCTCGGCGAACCGGCGACGTACATCGGCGCGATCGTCGTCACGAGCAGCAGCGAGATGATGCGCGGCTTCGTGAGCGCCACGTAGTCTCGCCACGGGTTCTGGTGCGTCGCAACGTCGGTCGCCACGTCGCTCAGACGTCGGCGCCTCGCGCGACGATCACCGCGACGCTGTGCGACATGGTGGACAGAGAGCGCTTGGCTGCCGCGAGCGGGAGCGACGAAGTCCGATTGTCGCTCTCGCCGACAGCGCGGGAGAGGTCGGCACTCGTTTGCCACGGCTCCTTTGGTTCCTTCGGCTCTATCGCGCCCTTGCGCGGCGGGTCGGCGAGGGCGGTCGAAAAGGCGTGCCTGGCCGACCCGCTCGCGCGCACCACGCCGGCGCCCGCGAGATCAACTGGCGTCGACGCCACGCGAGGCTCGCGCACGCCATGCCCGTCGCCCGAGACACGAGCCAGATACGCGAGCGCAAAGGTCGCGATCCAGATACTCACGCCCGTCGCCTCGTGCAGCGAACGAAGCACTGGCGGGAGATGCATGCCGATCATCGCGCCGGCCACGAGAAGCTGGAGCACGCCCAGTGACAAGGCGATCGTCGCCGCGCGCAGGATGATCGGTGACTCACGGTGCTTGCGCTGCGCCATGAAGAGACCGAACAGATGGAGCACGAGCAGCACGGCAAGCACGCGATGCGTGAGCTGGACGTGCACCGCCGCGCCCTGCACATCCGGGTTCGTTCCGCACAGCGGGAACGAGGGGCACGCCACCGATGCGCCGGGATACTTCGCGGTCAGTCCGCCCACGACGACTGCCAGCAGCGCGATCGCCGCGCCAACCAGCGTGCCGCGCTTTGTCTTCCCCGACACCTCTCGCAAGCGTGTAGCTGCGCCGCCAAGTCCACCGGCACGAATGACCGTCGCAACGACGGTGGCGACGAGACTCATCGCCACTGTCCAATGCGCCAGTGTGGCGAGTGGCGCATTGCCGAGCTTCACGGTCATCGCGCCGAGCAGGGCGGCAGACACTCCAAGCGCGACGGCGAGCGCGGAGCTGCGCAGCACGCCACCAGGTCCGCCTGCCCCCGGCTCCGCGCGATGACGCCATGCGGCGACGAACAGGACGACGAGCGAGAGCAGCAGGATCGACGCGAGGTACCGGTGCGACACCTCGATGATGAGATCGGGGCGATTCAGCGGCGGGAAGAACGACCCGTAACACCTGGGCCAGTGATCGCCGCAGCCCATCCCGGATCCGGAGATGCGCACGATCGCGCCGAACACGAGATGTGCGCAGGCGACGCCGAAGGCGACGTACGAATAGCGGCGAAGCGTCGGCATCTTACGTCGTCACGGAAGCGCTCGGCGCCCGAACGGGCGCTGCGTCGTCCGTCGCTCGGACCGCACGCCAGGTGAAGAAGAGCAACATCGCCAGCCCGATAGCAGGTAAGACAGCCAACATCATCTCGATACCGCCGCGCGAGTGCGGCACGTTCGCCTTCGGCTCTGGAACGTGACGACCGCCACGGACCGAGCAAATGATGAAGAACTGGGCGATCGCACAGCACGCCACAGACAACCAGAAGAGTCCGTCGGCGAAGGAGAGGCGCATTTGCAGCGTTGGAGCGGACAACTATTACAGGACGACACGAAAGGTCACCGTTCGTCGAGCAGGGGTCAACGGGGAAAACCCTGATGGTTGAACACCGTTCGAACCGAAAAGCGCTCTGGGTTCGTTGCGCGATCACTCGCCCGAGCCATACCATTCGCGCATGGCGACCTCTTCAACAGCGCAGTCCACCGCACCAAAGCTCCAGCGACAGCTCGGCCTCTGGAGTGCAGTGGCCGTGCTCATCGGCTCCACGATCGGCTCCGGCATCTTCCGCTCGCCGGCTGGCGTCACGGACAAGCTGCCCGGACCGTTGCCGCTCATGGCGGTGTGGGTGGCCGGCGGTCTGTTCGCGCTGTGCGGTGCGCTCACACTCGCCGAGTTGTCGGGCGCCTATCCCGAGACGGGTGGCGCGTACGTCTTCATTCGTGAGGGATGGGGCCGTCTGCCCGCCTTTCTGTTCGGATGGTCGGAGCTGGTGCTCATTCGCGCCGCATCGCTTGGCGCGATCAGCACCACCTTCTCCGAATATCTGCTGCGGGTGCTGGGGCACGACCCGGCGATGAAGCCCTATAGCGACTATGTGCACTACGTCGCTGCCGTCGCCATCGCGCTCACGGCGACGTTCAACTACGTAGGGCTGAAGTGGGGCTCGCTCGTGCAGAACCTCACGACGGCGGCGAAGTACGGCGGTCTGCTGTTCATCATTCTGCTCGCCTTCGCGATCGGTCTGCCGAAGACCGGCGGCCATTACACGCCGGTCGTGCCGGAGGGCTCGTTCCACATTGCCGCGTTCGGATTGGCGCTCGTGTCCGTGCTCTGGGCGTTCGACGGATGGGCTGACCTGAGCTTCGTCTCCGGCGAGGTGAAGGACCCGCGCAAGACGCTTCCGCGCGCGATCATCATCGGGACGTGCGCCGTGATCGTGATCTATCTGCTGGCGAACATGGCCTATCTCGCCGTGATGCCGGTGGAAGAGATCCGCCACTCCAGTCTCGTCGCGGCAGATGTCGCGCAGCGTCTGATCGGTGCGCCCGGCGTCATCCTCGTCGCGGCCACGGTGATGCTGTCCACGTTCGGCACGCTGAACGGCACGCTGCTCACCTCGCCGCGCATCTTCTTCGCGATGGCGGACGACAGATTGCTCTTCAAGCAGGTCGCGGCCGTGCATCCGAGGTACAACACGCCGTACGTGTCGATTCTGCTCGTGACGGGGCTGGGAGTCATCTTCGTGCTCCTGCGCACCTTCGAGCAGCTCGCGGAAACCTTCGTCACGGCGATCGTCCCCTTCTACGCGCTCGCCGTGGCCTCGATCTTCGTGCTGCGCAAACGACCGACGTACGATCCACCGTTCAGGACGCCGCTCTATCCGATCGTTCCGTGGATGTTCATTCTGGCGACGGTGTTCCTCTTGGGGAACGCGATCGTCGATCCGTCCAGCCGATGGGCGACGCTGGCGGTGCTGGGGATCATCCTGGTTGGGATCCCGGTCTATTATCTGACGGTTGGCAGGAAAGTCCCGGCGCGGGCGGGGTAGACGATAAGGCGTCGAAAGTCATGCAACAGCGGTGTTCGGGGCGCTGGCTCCGTTCAACGTCCTTCCACTGCCTTGAGAACCGCCTTAGAAGAGTCTCAAATTGATGTACTTCTTCGGATTCGCCTTCAGATCCGCCAGCACCGAATCCGCCTGCGTCACCAGCCCGCGCAGATCGCGATAGAGCAGGGTGTCCTTCATGAACTTGCCCACGGTGCCCTCGCCGCGCTCGATGCCGCCGATGAGGCTGTTGACGCGCTTGGTCGTGGAGTCGATGTTCGACGCGATGCGCGTGAGACTCTCGCTCGACTTGCGGAAATTCTTCAACGTCGAGTCGATCGACGCCGAGTCCACCGCGCTGGCGGCGCGCTTGAATGACGCCATCGTCGCCGTGAGGTTCCTGTTCTGCTCCGCCGCGATCTGATTGAGCTGCACCGACAATCTCGTTGCGTTCGCCGAGAGCTCCGCCGCATTCGCCAGTGACTTTCTGATGTCCTTGATGCCGCCCGAGGAGATCAGCTCGGCGTTGAGCGCCTTCGTCATCGCCTGCACTGTGATGCCGATCGAGTCCACGCGATTCATGATCGCCTGAATGTCCGTGTCGCTCGCACCCACGGGCACCGTGTCGCCCGGTGCGTACCAGATCTTGCTCGGCCCCTTTGGCGTGAGCGCCACCGCGGCGTCGCCAAAGATGCCGATCGGCTTCACGCTCGCCACGGCGCTCTTCGGCACCTTCACGTCATCGTTCACCCGGAGAATCACGTCCAGGTAGCCGTCGTCGCGGAGCTTCACGTCGCGCACGCCGCCTACGTTGACGCCCGCCAGGAGCACCGGCTGCCCCGGCTTGAGGTTCTGCCCCCAGGCGAACTTGACGTACAGTGGGTAGCCCGACGACAGGCCGCCCCGGACGAGCCAGAGCGTACCCAGCAGCCCGATGGCCATTGCCGCCACGAGAAAGAACCCCACCAGAACTTCGTCGCGCCGTTTCATGTCTGTAGGTAAGGGGCAAAAAGTGCCGCCGTCAACGCATCGAGAACGAGGATGGACACCGACGTGATTACGACCGCCTTGGCCGTCGAGCGTCCAACACCCTCCGCGCCCGCTTCGGTCACGAAGCCTTCGTACGAGCAGACGAAGGCGATCGCGCCGCCGAAGAGCGTCGCTTTCATCAGGGAGTACACGACTTGAAAGGTACCGAATCCGAGCCGCACGCCGGTAACGAAGTCCTGCGATGTGACGTCGGTGCCATACACGGACACGGCATACCCGCTCAGCAGGCCCGTGAAGTCGGCGAGAATGACCAGGGCCGGCAGCATGACGAGACAGGCGAGCAGTCTCGGTACGATCAGAAAGGCGAGCGGATCGTACGACAAGGTTTCGAGCGCGTCGATCTGCTCCGTCACGCGCATCGTACCGATTTCGGCCGTCATCCGTGCGCCGACCCGACCCGTGAGTACGAGCCCCGTGAGCAGCGGCCCGAGTTCGAGCACAATCATCAGACGCGTCGAGAGTCCGATGATGGAAAGCTGGACGCCCGGAAAGAGCTGGTAGCGGGTCTGAATCGCGATGACGCCGCCGATGAACGCCGCGACGATGACCGTGAGTGGAATCGAGTCGACACCGATGCGCCGCATCTGGCGTATCGTCTCCGGTACAAAGGTCGCCGGATCGCCAAGAGCCCGCCCGATATCGCGCAGGAAGTAGCCGCGAACTCCGACCTGCCGGAAGAAATCGATGAAGCTCTGCGTGAAACGGCGCAGGAACAGAATGCCCGTGCGCTGGACGACAGGGAAGGAGGCTGTGGTCCGCCTGACCCCAAGCGGCCGATCGAGCTCACTCACGTTCGCACGCGGACCAGCAACACGAGTCCGAAGACCGCGAAGACTGCATTTGGCAACCATGCCGCGACATCGGGCGACACGAGTCCACCCTTCCCGACGGCCTTCGTGAGTTGAATGAGCATGAGGAACGTAACTGTGGTCGCCAGGCTGATGCCGATTCCGTAGGCAGTGCCGCCGCGCTGCGTGCTCGTGGCAAGGGGCGCGCCGAACAGCGCGATGACGAGACAGGTGATCGGGATCGCGATCTTGAGCCCCCGCTCGACGCGCAGCAGGTTCGCGTCGCCGCCCGACCGCTCCAGCGACGTGATGAATCGCGACAGCTCCTTGTACCGCATCTCGGCCGGATCGCGCGGTCTCGCCATCAGGTCCGTCGGCTTCTCCTTCATCCGAAGGTCGGTCATCTGGCCGAAGCTCATGTTGAAGTAGGGCAGCGAATCACGGATGACGTGCATCTCGCCCTGCTGAAGGGTCCACTTGCCGGTCTTTTCCGAGTACCTGGCCCCGGACGACGAGATCAGTACCGTTGGATAATCGGCGCCAGAGCCTTTTCGTTCGATCTGCACCCGGTCCATCGTTCCCGTCGTGACGTCGAGCGACAGCGCCTCGTAGACGCGGCCATAGTCCGCGGCATACGCGAAGTTGGTTCGCTGGGTGCCCGAGCCGATCCGGCCCTCGCCGAGGAGGTCGTTGCGCCGCGCATCGGTGACTGGCACCATCTCGCCGATCACGAGATCGATGCCCGACGCGATGAGCGCCCCGAGCAGAATGGGTGCGATCAGTCGATAGAAGCTGATTCCCGACGCTTTCGCCGCGGTCACCTCGGAGTGCCGAGTGAAGGTGCCGATGGAGAACACCGTCGCGAAGAGGACGGCGGCAGGGAGCGCCTGAAACATCGACTGCGGCATCCAGTACACGTAGCTCAGCGCGATGTCGGCGCGCGGGATGTTCCGGTCGAGGTAGACCTGCAGGTGATCGGTGACATCGATGATCACAAGCAGAATCGGCAGGCCGATCGCCGTCGAGAAAAAGATCTTCATCCACTCGAGGAAGACGTACCGGTCGAGGGGACCTCCGACGCTTCTCACGCGGCCACCTGCTTCGCGGCGGCTCGGCGCTCGTCGCGCAGAAAGCGCCGCTGGTCGAGCCAGTCGCGCAGGCCGCCACCGCGTCCCGAACCGGAGTCGCGCCCCATGCGCAGCAGCAGCACGATCCCCACGAACGTCATGATGACGTTCGTTCCCCACATCGCCCAGAAGGGAGGAACCAGTCCCTTGTTGGCAGCCGCCTCGCCGCCGATCAGACCGACGTAGTACATGGCGAAGACGGCCAGGCTCACTCCGATGACGAGTCCGACTCCGCCGCGGGGAAAGCGCAGAGCGATCGGTGGGGCAACGATGCAGAAGATGAGACAGGCCGCGGCGAGAGAGAACTTCTTGTTGATCTCAATCTCGTACCGGTCACGGCTTCGCTGCGAGTACTCGAGCCGGAGC
>DATCGM010000150.1:0-6850 GCA_036508915.1 Gemmatimonadaceae bacterium
CTCGGTCGTGCATCCGTTGCCGGCGACCTTCGAGCTCGGCGAGCCGCACTACCGCCGCTCGGAACTCACCTGGCAGGACGCGGGCGCACCGCGCGCAACCGTGACCGTCACGCGGCCCACTCTGGGCACAGCGCTCGTGGAAGTCGAGGTGCTCGCATCCGAGCGGATCTTCGTCCCGCGCAATACCGAGAATCCACTGGACAACGAGCCCGCGTCGATCAATGGCGATAGCGTGCAGCTTTACGCGATCGCCGGCGCGCGCAGCGCCGGTCTGTTGCTCGTGCCCGATACGAACTCGGTGAGCGTTCGTCCGGTTGATGGGTGGACGAACGACCTTTCCGTCGACGCGTGCTGGCGACCGACCTCGTCCGGATATCGGCTCGAGGCGACGCTGCATATCGGCGGCGGCGCGCCAGAGTTTTCGCTCGACGTCATCGTCAACGAAGTCGTGTCGGGGCGTGCGCGACGTCGAGGGCAGCTCGTGCTCTCCGGCGCCGCCGGTGAATTCATCTATCTTCGTGGAGACCGCAACGACCCGTCGCGGCTGCTCCGCTTCTCGCTCGCGAATGTCTGACTCCCGACTCTCACAGATTTCCGTCGTCCTCTTCGAGCCGCAGAATCCGGTGAACATCGCCGCGACCGTGCGCGCCATGAAGAACATGGGCTTCACGTCACTGTGCCTCGTCCGCCCGTGCGCCTACGATCCCGTTCGTCTCGAGGGGATCGCGCACGATACCTGGGACATCATTCACGGCATCCAGCACTTCGACGACTTCGATGCTGCCGTCGCTGATTGCGTGCGCCTGGTCGGCTACACCGCGCGCCGCCGCAGGGCGAAGTGGCGCGTCCTCGATCCCAAGGAGGCCGCTGAAGATGCGCTGGGCTACGTGGAAACCGGACGCGTGGGCATCGTGTTCGGTCGTGAGGACCATGGACTCCCCAACGAGATCCTCGACCGGCTGCACGCCGTGGTCAACATTCCGACCACGGATCACGCATCGCTGAATCTCGCGCAGGCTGTGCTCATTGCCCTTTACGAGCTGCATCTCGCGGCTGGCGACGCGACGCGCGTGCTGCCCGGACCGCGCAAGAATGCGCCGCCCCCGACGACCGATCTCTTCGAACGCTACTTCACCGAGTTGCACAACGCGCTCGAATCGGTCCAGTTCTTCAAGACGCGATATCCCGAGCACATCATGCGGTCGTTGCGCGCAATCACCTTTCGCGCGGCACCGGACCACCGTGAGCTCTCGCTCCTCCGCGCGATCTCTCTCGAAATCGTTCGCTTTCTCGAACGGACCGGCCACATCGAGCGCTCGCTCCCCGATGACGTCTCTCCGCGTCCGCCGCGACATATTACCGGCCGCGACACGAGCCAGCATTGACGTAGCGGTACGCTCTCACCCTTTTTCCGCCATGCCTCTCAAGCGCTTTTTCGGCCGCGGCCGCGATGACACACCGTCTACTCAGACACACGTCGAACCCGAGCCGGTCGAGGAGGAGACTCCGCAGGACGAGGAGGCACTGCCGGAAGACGCCCCCGAGCGAAGCTGGCTCCATCGCGCCGAAGCGGTGCTTCCCACCGGCGCCTCGACGGGCAGCAAGCGCGTCGACGTGCTCTATGGCGGCGCAGGCGACGATCTGCCGTCCCACTTCGCCGCCGCCAGCGGCGCGCTGATCACGGATGTACACGGCGTCCAGTACCTCGACTGCACGATGGCACTCGGCGCCGTCGCACTCGGGTATGCCGAGCCGCGCGTGACGCAGGCCGTCGTCGATGCGGTGGCGCGTGGCAATGTCGCTGCGCTCTCCAACTATCGCGAGGTGGAGTTGGCCGAGCGGCTCTGCACGATTATTCCGTGCGCCGAACGCGTGCAGTTTCTGAAGAGCGGCGCGGAAGCCACCGCGGCCGCCGTTCGGCTGGCCCGCGCCTATACCGCACGCGACCAGGTGATCGCCTGCGGCTACTTCGGCTGGCACGACTGGTGTTCGGATGCGCCGGGCGTTCCGGCGAGCGTGCGGAAAACCGTCTCGTGGATTCCCTTCGATGAGATCGGCGCACTCGAGCTCGCGGTGAGCGTCGCGGGTTCGTCGCTCGCCGCCATCGTGCTCGAACCGGTCGTCGAGAAAGTGCCATCGCAGGCGTGGCTCACGCGTGCGCGTGAGCTGTGCGACGCTGCCGGCGCGGTGCTGATCTTCGACGAAATCAAGACTGGTTTCCGCGTTGCGCCCGGTGGCTATCAGGAGGTGTGCGGCGTCACTCCCGATCTCGCGACGTTTGGCAAGGCGATGGCAAATGGGTTTCCGCTCGCGGCCGTGGTCGGACGCGAGGCGCTGATGAACTGCGCGCGCGACACCTGGATCTCCTCCACCTTGGCGAGCGAGTCGTCCGCGCTCGCCGCGGCGCTCGCCGTGCTCGATTGGCACGATGAGGCCGACATCTGCGCCACACTCGCCGAGACGGGCCGCGAGATGCGCGCTTCCGTTGATCGCGCCATCGTGGCGAGCGGCATCGACGGCGTGGAGACGCTGGGCATCGACCCGATGTGGTTGATGAGGTGGACCGATCCGGACCGCGAAAACCGGTTCGTCGCCCACGCCATGCGCTCCGGCGTTCTCTTCAAGCGTGGCGCGTACAACTTTGCCGCCGTCGCTCATGACGAAGCCGCGCTCATTGACATCGAGAGCGCGGCCAGCGCGGCGCTCGTGTCGCTCGCCGAGGAAGAACGCGCGTGAGCGACGACGCGCCGCTCGGCGGCAGCGGGCCGCTCATCGATGCGCACGCGCACTTCTATCATGCCGGCGCGGGCCGCTCCGACTGGGCTCGCGTCAACGAGGCGCGCCTCCGCGCCGGCGACCGCATGGGCGTCACCTATCACGTCGCCAGCGTGCTCGGCTCGTACGGGCATGCGTCGCCGACGTATTTCCCCTCGCCGGGCGACGTGACGCGAGGCAACGATGCGATGGCAGCGATTGCGAGAGCCGAGTCGCGGCGCGTGCGCTGGTACGTCACCGTCAATCCGAATCATACCGAGCATGCGCTCGCCGAGATCAGGCGGGGCGTGGAGCGCAATGCGATCGGGGTGAAGCTCCTGGCCAGTCGTCGCGCCGACGATCCTCTCCTCGATCCCGTCTGTAGCCTGGCCGGCGACCTCGGCCTGCCCGTGCTGCATCACATCTGGCAGCATCGCACGCGCGACTGGCCCAATCAGGAGATCTCGGACGGTCGAGATCTCTCGCGCCTTGCAGACCGGCATCCGCGCGTCTCGTTCATACTCGCACACCTCGGCGGCGGCGGTGACTGGGCGCACACCCTTCCCGCCGTGCGCGACACGCCGAACGTCTACCCCGATCTGTCTGGCAGCGGCGTTGACCGCGGCATGCTCGACGCCGCACTCGATGCACTCGGCGCGCAGCGGCTGCTCTGGGCCTGCGACCTGACCATGGAAACCGGCCTCGCGAAGTTGCGCGCCCTGGAAGTCGTCGGACTCAGCGACGATGACATGGCCGGCATGCGCTGGCGAAATGCAGCTCGACTTTTTCCGGCCGGCGCGTTTCCCCGGTGCGACGCATGATCGACGTCGCCGCCTACGTCGGATCCTATCCCTTCCGTCATCTGCCACACCCCGATCCCGATGTCCTCGTGCGCGTGCTCGAGCGCGAGGGACTGGCGGGCGCCTGGGTCGGCTATCTGCCGTCGGTCTGGCAGCGCGATCCGGCGCCCGGGAACACGGCGCTGTTCGCCGCGCTGGAGCCATATCCCACATTGAGGCCTGCACCAATAGTCAGGCCGGACTGGCCCCGATGGGAACACACTCTCGAGGAAGCGCTCGACAGAGGCGCCGCCGCCATACGCGCCTATCCGATGCATTGGGGGATGGGCCCGTCCGATCCGTCCATGCGAGAACTCGCGCTCGCCTGCGGTGCCGTCGGCGTTCCCTTGTTGCTGACGACGCGCTTCGAGGATCTCCGCCAGCGTTCTCCGCTCGATGTCGCGAGCGACCTCACTGCGGCGCACGTGCGCGCCCTTGCGCGCGCCGATGCGTCGGTTCGGCTCGTCGTCACTGGCGCCGGCCGAGAGATGCTCGAAGAGACGCACTGGGGGCTGACGCCCGCGGAGCAGGGGCGCGTGCACTGGGATTTCGCCTGGATCTGGGGTCCGCCGGAGGACCACCTTGCGCACCTCTTTCGCACGGTCGGCGCGGAGCGATTTGTCTACGGAACGCATTGGCCGCTGCGGCTCACGCAGAATCCGCGAGCGAACCTGGATCTGCTGCCGGCCGAGCTTCGCGATGCGAGCATCACGGATGCATCGACGCTCGCCTTTCGCCGGTAAGGAAAATACCCACTTGACCTTTGACGCAGGGTCGCCGAGTTTCCCTCGGTTACCGCATTAGCTTTGGTGGCGGTCCCGCCTGACTGTCATCCAGTCCGACTGTCAGACGTAGTATTGCCTTTATTTCCTAGACCCCATCGCGATGACGCAGCGAAGGAAGTGGACTGCGATCCCAGGACTTCTGTTTCTGGCGATCGGTGCGTTCGTGTTGTCCGCCTACAGTGGCGCCTCCTCCTCACAGGGCAACGCCCTTGACCAGCCCATTGCCTTCCCGCATACGAAGCACGCGGGACCGGTGGCGGCGGGCGGTCTCGGCATGAATTGCCTCTACTGCCACAACAACGCGAACAAGTCTCCGGACGTCGGCATGCCCGCCGTCGGCACCTGCATGGGGTGCCATTCCGCCGTCATAGGCTCGACGGACCAGGCGAAGACCGAGATCAAGAAGATCCAGCAGTACGCCGACCTCGCGGGCGGTGGCAAGCATGCGAAGCCCATTCCGTGGGTCCGCATCCACAAAGTGCCCGAGTACGTGCACTTCCCGCACGTTCGTCACGTGAACGCGGGCGTCACCTGCCAGGCCTGTCATGGCCGCGTCACTGAAATGATGAGAGTCTATCAGGCGACGTCGCTCAACATGGGCTGGTGCATCAACTGCCACGTGAACGGCTACGATCCCAAGGAAGGACAGAAGGCGGCGGGCTACGATTCCGTGCCGCCGGCCAACTATGCGGCGGGTGTTCCGTACGGCGCGCCAGGCTCCTTCGCCGGCATCATGACGACCGGTGTCACGCCCGCAACGTCCGCGAGCGGCTCCGCCTCGCCGGCACCGAGCGTACCGGGGAGCGTCCACCCCGCCGCGACGCCGTCGTCGGAGCGCCGTCGCGCCCGATATGACTGCTCCGCCTGTCACTACTAGATCGCCTGAGGACGAGCCGCACATGAGCAACGACACGGGGTCGAAGGGCGTCAAGCGCCGCGACTTCCTCAAGGTATTGGGTGCTGCAGGCGCCACCGTCACGACGGTAGGCTGCTCCACCGAAAAGATCACCAAGCTGATTCCGTATCTGGTCCACCCCGACCAGACGGTGTCCGGCGTCTCCACGTACTACGCCTCCACCTGCCGTGAATGCTCGGCGGGCTGTGGCATCATCGCCGAGACGCGCGACGGCCGCACCACGAAGCTCGAGGGCAATCCGGAGCATCCGCTCAACAAGGGCGCGCTCTGCGCTCGCGGACAGTCGGCGCTGCAGGGACTCTACAATCCCGATCGCCTTCGCGGCCCGATGGTCAAGGAGAACGGCGCGTGGAAGCCGATCGAGTGGGATGCCGCGCTCACGCTCGTCAGCCAGAAGCTCGGCGAGGCGCGCAGCCGCGGCGGCGCGGCAAACGGCGTCTTCTTCAACCAGCACGAGACCGGAAGCTTCCCGTCTTTCCTCGACGCGTGGCTCGCCGGCTTCGGCATGAAGCCGCATCTCAGCGTGGACTTCGAGGCGGACAGCGCCGTCCTCGAGGCGAATCGCCGCTCGTACGGCGTCGCATGGCCGAAGCTCTCCTTCGGCGACGCGAAGCTCATCGTCTCCTTCGGCGCCGACTTCCTCGAGACGTGGGGCATGTCGGTACCGCAGCAACTCGACTTCGCCGACGCACGCGCGAAGATCGAGGGCGCGCCGCGCTTCATCTACATCGGCGCGCGTCGCTCTCTCACCGGTCTGAACGCCGACCAGTGGATTGCGTGCAAGCCGGGCAGTGAGCTCGCCATCGCGAACGCTCTCGCGGGCAAGGGCTCCATCGCCGATGCCGCCACGCAGAGCGGAGTCGCTGAAGCCACGCTCACGCGTCTCCAACAGGAACTCGCGTCGGCCAAGCCTGCGCTCGTGCTCTCCGGCGCGTCCACGTCGAACGCGCTCGCCCTCGCCCTGGCCGTCGCGGCGATCAATCAGAGCAGTGGCGCCATTGGCGTCACTATTCGTCCCGCCGAGGCGCTCGGCGCGTTCGACGGCGCGGCGCGCTTCAGCGACGTCGTTGCCGCGGTCGAGCGCATGCGCGCCGGGCAGGTGCCCATCGCCTTCGTCCGCGGCGTGAACCCGGCGTACAATCTTCCCGCCGGTGCCAAGTTCGCCGAGGCGTTCGCGAAGGTGCCGTTCAAGGTCAGCTTCTCGCTCTATCCAGACGAGACGACCGAGCTGTGCGATCTCATCCTCCCCGATCTCCACTCGCTCGAGTCCTGGGGCGATGCGGAAGCGGCCAAGGGCACGATGTCGCTGCAGCAGCCGGCGATGGATCCGGTGTTCTCCGGAACACGCGCGACGGCCGACATCCTCATCCAGCTCGCGCAGAAGGATCCGGCCAACGCGGCGAAGTATGGCCACAAGGATTATCGCTCGTGGCTGATGAGCCGCTTCCCTGGAGGGATGAACGCGTTCACGGCGGCGTTACAGAAGGGCGTCGCCGTCGGCAGCGTCGCGCCCCGCGCCGTGGCGGCGTCCGTTGCGCTGCCGGCCGCGCAGCCGA
>DATCGM010000151.1:0-2498 GCA_036508915.1 Gemmatimonadaceae bacterium
ACGACTCGATCACCGTCACCACGCTGACCTTTCCAGGCGCGACGCACGTCTCCACCGACGATCTCAAGCCGCTGATCTTCACACGGGCGTCGCCGTGCCGGCTGCCCTTTCTGATCCCGGTGTGCAAGCTCACGCCGTCACAGCTCTTCACCGATCGCCGGCGCACGACGTCAGCCGCACTCGGCGAAGACATCACCGTGCTGCGCGTCTACTTCTGGCGCCGCGGATACCGCGAAGCGCAGGTGGACACGATGCTCACGCCGCAGGCGCGTGGCTCGGCGGTGGAATTCCGCATCGTCGAAGGCGAGCCGACACGTATCGCGACGCTGAGCGTCACGCAGCGTGCGCCGGTGCTCTCACCGCTCGAGCTGGCGGACGCGGTCACGTTGCATGAAGGCGAACCGCTAAACCTTGTCGCGCTGGACACAACGCTGACGCGTCTGCGCGCCGCGGTTTGGAACAAAGGCTACGGCGACGCACGCATCGACACCTCGGTGCCGCGTCCCGATGCATCGCATCTCGCTCCCGTGCGCATCGACATCGATCCCCGTTGGATCACACGCGTCGGCAAGGTCGAGTTCGAGGGAAACAAGTATCTCAGCGATGAGACCCTTCGACGCGGTGTGCTGCTCCAGCCGGGTACGCTCTACACGCGCGACGCGGTGCTCGAGAGTCAGCGCAGACTCTTCCAGTCACCGGCGATTGCTCGCGCGCTGGTGATCACGCCAGTCGCGGGAGACAGCGTCAAGACAATCACGATGGCCATCGCCGAGACTGCGCCGCACCACGCGTCACTGACCGTCGGCTTCAACACGATCGAGTTTGGCCAGGCGGCCGTCGAACTACGTCACAACGATCTCGGCGCCGGACGCTGGCTCTCTCTCCACGCGGCCGCGGGCAACCTGCTCGGTGAGCAGCTCGACGGTCGTGCGATCTTTCAGCGCGCGCTCCCGACCGACATCACCGGAGATCGCCAAGGATTCCTTCGCCCGACGTATCAGGCGTCGCTCACTCTCACGCAGCCGTGGATCGCCGGTGCGCGCACCTCGGTCGCGCTCACGGCATTCGCGGGACGGCGATCGCTTGCGAACGTCGTCATTGACGAAGATGCGGGCGCCACGCTGGGACTCGTGCACGAGCTCTCGCCTCGCGCACCGGTTGGGATCAACTACCGCATGGAGACGACCCAGGTACAGGGCAGCGCCGTCTATTTCTGCGCGGGCTATGGGATATGTGATGCAGCCACGCGGGACGCGCTCACGCGCCGGCAGCGTCTTGCACCGGTTGGCGTGAGCGCATGGATCGATCGCTCCGACGACCTCGAGGTTCCCACCCGCGGTTATACCGCCGTAGTCGACGCGGAGCATGCGTCGCGGGCGACTGGGTCGACCTTCGCACACAATCGCGTCGCTGCCGACGCGTCGCTGTACCACTCCTTTGGCACTCACAAAGTGGCTGCGGGAGTGGACCAGCCACTGAAAGTGTTCGCCCTGCACGGACGAGCCGGCTACGTCCACCCGCTCGCGAGCGACCGTGCGGCGCTCGGCATCGCTGGCGACGGCGACGGCATTCTGCATCCGCGCGCGCGCTTCTACGCTGGCGGCATGCAGTCCGTGCGCGGCTTCGCCGAGAATGAGCTCGGGCCCACGGTGCTCCAGGCGCGGCGCGCATCCTTGATTGCAGTTGGATGCACTGATGCATCAATTGCAAGCGGGCAGTGCGATCCGTCGTCGGTACCGAACGATCAGTTGTTCCCTCGCCCGATTGGCGGAAGCAGCGTGTTGGAAGGTAGCGCCGAGCTGCGACTGCCAGTGCTGAAGGCACTCGGCGCCGTGCTCTTCCTCGACGGAGCGTACGTCGGCACCGCAGGGCTCGCGTCACCAGCACATGGAAAGGGTGCGATCACGCCCGGCGGCGGATTCCGTTATCACTCACCACTTGGCGTGCTTCGCCTCGACATCGGACTTCGCCCGGTCGGCGCGGAGTTGCTGCCAGTCGTCGTGGCCGTCACCGACTCGCAGGGAGGCGATCGCATCGTGCGCCTGGCGCGCGAGAAAAGTTACTCGCCCATCGATCCGTCGCCCGGCGCGTTGCGCTCGATTGCGCGCCGATTGGTCGTTCACTTCGCGATGGGTCAGGCGTTCTGATGTCTTCGACTCCAACGCCGGAAACGCAGCCGGAGTCCGGTCGCACGCGGCGCGCCGTGAAGGCGCTCCTGGCATTCGTCGTCGGCCCTGTGCTGGTCGGAGCGATCGTCGTGCTCGTCCTCGCTATCACACCATGGGGAAATGAGCGCGTTCGCCGCATTCTCGTGTCGCAGGCGAATCAGCGTCTCACCGGAGAGCTCTCTGTCGCCAGGCTCCGCGGCAATCTGCTCTCCGGCGCCACGCTCACGAATGTTCAACTCATCGACAGCCTGAAGCATCCGGTATTTGCCGCTCGGCGTGTGGAGGTGCATTACGGTCTCCTTGCGGCGCTTCGGCGCGAGATTGTGATCA
>DATCGM010000152.1:0-32916 GCA_036508915.1 Gemmatimonadaceae bacterium
CATGAGCCCCACGAACAGCGCATTCGCCAGGAGCTTACCGGCGAGGATTGTCCAGCGCGAGCCGGGATACAGCAACAGAGGCTCGATGGCGCCGCTTTCGAGCTCGACCTGAAATGAACGATTGAACGCAAGGACTCCGGCAAAGAGGGCGGCGAGCCACATCGCCCCGGCTGCGGCGTCGCGCAACGCTTGGGCCTCTGGTCCAAGCGCAAAGCCAAAGAGCACGAGTATCGTTACCGCCAGCGCCACGACGCTGTTGAAGCCGGCTTTCGAGCGACGCTCCGTCGTGATGTCTTTCCACGCGATCACACGGACGCGGCGCAAGTCCTCTCGCCAGGCCATCAGCGTGCTCCAGCGGCCGAGGCGAGCGCCGGCGCACTCGCTGTCGGGGCGTTCGCGGCCGGTCCATGTTCCTCGGCGGCGATGCGGCCATCGACGAGCGTCAGCACGCGATCGAGCATGCCCGCCGCCGGAGCGAGTTCGTGAAGGACGAGGAGCGCCGCGCCGCCGGCGTTCCGCACCTCCGCAATGACTGCATTCATGATGTCGATGCCGGCCGCGTCGAGGTTGGCGTAGGGTTCGTCGAGGAGGAGCAACCGCGGGCGCACGAGCATCAAGCGCGCGAGCGCCAATCGGCGCTGCATGCCGGCGGAAAAGCCGCGCACCCGATTGGCTGCGACGTGGGCGAGGCCGACCCGATCGAGCGACGCCTCAAGACCGTCGGGCGATCGGCCCAACATCTCCGCGGCAAACCGCAGATTCTCGAGCGCCGTCAGGTCTTCGTACAGCCCGGCTGTGTGCGCGAGGAAACCCACGTGCCGGCGCACATCATCCGCAGCCCGCGTGACGTCGTGTCCGTAAACCCAAGCCGCGCCGGCGTTTGGCTGGAGCAGGGTTGCGAGGACGCGCAGAAAGGTGGTCTTGCCGCTCCCATTGGCACCCGCCAACCCGACAACCTCGCCGGGCCGGACCTGTAGTGACACTCCACGCAGGTACCAGCGGGCGCCGAACCGACGCGCAATTCCCTGGGCGTCTATCGCGAGGGATGACTCTGCATTCATTCTAGTCCGTCGGGTGCGTCTGGGTACGATTGGCTGAGAGGCGCGCCCACTGGCCGCCGGACTGGCGCCGCGCGAGTCGATGGCTCGCCGTGCTGCTCAGGATCCTACGCCCAAAAAGCTGGACGTACCGTCAGGAGGCTGCCTCAACCAATGTAGTCATTTCCCCCACAAGGGGGAGTGTCCTGGCGACCCCGTTTCCGGGGCCGAGGAAGCGCGGGAGCGATCTACGAACGTTGCGGTTTCGTGCCCGCGCGCTCCGCGCGGCGCGCGATTGCGCGCGACATCCCGGAGAAGAACAGTTCGTGGATGGGATGGAGCAGATACCAATAGACCAGGCCGAGGAAGCCGTACGGTTCGAAGAACGCCGTCTGCACGAGTAGCGCGCCGCCGCCGGGCATATTCGAGGCTTCGAATTGCAGCCACGCACGGCCGGGGACTTTCATTTCGGCGCGCAGCCGGACGAGGCGTCCAGGGTCCACTGCCTCCACTCGCCAGAAGTCGAGCGCATCACCCGGACGCAACTCGTCGGGGTTGCGTCGTCCACGTCGCAATCCGACGCCTCCCACGAGCCGATCCATCGCCCCGCGCAGCTTCCATCCCCATTCGCCGTAGAACCAGCCGCGTTCACCGCCGATCCCGGAGAACGTCGCGAACAGCTCGGCGGCGCTGGCTGCCGATTCGACGCGGCGTTCGTCGAGAATCATGCCTTCGGTCACCTTGAGTGTGACGCCCGGCTGGAGTCCAGTCCGCGCACCGGTCCAGTAGGTCTCGACGCCGCCCGATTGAATGCGCTGCAGCGCGCGCCGAACCGCCTCGTGGTACGGGATGAGTGCCACCGCGAACAACTCTTCCGCCGAGTGATCGTGCACCACGACTTCATTGCGCATGCCTTCGATGAGCGCGCGTGAAATCGGCGCAGGGATCGGGGTGATCATATGGAGGAACAGCGACGACAGTCGCGGCGTCAGCACCGGGAGCGGCACCAGAAGTCGCCGGAGTTTTCGCGCTGAGGCGTAGCCCAGCATCATTTCGCGGTACGACAGCACGTCTGGACCGCCGATCTCCAGCGTGCGCCCCACCGAACCCGGCTCCTGCAGCGCGAGCGTCAGATAGTCGAGCACGTTCGCGATCGCGATCGGCTGGCAGCGCGTCTCCATCCATCGCGGCGTGAACATCATGGGGAGCCCCTCGATGAGGTACCGAATGATCTCGAACGAGATGCTCCCCGAGCCCACAATCACCGCGGCGCGGAACTCCGTGACCGGCACGCCGGACGAACGCAAGATGCGGCCGACTTCATGCCGGGACGCGAGATGGGGAGAGAGCGCTTCGTCGGCCTTGCCAAGCCCGCCGAGGTAAATGATTCGATGCACACCGGCCGCGCTCGCGGCCATGCCGAAATGCTCGGCGGCCATGCGATCGCGGTCCTCGAATTTCCCCTCGCCCTGCGTCATCGAGTGGATGAGGTAGTACGCGACGTCCACCCCCTCCATCGCCGGGAGGAGGCTTCCTGCATCGAGTGCGTCTCCTCGGCGGACGTCGACCCGCTCCCAGCCCCGTCCGGAAATGTGCGAAGGATCCCGTGCGAGGCAGACGATCTGATGCCCGATGGTGAGGAGGCGCGGAACGAGGCGTCCGCCGACGTACCCGGTGGCACCAGTGACGAGGATCTTCATCGTTGCTCAGACGGCGCGTAACTGGAAGGCATCGACAGAATGTATCTGAACGTCTACGTCCCCACGCTGCAATATCCCAGCGGGGTGGCCACCTTTCTGCGCCAGCTTCGCGGGGCGCGGTACGCCTCATCCGTCCTGCTGCTGCCGCTCACTGACGCGTTCGTCTCGAAGATGGACGCCGTCACCGCGACGCGCCAGACGGTGGCGTCGCTATTTGCCTGACAGCCCTCGCGCAGTCGCAAGGCCACCGTTT
This sequence comes from Gemmatimonadaceae bacterium, assembly GCA_036508915.1. Classification (GTDB taxonomy): domain Bacteria; phylum Gemmatimonadota; class Gemmatimonadetes; order Gemmatimonadales; family Gemmatimonadaceae; genus AG11. The sequence continues at coordinate 2,991 of DATCGM010000152.1, forward strand.
CCTTGTCTTCTTTTTCGACGGACGCAAAGTTGATCAGCACGCAAGCCCCTTCGACCTCTTCCGTCATCGTTGGAGAGCAGCCATCCCTGCCACCTCACGACGGGGCGGGACGCGCCCGCATCGCGCTGGCGGCGCTGGCGCTGGGAGTCGCGTGGGCGTGTTTGCCCTTTCTCTCCGGGCTGCTTGGCGCCGCCGTGCTGTGCGTGATCGCGACGCCGGCCCATCGCGTCCTGGCGCCGAAGGTGGGTGAACGCACCTCGGCTCTGCTGTTGACGATCGGCTCGTTCCTCCTCCTGGCCGCGCCGGCGCTGTTGCTGCTGGCCGCGGCGATCCAGCAAGCACCCATCGCGCTGCAACGCACACTGGAGAGCACCGCGTTCGCACGGCTCGCGGCGCTTCATGTCGGGCCGGTGGACGTCGGGGTGCAAATCACCGAGGCGGGGAAAACCCTCGTTGCGTGGGGTTCGAGTCGGGCGATCGCCGCGGCAGGCGGTGTGACGCGTGTCGTGCTGAATCTGCTGATTGGCCTGTTGGGCTTCTATTACCTGCTACCGGCGGGCCCCGCGCTGTGGCGCCGTGCACGGCGGCTCATTCCCTTCTCGTCGTCCGGCGCGGATCGCCTGGCGGAGCGCTTCACATCGATCACGCGCGCCGCTCTGCTGAGCATCGTTGCCACCGCGCTGAGTCAGGGACTCACGGTGGGGCTCGGATTCCTGCTCGTCGGACTGCCGAACCCATTCTTCTGGGGAGTCGTGACGGGGGTGGTCTCCATCCTGCCGATCTTCGGCAGCGCTCTCATCTGGGTACCAGGAGTGGCCGTGCTGTTCCTGGACGGGCGCATGGGGCCGGCGATCACGCTCGGGATCATCGGCTTCGTCATCTCCTCGAACGTGGACAACCTCATCCTGCCCATCATCTACCGCCGCGTGTCGGGAATGCACCCGATGACATCGCTGCTCGGTGCGTTCGCCGGAGTGAAGCTGCTGGGGATTTTCGGTCTGCTGCTCGGCCCCCTGGCGCTGACGTACTGTTTCGAACTGTACTCGCTCTATGAGGCAGAGTACGGGACGACCGATGCGAATGGTGGAGCGCCGCGGAGTTGACTCAGCGATCGTCGGGATTCGTCATTGGCCACGTTCTCCTGGTCACAGCCGCAGGATGCAGCGTCGCGTCTGCTGCCCGAGACGCGCGAACCCCAGGCGTTCTCGTACCAGCCCACCAGCGAATCATCCTTGGGCACGTCGCGAACTATTCCCGACGCGGTGTAGCGCGGTTCACGGACTGCGCGACGCGCGACACACAGGTACCGTCAGGAGACACAAGGACAGGTCGCTCCGGACGAGAGCCAGAAGGAGGGCGTATGCTACAGATCCGCGATGTGATGACGCACGACGTACTCACCGTGACGCCGGAGACGACTCTTCGAGAAGCCGCCGATCTCTTCGCTCGCCATCACATCAGTGGCGCGCCGGTCCTCGCGGGGCACAGCATCGTCGGAGTGGTGTCCGCGACCGACTTGCTCGAGTTCGTGGCATCGAATGATGGTGTGCGATCGCCGAGCGATGATCGTCCCGCTGTCGAGAGTGGAGAGCGGATGCCGGCGGAGTACGACGATGAAGCTGCGTCTCTCGTCTTCACGGATTGGCCGCTCGCGAGCGAGACGGACGATGCCGAGCCGTTCGTGATGGACGACACGCTGCCGGCGGACCTCTTCGGCGAGCATACCGTCAGTGAGGTGATGACGTGCGAGATCTGCTCGCTGCCGCCGCATGCGCTGGTGACCGAGGCGGCGCAGTATATGTGGAAGGCGGGTGTGCATCGCCTGCTGGTCCTCGAGCGGGGGCATCTCGCGGGGATTCTCTCGACATCGGATGTCGCGCGCGCCGTGGCGAGGCGGGAAGTGAACGTGCCGCGCGACGGAGGCAATCCCTCGTGGCGATCGTCCTGAAGAGACAGGCGGCGCAGAGGCGCATGGCCGCCATCACGCTCGTCGGCACGGTGCTTCTGCTGGCCGTGTCCGCACGATCAGCCGCCCAGGCGCCGACGGCGCATGCGGCTGTGCTGGCGCTGCGCCGCGCGATCGTTGCGGGCGACATTGCCGGCGCGCAGCACGGTGACCTGGCGCGCTATCGGCCGGCGCTGCTGCGGCTGTATGGTGACAGCGGTGCGCAGCTGCTCTGGCTGAGCGGCTCGCGGCTCACGCAACAGGCCGAAGCGCTACTCGGTGAGCTCGCTGCCGCAGAGGCACGCGGGCTTCGCGCTTCGGACTACGACGTTGAGTTTCTCGCACAGCGGGTCGCGACGGGCGGGATGGGCTTCGGAGACTCACTGACCGAGGAGGGTGTCCTGCGTTTCGACGCAGCGATGTCGCTCTCGGCGATGCGGTTCATGGACCACGCGCATCGCGGACGCGCCGATCCGCGTTCGCTTGGCTTTGCGCTCCAGGTTCCTCATCTGCGGCACGACCTTGCTCCGCTCGTCTCGTCGTTGAGCCGCTCGCGCGACGTACACGCTTCGATCGATGCGCTCGAGCCACGCTATGCGCGGTATCGTGCACTCGTACATTTGCTCGCCGTCTACCGCGCGCTCGCGCCCGACTCCACGCTCTCCGACCTGCCCGCCACGCGTGGAAGCATACAGCCGGGGCAGCCGTGGGCCGGCACGGCGGTGCTCCAGCGGCTCCTTGTGGCGCTGGGCGATCTCCCCGCAACCGCGGTGCGACCGGTGCGCGCAGTGTCGGACACGTTCGGCGGCGCGGTGGTGGATGGGCTGAAGAAGTTCCAGCGTCGTCATGGGTTGGCGCAGGATGGCGTGATCGGTTCGGCAACGCTGCAAGCGCTGCGGATGCCGCTCTCGCACCGCGTGACGCAGATCGAGCTGGCGATGGAGCGTTGGCGTTGGTTGCCTGACATCACGACGTCGCGGCTCATCGTCGTGAACATTCCCGCGTTCCGGCTGTATGCGTTCAACCGGGAGACGTCGGGCGAGCGGCCGGTGGAGCGGATGGACGTCATCGTCGGCAGCGCGTACGGCCGCCGTCATACCCCGGTGTTCACCGGCACGATACGATACGTCATCTTTCACCCGTACTGGGACGTGCCTCCATCCATCGCGCGACGTGAAGAGATTCCGCGCCTCCGCCGCGACCCGGGCTACGCTGAGCGTGAGGGACTGGAGATCGTGCGCGGGGGCGACGAGGGCGCGACAGTCTATCCCATGACCGTCGCCAACCTCGATCGGGTGACGGCGGGCACGCTGCGACTCCGGCAGCGCCCAGGTCCGCGCAACGCGCTCGGCCCGGTGAAGTTCGTGTTTCCGAACGAGTTCAACGTCTACCTCCACGGCACGCCGGCGCAATCGCTGTTCGCGCTCACGCGCCGCGACTTCAGCCACGGTTGCATCCGCACCAGCGCTCCCGCGCGGCTCGCCGAGTTCGTGCTGAAGGGACAGAGCGGGTGGGACAGCACGCGCATCGCGGCATCGATGGGCGAGGGGGAACAGCTGCTGCGCGTGACACTCGACCGGCCGCTGCCCGTCTACATCCTCTACGCGACGGTGGCCAGCGACGACGCGGGGGTTCCGTTCTTCTATCCCGATCTGTACGGCCATGACGCGGCGCTCGCGCGAACGCTGCGACTGCCGGTTGCGCCGCCGCGGCCTGTCGCAGGTATCAGCGCGCATGCCAGCGGAGCGGAGGAAGCCGCCGTCCGTGAATGCCTGACAGACGGCGAATAGCTGTGACTGCACCGTGAATGGTGGCGCCGCTGTGTCACGGCGGCGTGAGGATTCGCGGGCGGGGCGATGTAGCGGTTCCTACACGGGACGTGAGCATGTACGTGAGCTCCGAGGTGAGAGTGGGCGAAGGACTGGGCAGGGAGTTGTTTCCCTCCTCTGACGCGGACGTCTGGCAGCGCCTGTTACGCGCGTTCGAGGCCGCGATCCACGATCCTTCCAGTGAGGCGATGATCGCACTTCATGCGGCCGCCAGAGAGTTCGCCGCCACGGAGCGCAGGCAGGGGCTTCCGCCCGAGCGTGCCGTGATCGCACTCAAGACGCTGCTCAACGGCCATGGTGGAGGCGGATGGGCGCCGTCTCTCAATGCAGCTCGCGATGGGGCGCGCATAGAGGCGCTGGTGTACGCGGAGCTCTTTCCCTGGTTCGTCACTGCGTTCTACGATGACGGGCGCGCCGACTGATCCTGCGGGTCAACCCAGGATGCGTGTCAGCGTACGTCTCTTCACGGCTTCCACGAGCGCGAGGTAGGCGACAGTCACGCCGACCAGATAGGCGAGGAATGCCCCCGGCAGCGGCCGCAGCCCCAGAGAGGGCGCGAACGGCAGAAAGGGGAGAACGCCTGACGCCCGACGCGAGCAAATACGGACAGACGACGGCTGTAGATGCACTAATCTTGGAGCGGTGGACACACGCTCTTCACTGGAGGCGCCGATGTCAGAACAGCACACTGAGCTACAGTGGCTCCGCGGGATCCTGTGGGCCATTCTCTTCATCAGCCTCTGCGGCATGACATTTTCGGGGACGCTGACGTATCGCGAGGTATTCGGAACGGCGGCGAGCTGTCCGTCACCGGGCGCGGCCGGCACGATCTTCGGCTATCCCGCCTGTGTGTATGGACTCGCGATGTACGCGATGCTCGCCGCAATAGCGGGGTGGGGCCTGATGCGCCATACATCGGGCTATCGGTCCGCGCGCACACTTTGAAGATGGAGGCATGCCATGACGACGACATCTGCGACGACGACATCTGCGACGACCAGTACTGCACTCGACGTGCGTGAAATGACGCTGCCACCCGCGCTCGTACTCGAGCTCGAGGTGTCCGCCGGTCCCGGGCCTGGCGCGATGACCGCTGCCATGGGGAAGGCCTTCTCGACGCTGATGAACGTGATACAGGGCCACAATCTGGTGGCCGCTGGCTCGCCGCGCGCGATCTATCAATCGTGGGACGGCTCCGGCACGCGTTTCACGGCGGCGATTCCCATTCTGAACGCGCCCACGGAGGTCCTGGAGCAGGAAGGCGTGAAGGTCGCGTCGATACCCGAGCAGCAGGCATTGCGCATCATACATCGCGGCTCGTACCAGACGCTCCGCGACACCTACACGCAGATCGAGGCATGGCTGCGCGGAAAGGGGGCGATCAGGACGCAAGCCGATTGGGCGCGCTACCGCCCGATGTGGGAAGAGTACGTGGGGGATCCGGCGACGACGCCGGAGCCGGAGTTGGTGACGCGCATCTTTCTGCCGCTTCGCTGACACCACCGAAAGGATATCATGACTGAAGCGCGGGATCTCGCATGCATTCTCGCTCCGAGGACGATCGCCGTCGTCGGAGCGTCGCGCGCGCCCGGCTCGATTGGTCACCAGATCCTGGCCAATCTGCTCGCGCAGGGATTCACCGGCGCGGTGTACCCGGTGAATCCCCACGCGCACGCGGTCTGCTCGGTCCGAGCGTACGCGTCGGTGTCCGATGTCCCCGATGCGCTCGACATGGCGGTCGTGGTCGTGCCGAAGGATCGCGTGATCGGCGTTGCGGAAGATTGTGGCAAGGCGGGGGTGAAGGCCCTCGTCGTGATCTCCGCGGGCTTCAAGGAGATCGGTGCGGAGGGAGCGGCACTAGAGCGTGAGCTCATGGACATCGTGCGCCGCTATCGCATGCGCATGGTGGGCCCCAATTGCATGGGTGTGATGAACGCCGACCCGGCGGTCTCGATGAACGCGACCTTTGCGCTGGGCATGCCGCCGTTCGGCCACTCGGCGTTCGTGTCGCAGTCGGGTGCGCTCGGAGTGAGCGTGCTCGACCATGCGCGCGAGTACGGCATCGGCATCTCGCAGTTCGTGTCCGTGGGCAACAAGCCGGACGTGAGCGGCAACGATCTGCTCGTCGCGTGGGAGAATGATCCATTGGTGCGTGTCATTCTCATGTACGTCGAGAGCTTCGGGAACCCGACGCGGTTCCTCGAGATCGTATCGCGCGTGACGAAGACCAAACCGATCATCGTCGTGAAGTCGGGCCGGTCGCGTGCTGGTGCGCGCGCCGCGTCGTCGCACACCGGCGCGCTCGCGGCGAGCGACCACGCCGTAGACGCGCTGCTCACACAGGCGGGGGTGCTGCGCGCCGGGTCGATCGAGGAGCTGTTCGACATGGCGATGGCGTTCGAGGCGCGCGCGATACCGAAGTCGCGGCGAACGGCCGTGATCACCAACGCCGGCGGACCGGGCATCCTCGCCGCCGACGCGATGGAGACGTGCGGGCTCGACCTCGCTGAGCTCGCGCCGGACACGATCGCCGCGCTCGCTCCTCTGTTCCCGGCCGAGGCGTCCATAGGGAATCCGCTCGACATGATTGCGTCCGCCACGCCGAGCGGGTACGCGGCGGCGATGCGGGCCGTGCTCGCCGATCCGAACATCGATGCGGTGGTGCCCATCTTCGTGCCGCCCTTCGCGGTCCGGCAGGAAGACATCGCGACAGCGATCAGCACCGCCAGTGAAGAGTGCCCGTCGAAGACGGTGCTCGCCGTGCTCATGGGACGCAAAGGACTTCCGTACGGGCGAGCTGAGCTGCATGCGGCCGGGATTCCCGCCTACATTTTTCCGGAATCAGCGGCGCGCGCGCTGAATGCGCTGAACAAGCAGCGTGAATGGATGCAGCGTCCGCGCAGCAACCCGGTGCCACTGGACGTGGACGGTGCCGCAGCCGCCGGGATCATCGAGCGGGCGCAGAAGGAGGGGCGCGAGAAGCTCACCGAGATCGAGGCGCTGCAGTTGCTGCGTGCCTATCGGATTCCGGTGGCGGAAGCAGTGCTCGCGTCCGACGAGGCATCGCTCGTTGCCGCGGTGCGAGACATCGGCGGGCCCGTCGCGCTCAAGATTGTTTCGCCGGACATCACGCACAAGACCGACGTCGGCGGTGTGCGTGTGGGGATCACCGGGGAGGGTGAGGCGAAGGCCGCGTATCGTCAGATTCTCGCGCGCGTGCGCGCCGCGCAGCCGAACGCGCGGCTCACCGGCGTGCTCGTGCAGCGCATGGTGCCGCACGGCCGCGAGACGATCGCCGGCATGACGCGCGATCCGGAGTTCGGTCCGCTGCTGATGTTCGGGCTCGGTGGAATCCTTGTCGAGGCGCTAGGCGACGTCGTGTTTCGCATCCCGCCGATCGACGAGGAGCAGGCGATGGAGATGCTCGGCGGGATTCGTGGCGCGAGCATCCTCGACGGAATCCGCGGCGAGGCGCCGGCGGATCGTCAAGCGCTCGCCACGGTGCTGCGCCGCGTGGGCCAGCTCGCCGTGGACTTTCCCGCGATTCTCGAGCTGGACGTGAATCCGCTGCTGGCCTTCCCGGATGGTGCCGTCGCCGTGGACGCGCGCGTGCGTATCGTCGTGGTCGCGGGTGGTGGACAGGACTGCGCGGACGTCGCGGCGATTCCCGCACGCCTCTCCGCAACGTCGCCAACGTTCCGCGAGTCCGGCGTTCGGCGCGCCGGCCATTTACAATTGCCCACCGCGCGAATCAGCGAACCCAGTTGAGCACGACCGGTGACTTGCGGGGAGCCGGGAGTGTCTCGGCGCGCGGCACGCCGACAATGATCGGCGCGAACGCGTGAACGTCTGCCGGAATTCCGAGCTCTGACTTCGCTTCGGAAGTATTGAGGGCTTGCACCGCAAATCCAATGCAGCATGTGCCCAGCCCGTCCGCCTTGGCCGCAAGCATCAGGTTCTCCGCCGCAAGCCAGCAGTCGGCGGCGACAAACTCATTCGTCGGGCGCGCGCAGATGACGACGAGCGTGCCCGCGTCATAGAAGATGTTGAACTCCGGGTCGGCGAGCGGCGAACTGATGCCATCGCCAGCCGCACCGGGCGGTTTGAGCAGGTTGCCGAGGTGCCCCGCGGCCGCTCTGGCAATCTCCTTTGCCTGATCGGAGACGCGCTTGAGGAGCGCGCGGTTCTGCACGACAATGAACTGCCACGGCTCCTGATGCATGGCCGTGGGCGCGTGGACCGCCGCATCGAGCAGCGCACGAAGGCGCCGTTCGTCAATGGCGTCGGGCTTGTAGGCGCGGACCGCACGCCTCTCGTAGATGACGTCGAGGCGACCGCTGGTGCCGCGCGGCTCCTGGACGATGGGGGGTGCCGACATCGATTGCTCCAATGTGAGTATGACTGTCAGTCTGCACTCGAGGGCAGTCCTTGTCAGTCGGGAATCTCGGCGAGTCCGTTGGGCGATCTCCCGTCACGCGTCGGCGCGAGTGTTGTCGGGGAAATGCGGCCAGCGCACGTAACTGGGCGCGATCGATGCATGACGCCCACCTACCAAGAGCCGGGAGTGCACGAGCGTGATCACCGCCCGATCCGGTGGCGTAAGCGCGCACCCCTCCCGTTCCCGTGAACTTCGTCGTATGCCCCCATTGTCCGATTCCGCACCGTGCGCTGTCGCAGGCAGTGTTCATCGTGCTGCTGGCGCTCGTCCTCGGCGTGCGACTGCGCCTCGATCCGGTAAGGCTGCTTGGCGTCGCGACGGCGATCATGCTCGGGGCGGCGCTCTTCTCGACTTTCATGATCCGGAGGGATCCATGTTCACGAAGCTGCTAGTTCCACTCGATCGCTCTTCTCTCGCCGAGCAGGCGGTAGGTCACGCGAGCAGCATCGCACGCGCGTGTCACGCCGGAGTCGACGTGGTGCTGGTGCACGAGGTGGAGCAGTTCTCCAACAGTGGCGATGAGCCCACATGGACCGCGAGCCAGTTGCAGGACGAGGAACACTACGTGCGCGATATCGCCAATGAGCTCGCGAGTGGGGCTTCCGTGTCCACCACACACGCCGTCCTTCGCGGTGACGTGGTCGGGAGCATCAGCACGCGTGCGCGCGAGGTCGATGCCGACCTCATCGTCATGACGTCGCACGGCCGGACAGGGCTCAGCCGCGCGTGGCTGGGGAGCGTCGCCGACGGTGTCATCCGCCATTCGGCGATTCCCGTTCTCCTGCTGCGCCCGGTGAAGGAACCATCGCCGCGGCTGACTCCGCGCGAGCTGTTCCACAAGATGCTACTGCTCCTGGACGGCTCGGCGGAGGCGCTTGGTGTTCTCGAAGCGGCCTCAGCGCTCGCGCGCTGTAGCAGTGCGCCGATCATGCTGCTGCGCGTCGTTCGGCCGGTACCGTTCATCACGTCTGACTCGCCGACTGCATTCATCTATCCCTCGCTTATGCCGGATGACGCGGCAACGGCGAGTGTCGTCGATGAGGCAAGGCACCAGTTGGCGGAGGTTGCGCGCATGCTCGCGGAGCGGGGATGCGCCGACGTCGAACAGCACGTGGTCGTGGCCGATCGCGTGGCTCAGGCTCTGCTCGATTTCTCGCGTGCGCACGGAGCGGACCTGGTCGCGATGTCCACGCATGGCCGCGGGGCGTCGCGCCTCGCGATCGGCAGCATGGCCGACAAGGTCCTGCGCGCGAGTGGATTGCCGGTGCTACTCTATCGCCCCCCAACCGCGAGCAGCCGCACCTGATCGTGGACCCATCTCACGAGCGGTGAACGGAATCGGGGGCGTTCAGCCGCTCGTGGGGAACATCCCCACAAAGATCGCGGGCACCCTCTGACGGCTAGCCTCTTCGGGACTGACTAACATCACGTGTCACGATGCGAGTACGTCCGCAACATGTCACGAGGTGCGTCATGCGTTTCTCAGCCGCTCGCCCGCCGAAAGGCTCGCACACCAGCGATCTACTCAGCTGCTATCTGTGCGACATCGGCGCGTACCCTCTGCTCAGCCACGCCGAGGAGCTCGAGCTCTCGGAGCGTGCGCGTGCCGGAGACAGGAACGCGATGGAGCGCCTGGTCTGCGCGAATCTTCGCTTCGTCGTGTCGGTCGCAAAGAAGTTCCAGAATCAGGGAGTCGCGCTCTCCGACCTGATCAACGAGGGCAACCTGGGCCTCGTTCGCGCCGCGGAGAAGTTCGACGGGACCAAGGGCGTCAAGTTCATTTCCTACGCCGTCTGGTGGATTCGGCGCGCCATCTTCCAGGCACTCGCCTATCATGGACGTGCGGTGCGTGTGCCGCTCGGTCGTGCCGGTGCCTCCCATCGAATCCGGCGGCGCACCAATGCCATGCGGCAGGAGCTCGGTCGCGATCCCACGCAGCATGAGATCGCCGCCGAGATGAACATCAGTGAGGATGAGGTCGAGACGTCGATGCGCATCTCGCGTGACTCACTTTCACTCGATGCGCCGCTGGCCTCCGGCGACACGAGAAAGTTGCTGGACTATCTACCGGCCGAGCTCAACTCGGAGCAGGAAGAGGAGCTCGCCGAGGACACGCTCATCGCGTCGGTCGAGCAGGCGATGGGCCGCCTGAGAGTTCGCGACGAGCAAGTGCTGCGTCTCTACTTCGGCTTCGGGGATAACGAGCCACTGACGCTCGAAGGCATCGGCGCCCGCCTCGGCATCACGCGCGAGCGCGTCCGGCAGATCAAGGAGCGGGCGCTGTCACGTCTGCGCAAGTCGGCGGAGGCGCCCGTGCTGGTCTCGCTGCGGGACCGATAACCGGCGTCAGGGTAGCGAAGAGGCGATGGCCACCACACCGCGCGACTGAGCAGCCCGTCCGCGGAGAAGGAGCATGGCCGCCAGCAGTCTGGCGACGTTCATGCGGCGAACGTCAGGAGCGTCTGACTCGCTCCGTGCTGCACCCGCAGCGCGACGTCGTGGCCGGCGCCATCGGTGAGGACGTCGACCGCGACGACACTGCCCATGCTGCGCGACAGATGCCGTCCGCCGGCGAAGCGATCGCCGAGCATGAGGTCCAGCCGTCCATCACGATCGCTGTACGACGCACCGAGGAGCGGGTAGTTGTACTCCTGCGCCTGTGCTCCGATCTCGAGATCGTCCACTTCGAGAATCGTTCGGCGGCCCGCGTTCCGGCGCGTGAAGTCGGCGAGCAACCGGCTCCAGGAAAGGGGCGCGTCGAGCCCTTGGCCAGCGGAGATGTCGGTCTCGGACGGAACCCGCGCCGGCAACGGATCGCGCGGGACGGTGAGCAGCGTGCAGGTGGCGCCGCGCAGCAACTTGGTGGTGACGCTGCCAAGAAGGGTTCGCGCAACGAAGCCGCGGCCGTGGGTTCCGGTGGCTATGAGATCGGCGCCGACGTGCGTGGCGTAGTCGAGCAGCGCGAACGCCGGTCGTCCGCGCAGTGCGACGCGAGTCACCGCCACTCCCTCGGGCACCACGAGCCGCTTGGTAACCGCGGCGAGCTGCTCTTCGGCCCATCGTTCGTACGGCTCCTCCGCTTCCACGGCAAATGCATCTTCATGAACATGCGGCATCACATGCACGAGCTCCACGCGTCCGTCGTCAGAGACGGCCTCGATGGCCGACTGCGCGGCGCGTGTCGAGATCTCGCTGAAGTCGATGGCAACGACCGCATGTCGGGGCGCGGTGCAGGCGTCCCCCGGCACCGCGAGAACCGGAACACGCGCAATGCGCGCGAGCTGCAATGCGGTCTCATCGCTGAAGAGCCGTTGCGCGATGAGATGCCGACCGAGCCCGACGACGATCAGCGACGCATGCCGCTCGATCGCGACGCGGGAGATGGCGTACGCCGGGTTGCCATCGAGCACGGTAACGGAGAGGATCGCGTCGCGACCGAGGACGCGGGCAATCTGCGCTTCGACTTCCTTGCGACGCGTCGTCCGGCGCCTGAGCGTCTCCGCGTCACCGAAGTAGATGTTGTCGGCGGCGAGAATGGGCTCTGCCTGAATGACGGTCATCAGCTCGAGCGTTGCGCCAGTGGCTTCCGCACGAGCCGCGGCGACGCGAAGTGCGCCGTCCGAACGCTCGGTGCCGTCCGTCCCCATGAGGATGATGGCGCCGCGTCGTCCGCCAGTCCACGGCAGCGGCTGCGCAACGAGAGAGCGCATCTTGTGTCATCTCCAGAATCGGGCCGGCGTTCATCGCCGCCTGAGAGAGAGAATAGGGTCGACGAGGACTCGCCACCGCCGGGAGAAAACAGGAATTTTTCGGGGAGTTTCCGCGGCGCTGAGTCGGGAGTATTCCCGACGTCAGAGGATTTGATTGACGGTCAGCCGGAAACGAGCGATTCCAGATCGGCCGAAGGGACAACTCCCGACAGATGATCCGTACAACGACCGGACACTCGCGCGGCGATCGGCCGGATAGCATGAGTGCGCACCCAGTGGTTCGCGGTGGCGGACATCGCCACGCAATCTGTTGTCGGCGCATCTCGCTCGGAGGCACGCATGGTTGGCGACGTGATCCGCATCATTCTCGCTGACGATCACGCAGTCGTACGCGCAGGGCTGCGGGCCATCCTCGGCACGGCCCGCGATATCTCTGTCGTCGCCGAAGCGTCGAACGGGCTGGAGGCCATTGCCGCCGCGGCGCGAGAGCCAGCGGACGTGATCGTGATGGATCTGTCCATGGGGCAACTCGACGGCATCTCCGCCACGCGGCAGATCGTGTCTGCCGGATCGCCCGCGAAGGTCCTCGTGCTCACGATGCACGCCGAGGAGGAGTATCTGCTCGCCGCTCTGGACGCCGGCGCATCGGGGTATCTCGTGAAGAACGCCGCGGCGCGGGAGCTGGTGGATGCGATCCGTGCGCTCGCGCATGGGGACATGTACGTCCAGCCGACGGCGGTGCGAGTACTTGCAGGACGCGTGCAGCAAAACACGCCTGGCGACGAGGAAAGGCGCCGCCTCGCGCTGCTGAGCGACCGCGAGCGCGACGTGCTGCGTCTCGTAGCCGAGGGGCACAGCGGCTCGATGATTGGCGAAAAGATGCAGATCAGCGCGAAGACCGTGGACACGTACAAGCAGCGCATCAACGAAAAGCTTGGGCTCGCCGGACGTCCGGCCTATGTGCGATTCGCGCTTCGCGTCGGCCTCCTGACGGCGGAAGCGAACAACGGAGCGTCACGTGCCAAAATGCTCTGACGACGCGAAACATGTGTGAGAGGCCGGCACCGTAGGTGGCAAGATCGTGAGCACTGTCTCACCGGATCCATGCTGGATGCGCAGTGCCAGGTCGGCGCCCCGCGCATCGCGCACGATGGAAATGCGATCCGCGTCGGAAACGAATCGTGTGCCGTGCTGGCGACGTCCGTTCGTCTCCCCCAGTACGATGAGAACGAGGCGCCCTCCTTCCTGGTACGATGTCCCGAAGAGGATGTAGCCCCACTCCTGCGACATCACGCCATGCTCGGGATCATTCACCTCGAGCGCCACGACACGGCCGGCATTGCGCCGGACGAACTCATCGAGGTGCGTCACCCACGCGCTTCGTTCCACCGTCTCCTCAGTGCTACCATTGGGCGCCAGCGCGGGCTGGAACTGGCTGAGCGGGCGATCCGGCGCGATGAGCACCGAACACACAGCGCTCCTGAGCACGCGTTCGGTGACGCCGCCTACCAGCAGTCGCAGCACGGGACCGCGTCCGTTCCGCCCCACGGCGATGAAGTCCACGCGGTGCGCGTCGACGAAGTCGACGAGCCGCTCGGCCGGATGGCCTTCACGCACCTCGCTCTTCACGTCGAGGGTGGCAGGGAGCGCGAGCGACGCGATGAAGCGCCGGAAGCGATCGGGCAGATGCCGCCGGTAGAGATCGTCATCTCTTGCGAGCGCCTTGTTGTCCGCGTTGGAGGGTTGCCAGACGTGAACGAGATGGAGCGTCGCACCCGGCGCGACGAGCTGCGCGGCCGATTGTGCGGCATACGCGCTCGAGCGGCTGAAGTCGACGCCAACCGCCGCGCTTGCCGGTGCGTCGGTGAAGGAGTGCGCCACGGCGAGCACAGGACAATCGGCGACGCGGACCGTGCGCAGCACGGTGTCGGCGCCGAGCAGCCGGTCGATGGGGCGATGGCGGCCGATCCCCATCACGATGAGCGGGACCTGTCGCTCGTGGGCGACGCGCGCGATGGTGCGCGGCACGTCGCCGGCGAGGATCTCCACCGGCCAGCCGGCCTCATCGCCGCCGGGATTGATCGCGCGCGCAAGGTCGTGCCGCAGCGCGACGGCGCGCTCCTCGGATAAGGTACCGCCGAAGGGCGCATTGTCGTCGTCCCAAATGTTTGCGGGCAGCGGCTCGATCACCGAGAGGATCGTCATCTCGCGGCCTAGCCGCCGTGCGACGAGCGCTCCCGCGCGCACGGTTGCGGCGACCTCGCGGCCGCCGGCGGCGACGATCACCGGTCCGTTCCGGACGGCGGAGCCCGTGCGATACTCGGGCGACGTGCCGGACATGGTTGCATGCGTCATCATGCGTCCTCCGAGCTCGAGGTTGAGGCAGATCGCCTCCCACAGGGAGAATGGGCTCGGCGCGTGGCCGTCGTTATCAGGCAACGGAGGACAGCGCGCCGCGCGCGTACAATGTCGGGAATAGTCGGGACAGGAAAACGACACTTTCTCCGACTGTTTCCGGCTCGCCGCAGCGTATCATTCGTGCAGTCATGAGGCGCACGACGGATGCGCCGGTTCACACGGAGCGCACGATGACCGCTGGCGAGTCTGCTCACCGACCCCTCACGCCAGTTCCACACGGAACGCTGGCGGAGGTCGGACGCGCGCTCTCCGAGCGGCCCTACGTGCGACGTGGAGCAATTGTCTCAGAGAATCCCATTCGCATCATGCTCGTTGACGATCACACGATCGTGCGCGCGGGGCTCAAGGCGCTGCTGCACACGTGCCCGGACATCTGTGTGGTTGGCGAAGCCTCCGGCGGCGATGAAGCGCTCATCCTGGCGCGACGGTTGAATCCGGAGGTCATCGTCATGGACCTCCACATGCCCAATGGCGACGGAGCGTCGACGACGCGAGCGCTGCAGCGCTTCTCGCCCGAGGTGCGGGTTCTCATCCTCAGCATGGACGACGAACGCGAGCAGCTGGTCGCCTGTCTCGCCGACGGTGCGCGGGGCTATCTGTCCAAGCACGTCGCCGAGCGTGAGCTTGCCGAGGCGATTCGCGTCGTGGCTGCCGGCGACGTGTACGTGCGCCCGGAGGTAGCGCGCGAGCTCGCCGCCTCGTCTCCGCAGCCGGAGCGAGCCGCGGACGTGCGTGGACGCCTTGCTCTGCTGAGC
The DNA here is from genome assembly GCA_036508915.1 of Gemmatimonadaceae bacterium. Lineage (GTDB taxonomy): Bacteria > Gemmatimonadota > Gemmatimonadetes > Gemmatimonadales > Gemmatimonadaceae > AG11. The sequence continues at coordinate 18,086 of DATCGM010000152.1, forward strand.
CAGCGTGAGCGCACCGTCCTGGAGCTCACCGCGGCGGGCTACAATGGGCCAGAGATCGGCGAGCGGCTGGGCATCACGGCGAAGACGGTGGACACCTACAAGCAGCGTATCACGGTGAAGCTCGGCTTCTCACATCGAGCGGAGTATGTCCGGTTCGCCCGCGATGCGGGGCTGGTCACCGCACCTGTTGATCCGTAGACATCGAGGGGCGACGGGTCGTCAGCGGCTCCCGTCCATGTTACTCTAGTGGCAGCGGAGCCACCAACGCGCAACGATACACGCGCCGCAGCGGCTCTCATCCTTGACGGAGGCGATCCCATGACTACGCGTGCAGTGCCGGGCGAAACGAAGTCCGCATCCAAGACAGAAAGTGCACCACAGTCGTACCAGCTCGAACTGAGAGGACGCGTGGTACTGCTGGCGACTGACGGATCGCCAGCGGCGCAGGCCGCGACGCGCATGGCCCCTGCGCTCGCGGCACGGCATCACGCGCTCGTCCACGCGGTGCGCGTCATCGACACGCGCCCCGCGCCCATTCCGCCCTCTCTTGATCTCGGGCTCGCAATGGCCGACGCCACCACTGGTGACGCGGTCCAGGAGCGGCAGGTGCGCGATCTCCGCGAGGCGATCGCATCGACCATCGGGCAGCCCTGCGATTGGCCGGTGCGCGTGCTGCTCGGGACTCCCGCGCGCGAGATCGTGAAGGAGGCGACGCGCCTCGGGGCTGCCCTCGTCATCCTCGGTCTTCGTCGGCATGGCCGCTTGGACCGAGCCATCCACGACGAGACGGTGTTGAGCGTGATGCAGACCTCAGGCTGCCCGGTGCTCGGCGTGGCGCAGGAAGCAGCCGATCTGCCAACGCGCGTGCTCGCCGCTCTCGACTTCAGTGTCGCGAGTCAGGAAGCGGCGCGCGCGGCATGCGGCGTCATGGGAGCAAAGGGCTCGATCGTACTCGCGTACGTATCGCCGCCCATGGACTATCTGCCCGGCGACGGCGAAAGCGTGATTCACGAGCTCGGCGTGAAGGCCGGCTTCGAGCGCTGCGCCGCAGAGCTGGCGCGCCCTGGCGTGTCGGTCGATCACGTCGTGCTGCACCACGAGCTCTCGCACACGGTCGCCAACGTGCTGCTCGAGTATGCGGATGGTGTGCACATCGACCTCATCGCGGCGGGCAGCGGGAGACACAACCGCGTCGAACGGTGGATGCTCGGCAGTGTGAGCACGGATATCGTGCGCGACGGACACAGAAGCGTGCTGATCGTTCCCCAGCGTGGTGCGCCGGGGCAGGGGGGATGACTAACCCTCTCGTCGCTCGGCGGTTGGCGCTGGTGGTGAACAGAGATACGCGATCACGTCAGCCGCGGAGTAGTGGGTGCGTCCCTGCGTGAAGGCATTCAATGAGACGAGATCATCCCCGCTCGTGAGCAGGGGAAGCTCGTCGCCCTCGGCGCGATTCTGAGACTGGCCGATATTCGCTTCCAACGCATTGCAGAGGCAGCGACGACCGACCGTATCGGCGATGTCGCCCCCTTTCGCGACGTACTGGTCGACGGGTTCAGCGGCGCAGCGATATCCGAGCTTGCCGTCCGGCGTGCGATAGGCCACGCGGAGATATCCGAGATCGCAATTGCGCACGCGCCGATCGTCCTGATTCTCGAGTCCCTCCACCTCCACGACTTTGAACGGATAACCCGTCGGTGACGCGCGCGGATCCGTGCGTACGCGTACCTGCTCGGCGGCGACGCCGGCGAGCACGCGCGTCTTGAGCTCCGGGGCAAGCCCCGATTCGTCGCAGTACGCGAACAGCGTTCCCACCTGCACTCCAGCAGCGCCGGCAGAGAGCGCGGCACGCAAACCATCTGGTGTACCGGCGCCTCCCGCGAGCCAGAAAGGCAAGCCCAGCTCTCTGATCTTCTCGAGATCCACGACGTCGCGCTCCCCGTACAGCGGCTCTCCCTCACTCGAGAAACGCGGCTCGCCGCGCGGCGGCGCGTTGTGTCCGCCCGCCGTGGGACCTTCCACGACGAAGCCGTCCACTCTGCCGGACGCCTTGCGTGCCAGGTTTGTGGCCAGTGAGCTGGCGGACACGATCGGCAGGAAGCGTGGACGCCTGAGTGGCGATTCGGGGGCAGCGAGATGCTCACCAGGGTCGAATACGAGCTCGTCGGGCTCCTTGCCAGACGGGCCCTCAACGGGGCCCTCCACGTCGAGTTTGAGCCGTGCGAGGCGGTGCTCGGCGAGCGCGTCGAGCGCACCGGGAATCTCTCGAGGAATGCCGGCGCCCATGAGCACATAGTCCACACCCGCGAGCATCGCCCCATAGAGCGACGGGAGATTGGGCATCTGCACCTTGGTCAGCAGGTTGATGCCGACGACACCATCATGGCCTTCCTTCGCGAGCCAGACCTCCACGAAGTTCGCCATCATCGTCACCTGCTGGCGAACGAGGGTGACCGACTTCCTGAACATGGGAAGCGCCTTGTACGGAGTGCTGCCGCGCCGTCCCGCCGCCAGGTAGTAGCGGCGCAGTAGATGCTCGCACACTTCCGTAATCGGAAACTCGCGCATCGCGCGTTGCACGTGACCGCCCTCGTCGCCGTCCTGAAGGCGGCGAATCATCACCGTGTCCACCGCTGTTCCGGAGACGACGCCGAGGTGCCCCAGGCGCGACACCGCGCGCGCGAGCACCCAGCTCGAGACGCCGATGCCCATGCCTCCCTGGATGATGCGCGGATAGCCGGCAACCGCTGTCATGCTCTGCACGTCAGTCTTCGACCTTGAGATGTCCGTTCATTCCGAGCAATGTATGTGGGTCGCCCTGAAAGTAGTAGCGTCCCGTCGTCTGAAGCATGGGCTTCGACGCTTCGGTATAGCCCCAGCCGTTTCCGGGATTCTCGAGAACACCGGAATGACCTTGAACAGCCGTCCCGACGGCAGACCGTACACCGAAACCTGGCCGCTGACGCCGCCCGACATGAACGCGTAGGGCACAGAGCGTTGTCATGGTCGGCCGACAACGCCCTTCGTCCGTTGCTCCCCCCGTTCCACCGCACACAGCGCAGGGAATAGCCGCCGCCCGGACCGCGCGCGCTCGTCAGGATTCCGCGGCGCGCGAGCGCGTTCAGCGTCAGTTCACGCTTTCGCCAACAACTCGCCGAGCGCTTCCCCTGCGTGCTCCACCCGCGTGATCTGTTCACTGGTGAACGTCTGCTGAACGCGCGTATGTACACTCAGCACACCGACCGCGGTGTCATTGAGGCGAACGGCGACGCCGATGCTGCTGACGACGCCGTGCTTCAAAAGCAGTTCGGCATCCCGGAAGCGCTTGGACTGCGGGAGATTCTCGAAGATGACCGCGCCTCGCGTCGCGACGACATAGCCGGCCAGCGAACGATCCGAGACGGGGATGCGCGCTGACTCGAACGTATCGTCGCTCCACCCGATCCCAGCGTACGCAAAGAAGGCGTTGCCGTCGGGCTCCAGCAGGACCAGCTTGCCGAGGTCGGCCTTCACTGCGGACACGAGGTCGCGAATGATCGACTCGGTCGCGAGCTTGATCGCGAGCTTGGTCGCGGCGTCCTGAGTGTCGATCCTCATGTAGACGACACGTCCGCCGCACTCGCGGGCAAGCGGTTGAGAAGCCGCAAGAGTCCATCCAGCATCGTCAAAGGATGTGGTGGGCAACCAGGCACGTAGAGATCTACGTGGATTCCGGACGGAACGCCATCTTCGATCTCCGGACTGCCTCGAAACGGTCCTCCGGAAATCGCGCACGCACCCACCGCGATAATGAGCTTGGGCGCGGGCGTCGCCTCGATCGTTTTCTCGAGGGCGACGCGCATGTTGCGATTGAATGCACCCGTGATCACGACGCCGTCGGCATGTCGCGGCGACGCCACGAACTGAATGCCGAAGCGGCTCAAGTCGAACACGACATTGCCGAGCGCGGTCAGTTCTGCTTCGCATCCACCGCAACTGCCGGCGACCACGGAGCGCAGTCGCAGGGAGCGGCCGAACAGTTGAAGCATCCGTGCATCGAGCGCGCGTGCGAGTTCCACCTCGCCGGTCGGAGAGATGAGACCTTCGCGCGTCGAACTCGCCATCCGGTGATCGCGCGTGAAGACCACGGCACCAGCGGTTCCACAATCAACCGCCTCTTCCGGACTGAACAGACACGAGCCGATGTCGAGCATGGGCTGTCCGTCGCCTGACGTCGTGACGAACGCCGACGACGCTGGCTCGCGGTGCTCGGGTCGCGCTTCAGCATTCGGATCGAGCACGGGCAGTCCGCGGAAGCGCTCAGGGAAGTCAGCGCCGCCGTTCGGAAACGACGACGTGCGCATCCCTTGCCGCATACGAGCGCGGAGCAGGTCAAACATGGCGTTCCTCGTCGCGACGTGCGTGTGCCGAAGCGTTACAGGTCATGACCCGCATAGGAGAGGTTGAAGCTCTTGTTGCACACCGGGAAATCGGAGATCTGGTTGCCGGGCAGCGCGATGGCGACCGCGGTCCAGTTGTGGAATGACGGATCGGTCACCTTGTACCGCCGGATGGCACCCGTTCCGTCCGTGATCACCACGTGCGCGATCTCGCCGCGCCATCCTTCCTGCAACGCGACGACGAGTTCGTCCGGACGCAATGATCCCATCGACGCACGCGCCTCACCTCTCGGCAACGCCGCCAATTGATCGATGACGAATTCGAGCGAACGCTTGATCTCGAGCCACCGCACGAACGTGCGCGCATAGACATCGCCCGCCCGAGCGATGGAGACGGGAATGTGGGCGAATCGGAAGATGCCGTACGGATGGTCATGCCGCACATCGCGCACGACGTCGCACGCACGCGCGACCGGACCCACGAATCCGCGCTCCATGCACTGCTCGGCTGATACAACGCCGATACCCTCGAGGCGTCCTTGCACCGACGCGCTCCCGAACATGAGCTCCGCGACTTGATTCTGCTCAGCAACGAGTCGTTCGAGCCGACCGCGCATTTCGCTCGCCATCGCCGCGGGGAGATCGAAACCAACACCTCCCGGCCGCACGAGACCGCGACCGTACCGGTTTCCCGAGAGCGTCATGAGCAGATTGAGGTACTCCCCACGCATGCGACCGAAGAACGCCGCCGCCGGCTGATACGCGACGTCGCCGGCAATCGCGCCAAGGTCACCGACGTGATTGGCCAATCGCTCGAGCTCCAGCGCAATGCCACGAATGCTCTGCGCGCGCGGCGTCTTGCGCGAACGTGCCAGCGCTTCCATCGCGCCGCAGTAGGCGCCGGTGTGTCCGATCACCGTGTCGCCCGCGATGGATTCCGCAACGAGCAGCGCTCGTCCGGGATTCACTGTTTCGAGCAGTCGCTCGACGCCGCGGTGCTGGTAGCCGAGCATGATCTCGAGAAAAAGGATCTCTTCGCCGTGCGCCTGGAATCGGAAGTGCGCAGGCTCGATGATTCCCGCGTGCACCGGTCCGACGGCAACCTCGTGCACCTCCTCTCCATCAATGCGGAAGAACGAGTATGCCCCCGGATCGAGCACCACGTTGCTTCGTCCCGCCGGCCGATGGTCCGGAGCGTGACGACGCAGCGGCTTGAGCCACGGATGACCGACGGGCAGCACGGCGCACTGCTCGGCGATCTCCCGCTCGAATGCCTCGGCCTGCGCACAGTCGGGTGTGAGCGCGGGATACGATTCACCAACCACCGTCGTCGCCGCACCGAGCTGTCCGCGTGCATCATCGGCGAGAATGGCAAGCAGTCGCGTCGTGTCGCCGCCCTCGGGCATGCCGAAGAGCGTGACGAGCCGCCATCCGTCGGCAACCGACTGGATCACCGTGTCGCGGAAGCGCTCGATCGGTTCCTCACGCACCTCGCGCATTGGAACGGCGCGCCTGTTTCGGAGCCCCAACTCGCTCAACTCTTTCACGGCGCCGTCCCTCCGAGAGAAGCGGCCGCGCGCACGAGGATGTCTTGCAGCGAGGCTGGGATGTACAGTCCGAGCATGAGTACGAGTGCCGCGAGGACAATGGGCCCGATGAGCTGCCACCGATTTTCATGAACAGGCTTTGACTCAGCCGCGGGCACGCCGAGCGCCATTTCCAGAATGAGCTTCGCCATGCCGATGAAGATGACCGCGAGCAGGAGCAGCATCGTCGCCGCGATCCAGGGGTGACCCGTACCGATGGCGGCGCGCAGCAACGTGAATTCACTCAGGAACAGACCGAAGGGGGGAGAGCCGGTGACCGCGAACAGTCCCAGCACCAGCAGCGCGCCCGAGACAGGCATTCGGCGAATCAGTCCCTGATTGTCCGCGGCCGCTGAGCTGCCAGTGGCCATCACGATATTGCCCGCCACGAGAAACATCCATCCCTTCGACAATCCGTTGTTGAGCACATGCAGCACGGTGCCGTACGCTCCGATTCCGCCAAATCCGAGCCCGAGTACCAGCAATCCCATGTGCTCGACGCTGGAGTACGCGAGGAGTCGCTTCAGGTCGCCTTGTCCTATGATGAAAGTCGCCGCGACCAGCAGCGAGAGAAGTCCGAAGCCGATCAGAACCGGTTGGACGAATGGGCCGAGTCCGGCCGCCATCGTCACTTGCGTGATTCGCGCGATTCCAAGAAATGCGCAGCTCGTCAATGCGCCCGCCATGAGGCCGCTCACCAGACTTGGCGCTTCGCCGTACGTATCCGGCTTCCACGTGTGCATGGGCGCGAGTCCCATCTTGGTCCCGTACCCGACGAGCAGGAACAGGAACGACGTGCGCAACCACGCCGGATGCAGCGCGCGAGCATGCAGGACGAGATCGGGCAGGATGAGCGCGCGACCCGGCGCATCGGTTTGCGCCGTGGACAGGAAGAACGTTCCCAGGAGCGCCAAGGCGATGCCGACCGACGAGATGAGCAGATACTTCCACACGGCTTCGAGCGACCGACGATCGTGTTGGTGGTAGATGAGCGGGGCCACCGCGAGCGTGGTCGCTTCCATCCCGACCCAGAGCAGGGCGAGATGCTGGCTGATCGCAACGAGGGATGTCGCGGCGAGGAAACCGAGCAACGAGGTGACGAACACACGTCCGCCACGGGGTTCCTCGCGCTCCAGGTATCCCACCACGTAGAGCGCCGTGAGGAAGAAGAGCACGCTCGTGAGCGTCAGCACCACCAGTCCGAGCGCATCAACCGCGAGCCACCCGCCGAGCGTGGGCGCCGCGGGCGTGATCCAGAGTGACGCCACGAGCCCCAGGTGCACACCAGCGGCGGCGATCAACAGCCCGATGCGCCGCCGTCCCAGGCGCGACGTCGGAATCGCGAATGCCACGGCTCCCGTGAGAATCGGAAGGATCCAGAGGGCAAGGAGGCGCATCAGTCGGTGAGCTCCGTGAGGCGTCCGGAGTCGAGCGAATCGAACTCACGATTGATGTGGAACACCACGATGCCCATGATGAAGACGCCGACGAAGATGTCGAGCAGCACGCCGATCTCGAGCAGGAAGGGGACGCTCTCGGTTTGTGTGAGACCGAAGAGATAGATCCCGTTCTCGAGCATGAGATAACCCACGACCTGCGTGACGGCCTTGCGCCGGCTCGTCATGACGACGAATCCGATCATCACGGTGGCGAGCGACACCGGCACGAGGAGTGGGTCCGCGGCCACGAGCGCGGGCAGGTGCGCCGCGATCGCGAAGGCGAGGGCGAGCGCGAGCGCTCCGAGTATGAGCGACGCGATGAAACCGACCGTTGGCTGCACCTCGCGCCGAACCGCCGCTTCACGAATGGCCCACGCCAGAAACCACGGCAGTATCACCGCCTTCACGGCGACGGCGCCGACCGCGAGCACCACGACGTGCACGGACATTCGCGATGCCAACGCCAAGGGTAACACGCCGAGCAGCAGCCCCTGGGCCGCCAGCCCGCGAATGCAGGTGCTGAGGCGCGTCGTCCCCAGGACGGTGAAGCACGACAGCACGACGAGCAGCAGGATCAGCTCCGGCAGGGCATGAACGGTCTGCATGGTCTCCCCCGTCATCGCAGAAGAAGGATGATCCCGAAGAGCGCCATTGCTCCCGCGCCGACGAGCAGTTGCGGCACGCGCGTGAGACGGAGCCGCGCCATCGTGGACTCCACGATGCCGATCCCCACAGCCGCTGTGCCGAGTCCGATGATCAGCACCGCGGCAGACATCGGTTCCGATAGACCCGCTCGCGGTATCAACACTCCCACCAGAAGTGCCGCGAACAACGCAAGCTTGAGCGCGCTCGCGTACAAAATCACGGCGAGATCGGGTCCGCTGTGATCGAGCACGATTACCTCGTGGATCATCGTCAGCTCCAGGTGCGTCAGCGGATCATCGACCGGCACACGGGAGTTTTCCGCGAGGAGCAGCACGAACAGACTTATGCCCACCAGCGTGAGCGGCGCCGCGGCATGCGGCCACGCCGCCAGCAGCGGCGCGCCGAGCATGCCGCTGAGAGAGAGTTGTCCCGTGGCGAGCACGAGCACGGTGAAGCACAGAAACAGTACAGGCTCGGCGAAGGTCGCGAACGTCACTTCTCGGCTCGCGCCCATCCCCTCGAAGCTCGAGCCGGTGTCGAGACCGGCGAGGACGAGCGCGAAGCGAGCGAGGGCGAACAGCGCTGCAAACGCGACGAGGTCTCCCGCGAAATGGAGTGGTGCAACACGCCCATCGAGCGGGAGAAACAGCGCGGCAACGAGAATCGCCGCGAGCACGACGGCGGGTCCGGCGCGAAACACCCATGTCGTCGTCGTGCTGTACACGCTGTCCTTCCGGAGGAGCTTCGCCAGATCATAGTAGAGCTGGAGCACCGGCGCGCCTTGTCGTCCGGTGAGCACCGACTTGGTCTTCGTCGCGATGCCCGGCAAGGCCGGCGCGATCACCAGCACAAGAACGAGCGTCGCGAGCGCGTTCCATGTTACCATCATCGGTCCGCCAGGAGGAGGTAGAAGAGCAGCGCGGTCAACGCGGCCGCGACGTAGAGAAGCTGCAGCCCGACACGCCCCTGCTGAATGGGACGAAGTCGCCCGGCTCCCGCGCGAAGACTCTCCCATGCCGGCAGCAGCACGCGCCGCAGCACCGGATCGATGGGATGCGTGGCGAACGCCGTCGCGCCTCGGCGTACTTGCACTCCCGCCACCGAACTGAATGCAACAAGGAGCGGCGCCGCGAACGATGACGCACTGTACTGCATGCGCGCCGTCTGTCCCGGAAATCCACATGCCCATGTGTCGGCGCGAGCATCGGTGCGGTGGCGAAGCAACAGCGCGCGCACCATCCAGGCGAGGGCCATCGCGGCGGCCAACCCTACCATGAACAGCGTCAGAGTTGTCGCGTCGGGCTTTATCAGGGAATGCACACTCTGGGTGTTCAACCCCGCTACGCTCGCACCCACGCGGAGTAGCGCGGGTACCACCAGCACCGGAAGCAGGCCGATCGCCGCGCATGCGAGCGAGAGTCCAATGAGCGGACCGGTGATCCCGGCGGGTGATTCGTGCGCGTTGGTCACGGCGCTCGCGTCCCGTGCCGTGCCGAGATAGATGATCCCCACGACCTTCGCGAAGCACGCGAGCGCCAGCGCGCCAATCATCGCGAGCGCGGCGCCCGCCACGATGGCAACGCGTGCTCCGTGCGTCGCGATGCCGCCCTGCAAGAGCGACCGGTACACGAGCCACTCGCTCAGGAAGCCGTTGAGAGGCGGCAGGCCAACAATTGCCGCCGAGCCCACAAGAAATGCGACGGCCGTCAGCGGCATCCGTTTCGCGAGGCCGCCAAGCCGATCGATCTCGCGCACGCCGGTCGCGTGAATCATCGAACCCGCGCTGAGAAAGAGCAGGCTCTTGAACAGCGCGTGATTGAGCGTGTGCAGCGCGGCACCTGCAAATCCGAGCATCGCCATGGCCGGATGCCCGTACGCCAGACCGAGCGAGCCCGCGCCGATTCCAAGCAGGATGATGCCGATGTTCTCGACGCTGTGAAACGCGAGAAGACGCTTGATGTCATGCTGGGCGAGCGCCCAGACGACGCCGAGAATGCCCGACGCGGCGCCGAGGCAGAGCACGGCCCATCCCCACCACGCGGCGGGCACGGCGATCATCGTCACCACGCGCATCAGCCCGTAGATCCCCATCTTGATCACGACGCCGGACATGAGCGCCGAGATGTGCGATGGCGAGGCCGCGTGCGCCTCGGGAAGCCAGAAATGAAGCGGCACCATTCCCGCCTTGATCCCGAATCCGATCAGCGCGAGCACGAGAACAGCCGATCCGCCCGCGGGCAGCGCCGATGCACGCGAGGCAAGCGCCGCGAAGGTGAGGTCGCGCGCACCGTCGCCCCATACGGAGAATAGCGCGATGAGGGCAAGCATGCTCGTGTGCGTCGCCACTATATAGTAGAGTCCCGCTCGGCGGACGTTGGGCTGATCGGAGTCGAACACGATCAAGCAATAGTTCGCCACCGCCATGATTTCCCAGGCGGCGAGAAACGGGACGACGGCGCGCGACGTGACGACGAGCACCAGCGCCGCGAGCAGCACCGTCAACAACGCATGCGACAGTCCCACCGGACGATGACCGCGCTCGCTCGACTGATACGTGACGCCGAACACCGCCGCTGCCGCGCCCACACAGAAGATCGCAAGCAGGAATACCGCCGACAGCGGGTCGAGACCGAACTCCCACGGACCTCCTGGCACACTACCGGCAAACTGCACCATCACCACCGGCGCTCCGGAGAGCGAACGTACCGCGGCGATCACACCAACGCCGCACCCGGCAAGGAGGAGGACGCGGTATGCCGCATCCACGAGATCGGGCCTCGGTCCCCGTACGAGCGCAACTACGCCCGCGAGAAGAATGAGTAGCACTCCTCCCCACACAATCGTCATCGACTCACCGCGGGCAGGAGCGACAGCGCGAGCAGCACCAGCACCGTACCGACGACATAGAGCAGGGAGCTCGTCACGCGCGCCGTATGCAGCGTGCGCACGCGGGCGCTCGCGCGGCTGACCAGTGCGAAGAGCGGCTGATACAGGTTGACCAGCGCGCTGTCCTCCGTAACCGAATTCCAGCGCATCGCGCTCGGCAATGCCGCATCTGCACGAGATGGAAGGGCACCCTCCTGCAACGTGGTCGTCTGGAGCAGCGGCTGCATGATCCTGGTCAGCGGCTCGCTGAACGACGTGGAGCTGTACTGCATCGCTGCCGTTGGCGCGTCGTAAGCGCAGCCCCATGTCGGCGCTCGGCGACGCGCGAGTGCCGACGTCGCCACACCGCGCAACGCGACGACCAGAAGAAGTCCTGCCGCGATCAATGGAAGCAGAAGCGCGAGCGGCTCGAGCGCCGCGCGCGCACCGCCAGTCTCCGCCGACGGCGCAACGATGCGCACTGCATTGGCAAGTGTCGCCCCAACCCGGGCAGGCGAGGCCGCCATGAGCACGCACACCGCGGCGAACACCAACATCGGCAACCGCATCGCCCAGCCGGGAGACGGCGCGTCCGCCGCTTCAGCGGTGCGTGGCGTTCCGAGCAAGCCGATGCCGATGAGTCGAACGAAACACGCGACGGCAATGCCGCCCGTGAACGCGATCACACCGACGGAAGAGAGCAGTGCGACTTGCGGCGTGCCGCGCAGCGCGAGCACTCCCAGGAACAATCCGCGCACGAGCAGCCACTCGCTCGTGAAGATGTTGAGACCAGGCAGCGCGGCCATCGAGGCAGCGCCAATCACGAGCACACCACCAACCACGCGCCAACGGCGCAGTAGTCCGCCCAACGCATCGAGATTCCTGCTCTGCGCGGCTTGCGCCACCGCGCCGAATCCCAGGAACAGCAGCGCCTTCGCAAAGGCGTGATTCCAGATGTGAAGCAACGCAGCCATCCATGCGATGCCGGCGAGCGCGGGCTGACCGAGCGCGGTGCCGAGCAGTCCGAGGCCGATGGCGAGCGTCACGATGCCCGCATTCTCGATCGTCGAGTAGGCCAGTACGCGCTTCACGTCGCGTTGTGCGATCGCGAACAATACGCCGCCCACGGCGCCCACCCCGCCGAGCGTCATCAGCACATACGCCCACCACAACTCGGGCGCGCCGAGCAGTGGAAGAAATCGCGCCAGGCCATAGAAGCCCATTGTGATCATCACCGCGGACATGAGTGCGGAGACGTGCGACGGAGCGGCGGGGTGCGCGTCCGGAAGCCAGACGTGCAATGGCACGATGCCGGCTTTGGTGCCGAATCCGATGAGCGCGAGCACGAAGAAGACTCCGCGCGGCACGACCTGGTGGCCGATGAGCGCGGTGATCTCGAAGCTGCCGCTCCTCGCCGCGAAGAAGACGGCGAGCAGCAACAACGCGATCGTGGCCAGGTGCGCGGCAATGAGATACTCCAGTCCCGCCGCGCGCACCGCCCGCTCGTCATGATCGTGAATGACCAGCGCCCACGAACTCAGCGTCATCAGCTCCCACGACACGAGAAAAAGCACCATGTCGCTCGCCGTGACCACCGCGGCCATGCTGAGCAGCAGCAGATTGTACGCGGCGAGCGCGCCGCCGATCGAGCGCCCGTGTGAATGCTTCCGCAGATACTCCACTCCGTAGATGGCGCAGAGTGCGCCAATCACCGCGATGGGGAGCAGAAAAACGGCAGCCAGCGAATCGAGCCGGAACCCGAGCGCTCCGCCCGGTACGCTCCACGCGCCGCGCCACGCGAGCGCGGACTCACTGAACATTCCGTCCAGCGTGGCCACGACGCCAGCCACTCCGCCCGCGATCGCGCCGGTGGCACCCAGCCAGGTGCCTGCCGCTCGATGCCGAAGCAGCCATGCGCCGATGGCGCCGACTGTCCAACAAACGAACGCGATCGCGAGTGCCGTCAACGCGCGGTCCGTGACTGGGCAACTACCCCCGCGACTGGCGTGGCCGCCTCGATCGCCCGAATGCGGTGCATGATCTCGTCGGACGGCGCTCCCTCTCGCAACAACGCTCGGAGCCCTGCATCGCGCAGGGTGTAGCCGAGTCGCGCGAGAATCTGCAAATGCGCCGGCACGTTCGGACTGACCACCACGAAGAGGGCACCGACCGGCTTGCCATCGACCGCGTCGAAGTCGATCGGATGCTTCAACATGCAGAGCGCGACGAACGGATGCTCGACGTGGAGCAGAATCGGATTGCGAACGTGCGGAATCGCGATGCCGTCGCCGATGCCCGTCGATCCCATTGCCTCGCGCGCTTCCAATACACTGAGGAGAGAATCTCTGTCCAGGTCGGCCGGAAATGGCAGTGCCTCGACTACCTCGCGGAATACTTCAGCCTTGGAATCACCGCCGAGGTCTCGATGAATACCGCCCGCCGTGAGCAGCTGTGTTAGCGGCGGTACCGCCTCGGGCGCTTGGCGCGCGTCCAGCAGCAACGCCTTCGAGACCGGGTGCCCGTGCGCGGTCGCCCACTCCCACAGCTCGATCGCATTGCAATGGAGTTGTTCGTTGACGCGATGCGCCGGAAGGCCTTCCGAGGCAATCCAGCGACGCACGGTCGCCTCGGGCACGTCGAGATATGTTGCCGCCTGACGGATCGTGATGTTCATGTCGGAATGTTGCGTGGAGAGATGAACGGCAGTGTGAGGTTGGACGAGAAGGGCGAATTGGTCTGGAACTACGTGATAGATACCGGCGCGCTCATGCTGGGGGGCCTCCGAAGCAACCCCTCCGCGGCGGCGAGAAATTGATTAATGTCGAGGTCGGGATCGATCATCGACTGCACGGCGCACCCTTTAATGAAGGTGACGGCGACGGCGGCGAGTCCGTCGGGCGTCGTGTGAGGGAAACGATCCGGCTCCGCGGCGAGCACGGCTTCGGCGATGGGGCGGAACGCTTCTCGGTACCGGTCGAGCTCGGGCTGCATACGCCTGCGAATGCCGGCGTCCGACAGTCCCGCGGCCCAGAACTCAAAAAACAGACGCATCCGGGCCGGCTCCGACGAGAGTCGCGCCATTTCCTGCGCGAGGAGCGCGACGAGGCGCTCGAGCGGGGAGGCGATGGCCAGGATGTCGCGCCCCACCTGTAGGGCAGTCGTCGTCGCCAACACCCAGTCCACCAATTCGAGGACGAGCTGGTCTTTGCTCTTGAAGTGAAAGAGCACCAATCCCGTGCTCATTCCCGCGCGGGCAGCCACGTCGCGAATGGTGACGGCGCGGAGCCCCTCCGTCGCCGCAATCTCATACGCAGCCGCAATCACATGCTCGCGCCGAATGGACTCGGCGATCTTGGTTCCTGGCATCTGCTCTCTCCGTTGCGACAAACCCGTAACGCTAACAAGGGAAACGCGCGCCGTCGCGTATTGCACATGCGTTCAATATAGGCGAGGTCGTCGTCGAATGCCATGTCGACCTCACAGTGGCCGACGGAATCTCCGGCGTCGAACTCAGCACGTGCCTGCGCTTCCCGCGCCGTGCTTTTTCGGCTTCGACACGCTCGCGACGCTAGAATACATTCTGCATACCGGATACGACTACACCTGGTTCGTCCTCACGCAGGCGATCATCGAGAAGGAGTTCGCACTGTCCGGCTCCAAGCAGAACCCAGATCTGTCGAGCAGAGTCCTCGGAAACGACGGTGCGCCGGTGCCCGGCCTGTATGCTGCAAGTCGCGCGGCGGCGGAGGTGGTTCGCTGATGGCGGCGAACAAGGTCTGGACGGCCGGCGACGAACTCGCGAACAGCCTCACCCATGGATTTGGTCTCGTGCTGGCGCTCGTCGGAGCACCAGTGCTCATCCTGACCGCCGTTGCCAGCCGCGACGTCTGGCGAATTGTCGCCGTGAGCATCTACGC
>DATCGM010000153.1:0-2630 GCA_036508915.1 Gemmatimonadaceae bacterium
CCGCTTCACCGTGCCGATGACGTATGGGATGTCGCCGCCACTCGGCGTCGTGAAGATGCTCGTCGCGCGGTAGAGGTTGGAGCCGGCGTCGATCGCGATGCGCTTGACCTCGGAGACCGGCGTGCCGGCCACGTTGAATGCGTCGTACTTCAGCTCGAAGACGACGCGAATCGGACCAGTCGCGATGACGCGCCACTGCTTGAAGTTGTCCGGGCGCCAGATGGTGTCGTTCTTCCAACCGGCGACACCGCCAGAGGCGCGAGAGAACTGACTATTGCTTTGCGCCCCCTCGTACTCGATTTTGTTCGAGCGAGAAACTAATTATCCTACTGAAGGTACTTATCATTTTCCAGACCCGCAATATTCGGCTGCCGCAACGCCTGATACGATAATATCAATCTTGTAGGGGGCGCCCTACGGGAGTCCACCCTCTCGCCAGAACGGCTTTTGAGAAAGATCGATACGCGCGACTTTCGCCGCGCCACTCGGACGACCTCCCGTGAGATCAATCGACGCATCGTCCTCAACCTCGTGCGGGACCACCAACCGGTCTCGCGCGCCGATCTTGCCCGGCGCATGGACATCGGCCGCGGGGTGGTCACGTCGATCATTCAGGAGCTGATCGACGAAGGGACCATATATGAAGGGGCAACGGGACATGCGGCGCGCGGGCGACGTCCGACGATGCTCTACGTCCGGACCCAGGACCGGCTCGCCGTCGCGGTCGACGTCCGCTTCAGCCGCACCTTCATCATGCTCAGCGATTTCGCCGGCTCGCAGATCGCGCTCGAGTCGTTCGAGACGATCTTCGAGCCCGCGCGACTGATCGCCGAGCTCGTCGAGCGCATCGGCCGGCTGATCGCCGCCCACGGCGCGACGGGTCGCTGCGAAGGCGTCGGCCTCGTCGTTCCAGGCATGGTCGAGCGCACTTCCGGCCGAGTGCTCATGTCGCCGCAACTTGGATGGCGCGACGTCGACATTCGTGACGCACTCGCCGAAGGCGTCGGCCTTCCCGTGCAGATCGAGAACGCGCCGATGGCGTGCGCCCTCGCACAGATGTGGCTCGGCCAGCGCGGCAACATCAGCGACAACTTCGTGTACGTCACCGTGTCCGACGGTGTGGGGGCTGGCATCGTCTTGAATGGTCAGCTCATCCGCGGCGACTCGAACTCCGCGGGGGAGTTTGGCCACAATCCGTTGGACCCGGATGGACCGCAGTGTCTCTGCGGCGCGCACGGCTGCTGGGAAGCCTACACGTCGAATCAGGCCACGATCTCTCGCTACCTTGGGCGCGAGCTCATTCCGCTCTGGGGCGGCGCCGTCCAGCAACCGACGTCGCTCACGATCGACGACCTCATCGCGCGCGCGCGCGGTGGCGACGCGCGCGCCGCGAGTGCCATCGAAGTCACGGGCCACTACCTCGGCATCGGAATCGGCAGCATCCTCAATGCGCTGAACCCATCGCAGGTGTTCGTGGGCGGAGAGATCACCGGTGCGTGGGACATGATCGAAGGCGCGGTGCGCCAGGGAATTCTCGAGCGAACGCTCACACGCGCCGCGGCGTCAACGCCGGTGATCCCCGAGCAGATGGGTGGCTATCCGCGCCTGCGCGGCGCGACGGCGCTGGTGGCCGCGCCGCATTTTGCCGCGCCGAGGGTGGCTTGAACTGAGGAACTGAGGAAAGAGGAAGAGAGGACCGTGCTTGCGCCGCGCTCTGCGTCGCTGCAACATCTGCCTTGATGGCCGAAACCCCCAACGTTTCCGAAGGCGCATCCGCCCGGCCACTCGGTCCCGCCGAAGTCGCCGCGTTCGCAACCGCCGCCGCTGTCGCAATCGCGGAGGAGCTGCGCGCGGCACTCGCGCCAGGCATTCAGTTGCTTGGCCCCTTGGGTGCCGGTGCCATGGGCCTCGTCTTTCTCGGACGCGACCCGCTGCTCAAACGACTCGTCGCGATCAAGGTGTTGTCGCCGAATCTCGCGGAAGACGAGATCGCGCGAGCGAGATTCGTCCGCGAATCGGAGGCGAGCGCCGCCGTCATGCACCCCAACGTCGCGGGCATCTACGTCGTCGGTGAATTGCCGCAGAGCGGGACGCCCTACTATGTGATGCAGTTCATCGACGGTCGATCGCTCGCCGACGAGATCGCCGGCGGCGGCGCGACGTCGGAGCTGCGCGCAAAGCGGATGATCGGCGAGATCGCGTCTGCACTGGAGGCGGCGCATGCACGAGGACTCGTGCATCGCGACATAAAGCCGGCGAACATCATGATCGACAGCGAGTCCGATCGCCCGGTTGTGCTCGACTTCGGGATCAGCGCGGTCCTCCAGCGCGGCGACAGGCCCTCCGACGCGAGGTTGACGAGCGCTGGCTCATACGTCGGCACGCCAACGTACATGAGCCCCGAACAGGCGGCAGGCGAGCCGGTCACGGGACAGAGCGATGTATATGGGTTGGGCCTCATCGCCTTCGAGCTTCTCTCCGGTCACCCGCCATTCGACGGTCCGCCCGTCGTCGTGATGGCGGCCCACCTCGAGAAGCCTCCGCCGAGTCTGCACACCGTGCGGCCCGGCATCGATGAGCACCTCGCCGAGCTGGTCGATCGGTGCCTGCGCAAGGAGCCGTCGGAGCGG
>DATCGM010000154.1:0-19034 GCA_036508915.1 Gemmatimonadaceae bacterium
AGCGTCATCGGCTCCTCGCCATCCAACCCGAAATACAGCCGTAGAATCTTCGACTCGCGCTCCTTGAGATGCGCGAGCGCCTCATCGATCGACTCGGTGAGCGCCTTCTCGAACGTCAGCTCGTCCGGCGTCGGATTCAGATTGTCGGGCAGGTAGTCGAGGAGCTTGTTGTCCTCCCCAGGCGTCATCGGCGCATCGAGGGAGAGGTGCGTCTGCGAGATCGACATCGTCTTCGCGACTTCCTCTTCCGTGATGTCCAGCCCCTCGGCGATTTCGGCGTGCGTCGCTTCGCGGCCGAGCTCCTGGAGGAGAAAACTCGCGCGCTTGCCGATGCGATGCAGCGTGCCGGCGCGGTTGAGCGGGACGCGCACGATGCGGCTCTGTTCGGCGAGGGCCTGGAGGATTGCCTGACGGATCCACCAGACGGCGTAGGAGATGAACTTGATCCCCTTCGTCTCGTCGAACTTGTGCGCGGCGCGAATGAGGCCGAGGTTGCCCTCGTTGATCAGGTCCGAGAGCGAGACGCCCTGGTTCTGGTACTTCTTGGCGACGCTGACGACGAATCTGAGATTCGAGCGCACGAGCTTGTCGAGCGCTTCCTGATCCCCCACGTGGATCTTCTGCGCGAGCGCGACTTCATCCTCCCGGGTGATGAGCGGGTAGATGCTGATGTCGCGTAGATACTGATCGAGCGATCCCTCTTCGAACGACGACTTCTTGCTGTTCGGAGTGGTGGCCATGCGGGCGATTCCGGGGAACGGCGGCCCCCGCCGCACTAGAGGGACCTGCTAGCGGCGGGAGGAATTGCGACCGGCGGCGGTCGTAGAGAGTCGGTCTATGTCAGTGCACGCGCTCGCCGAGGCGCATCCATCGGACGTGCGTCAACCAGGCGAAGTCGTCGGAAGAATCGGGGGAAAAGCTGAAGTACACCACCTCGGGGCGCCCGCGCAGCAGCGAGTCGGGAACGAAACCCCAGTAGCGGCTGTCGAGCGAATTGTCGCGATTGTCGCCGAGAACAAAGTACTGTCCTCCAGGGACGACCAGAGGGCCCCAGTTGTTACGAGACGGGTGATAGGCCACCGCCGCGCCCGCCGTCCGCACGAGGAAATTGCTCTGCCAGCGAAACTCCTCCCACACCGGATCGGCCCCGGAATCGGAGTGCGAGACGTAGGGCTCCGCGAGCGCGACCCCGTTCCGGATGAGCACCGCGTCGCGCATCGCCAGCGTGTCGCCCGGCAGGCCGACGAGACGCTTCACGAAATTCTTCGTGCGGTCCTTCGGCCACTCGAACACGATCACATCGCCACGCGTCGGCTTGCGGAGCGCCGGCAGACGGCGTCCCGTGAGCGGGACCTCAGCGCCGTACACGACCTTGTTCACGAGGAGAAAGTCGCCAACGAGCAGCGTGCCTTCCATGCTTCCACTGGGGATCTTGAACGCTTCGACTACGAAGGTGCGCAACACGAAGAAGAGCGTCACCGATACCGTGAAGATCTTGGCCCACTCCCAGAAAAAGCCGAAGCTGGCGCGTCGCTTGTTGACGTGCCGCAGCGCCTCGAGCTTGCGCTCCGGCGTGATCCCGTGGGGTGGAAGAATCGGTTCAGTCGCTTCTGACATGGCCACCCTGCAATTAACTCCGCTCCCCTGAGCGCAGCAAGCGCGCGCCCAGGTGTCAGTCGGGCGTCCCGAGATAGTTGTCGATCTGGGCCCGCTGGAGCACACCGGAGAAGTCGCAGTAGCCGACCTTGGTCTCGGAGTAGAACTCGTACACCTCCCAACCGCCCTCGCGATGCCCGTTTCCCGTCTGTTTTACTCCGCCGAACGGCAGATGTGCCTCGGCCCCGATCGTCGGCGCGTTGATGTACGTGATGCCATTGTCCAGCTCAGCAAAGGCACGGAACGCGAGGTTCACGTCGCGCGTGTAGAGCGACGATGAGAGCCCGTACTTCACCCCGTTGTTGATGCGAAACGCTTCGTCGGCGTCGCTCACCCGGATCACGCTCAGCACCGGTCCGAAGATCTCTTCCTGCTCGATGCGCATCCCTTCCTCGACGCGGGCGAAGATCGTGGGCTCGAAGAAGAAGCCATTCTCGAACTTCTTGTCCTCGGGCCGGCGCCCTCCGCACAACAGGTCGGCGCCGTCGCTCTGCCCGACGTCGATGTAGCGCTCGACCTTCTTGCGCGCAGTCTCGTGAATGAGCGGTCCGACGTCGGTGCCCTTCTTTCGGCCGTCGCCGAGCGTCATGCTGCGCGCCCGATCGACGAGACGACTGAGGAATTCGTCGTGCACCCCCTTCTGGAGAATGAGCCGGCTCGTCGCGGTGCAGCGCTGGCCCGTGGTTCCGAAGGCGCCCCAAAGCACGCCGTCCAAGGCGAGATCGAGATCGGCGTCGTCCATCACGATCATCGCGTTCTTGCCGCCCATCTCGAGCGAGAGACGCTTGTGCATCCGGCCGCACGTCTCACCGACGAGGCTTCCCGTCTGCGTCGAGCCGGTGAAGGAGATGACCGCGACATCCGGGTGCTCGACAAGGGGCGCGCCGACGTCCGCGCCGAGTCCGTGCACCAGCTGGATGACCTCGGGTGGCAGCCCCGCCTCGAGCATGACCTCGACGAGCGTGTGGCCGGTGTGCGGCACATCTTCGCTCGGCTTGAAGACGCAGGCGTTTCCGCAAACGAGCGCGGGGAACATCTTCCAGGTCGGAATCGCGAGCGGGAAGTTGAACGGCGCGATGATGCCGGCCACACCGATCGGGCGACGGAAGCTCATCGCCCACTTGTTCGCGAGCTCGCTCGGCACCGTGCGGCCTGAGAGCTGGCGTCCCATCGTCGCGGCGTAGTACGCGGTGTCGATGCCTTCCTGGACGTCGCCGCGCGTCTCGGTGAGCGGCTTGCCCATCTCGCGGGTCATGAGATCGGCGATCTCTTCCTTCCGCTGCGTCAGCAGGTCGCCGACGCGCCGGAGCACGTCCCCGCGCGCCGGAGCCGGTGTCGCGCGCCAGAGCGCGAAGCCGCGCTTGGCCGACTGCACCGCGGCGTCGATGTCGAGATGATTCGAGAGGGGAAACTGTCCGATCAGGTCGCGCGTGTCGGCCGGATTCCGGTTCTCGAAATACGCGTCGGATTGCGGTGCGATCCACTGGCCGGCGATGAAGTTCTGGAAGGTCTTGGGCATGCGGGAAATTTAATCGGGATCAGGGCGTTGTACGCACGGCGGCTCCGGTACTGGGAGCCTACGGAGCGGTACACACCCATCCCACGGGCCGCGCCGAATCGGCCTTCGCGTAACCCGTGTGCGGAAGAATTTCCGTCGCGCCGAGTACGAGCCCCCAGATCACGAGCAGCAGCGACAGCACGTGCGCGCGCGCCGTGCGATGACGCCACGTCCACACGCTGCTCCAGAGCCCGCCGACGATGACGGCCGTGACCGCGACGAGATAGCCGGCGAGCCCTGCCCCGCATCGGGATGGATATGGCCAGAAGAGGATGCCGACAGCAAGCGCTGTCGCGAGCGCGAGGCGCAAAAACGCCGGCCACGTGCGCGTCGTCGCGCGCTCGGCCGCGACGGCTGCCCTCGCGGCAGGCGCCGCGCCCTTCGCCGGACTCGGGATCAATGCCGAATCGGACATCGATTCCATCTGCCTGTCGATCTTCTTGAGCTCTGCGTCCCAGTCGGTCATGCGTCGTCGTCCTCGTCATGGCCTGCGCCCGCCAACGGCAACGCACCCGCTCCCCCCTCTCGGCTCAACGCGTAGCGCTCGATCTTCTTGTACAGATTCGAGCGCGGCATGTCGAGCGCGCGCGCCGTCTCGCTCACATTCCAATCGAACGCGCGGAGCTTCGCCAGCAGGTACGCCCGTTCGGCCGCATGCTTGAACTCATCGAAGGTCGGGACGTCGAGGAGAGAGCCGAGCCCGCCCTCCGCGGTGTCGGCGCGGCGTCCAACGAGGCGCTCGACGTCGTCCGCGTTCACGTGCGACCCGCTCGACAGGATGAGCAGCCGCTCGATTGTGTTGCGAAGCTCGCGCACGTTGCCGGGCCAGTCGCGCTGCTGGAGGCGCGCGACCGCATCGCCACCGATGGCTTTCTGCGCGAGACCGCCTTGGCCGGTGAGCTGCGAGACGAAGTGTCCAATGAGCGACGGAATGTCCTCGCGCCGTTCGCGCAGCGGCGGCACGTGAATCGGCACGACGTTCAGCCGATAGTAGAGATCCTCGCGGAACCGTCCCGCCGTGAGCTCCTCCTCGACGTTCTTGTTCGTCGCCGCGAGAACGCGCACGTCCACCTTCACCGGCTTCGCACCGCCGATGCGCGTCACCACCCCGTCCTGCAGTACGCGCAGCACTTTCGCCTGTGCGGCGAGACTCATGTCGCCGATCTCGTCGAGAAAGAGCGTTCCGCCATCGGCCTGTTCGAACTTGCCCGCTCGGTCGGCGACGGCGCCGGTGAACGAGCCCTTGATGTGGCCGAACAGCTCGCTCTCGATCAGCTCGCCCGGGATTGCGGCACAGTTCACCTCGACGAATGGGCCCTTCGCGCGCGCCGACTGCGTGTGCACGGCGCGCGCGACGAGCTCCTTCCCCGTTCCATTCTCGCCGGTGATGAGTACGCGCGCCGGTGTCTTCGCCACGAGCGCGATCTTGTCCGTCACAGCGCGAATCCCGTACGAATTCCCGACGATCTCGAAGCGGGAGTGCACCGTATCGCGAAGCCGTTCGTTCTCCTCCTGCAGATCGAGGTGCGACAGCGCATTCCGCAGTGTGACGAGAATGCGGTCGGTGTCGAGCGGCTTCTCGAGAATGTCGTACGCACCGTGCTGCGTCGCCTCGACCGCAGTCTGAATCGTGGCGTGCCCGCTGATCATGACGACAACTGCGTTCGGGTCCTTCTCTCTCAGCGTGCGCAGCGCCTCCAGTCCATCGATCCCGGCCATCTTCACGTCCATGAAGACGAGATGCGGGTGGAAGCGCGCATACTCCGACAACCCGTCGACGGCATTCGCCGCGGTCCGCACCTCGTAACCCTCGAACTCGAGAAGCTGGCCGAGTGCAGCGCGGATTCCCTGCTCGTCGTCGACGATCAGGATCTTGCGGATCATGGGTTCTGGCCCGGAGTCGTCTTGTACAGCGTGACCTTGTGATTCGCGATGCGCACGTCGGCGAGTGTCCTGGGCGTGGGCACGGGCAGCGCGTCGGCCGCGATACCTTCCGGACGGTTTCCCTTGGAGATCTGCTGCAACAACCGCGGGATCGCGCCACTGGGCACCTTGAAGTCGCGCAGCTTGATCTCGCGCACCTGGAACTCGCTCAGACCAGGCCGCACGACGCGGAAGCTACCGCCAATGGTGATCTTCTCGCGGTCGTTGAGCAGGCTGCCCAGCGGACCGAGCACGCCAGAGCCAGCGAGATCTTTCATTGGTACGATGGCTCTCACGTAGAGCGCGTCGCCGATCACCGCCGCCTCGACGCTGTCCGCCGACGCGGGCAGCGTGTGGCCGACCGTCTGGAAGACGTACGACGCGATCTCGCCCGCGCTGAGATTAGCGAACACCGGCCCGCTGGCCGACTGTAGCGATTCAATCGTGCGCTTTCCCCTCGCGCGCGCCTCTGGCGAAAGGGGCTCCCACACGGGAGCGGTGGCGACGACGGGCGCAGTGCCCGTGACCTTCGTCATCCAGCGGTCGCGCGTGAGCCACGCGCACACCGCAAGGATTGCGAGCACCACAAGACATCCGAGACGTGCGATACAACCCATCGGTCAGCGTCCTCCCAGTGTCACCGCATGCAGGCGGCGGTAGGTTGCACCCGCCTGCGCGAGCGTGCTTTTGAACAGCGTGGTACCCCGAACCATACGACGCGTGCCCAACGGAAGTTTGGGAACGTGCCCACACCGCCGAGCTGCACGCTCAAGGGCGAGAAACAGACGCATCGGTGCGCGATCCCGTGACGGCTTCACTCCGCAGCTCGATGGCGACGTGCGAGAAGCCATGCTCGCGCGCCAGCGCCAGCGCGGCGCGACGAAGCTCGGCGTCGCCAAGCGCGGCGACCGTGGCTTCGTCGGCGATCAGCACGGCCAATCCCGCGCGCGACTCCACGCGGCACACCAGCCCGCGCTCGGCGAGCGCGCCCTCGAGCGCGGGCTGACCGCCTGGCGTTTCGCGCCGAATGCTCATGCGGCGGAGACGCCGTGCAGCACGTTGAGCGATCCCGAACGGAAGCCGCGGAGGTCGAGTGCGACGCGAGCGAAACCGGCGCTCTGCACGGCATTTCGAAGCTCGGCGAGATTCGCCGGTTCGAGCCATACGGCAAGGGCGGCGCGCGAGAGCTCCACGCGCGCGAGGTCGTCGTGGTAGCGCACGCGCAGATCGTCCGTGATCCCCAGCGCGCGCAGTGCACGCTCGGCCTGCTCGACCTGCCCCAGCCGCTGGGGCGTGACGCTCGTACCATAAGGAAGCCGCGACGACAGACACGGCGACGACGGCTGCGACCAGGTGGGGATGCCGAGGGCTCGCGACCGTTCGCGGATCTCGGCCTTTGTGAACCCGAGGTCAGCGAGCGGGCTCGCGACCGCATGCTCGCGCGCAGCCTGCGCGCCAGGCCGATAATCGCCGAGGTCGTCAGCGTTCGTGCCGTCGACGACCGTGGTGAAGCCGCGCTCGTGAGCGAGCGGGACGAGCTTCGACCAGAGCTCCGTCTTGCAGAAGAAGCAGCGGTTCGAGGGATTCGCGGCATAGCGCGGATCGTTCAGCTCATCGGTGTCGAGCTCCAACACCTCGATACCGAATGATTCCGCGACCTGGCGCGCCGTGGCCCACTGCTCGGCCGGATACGAGGCACTCCGTCCGATGATCGCGAGGGCGTTCTCCGCTCCGAGCACGCGTCGCGCGACGACGGCGAGATAGGCCGAGTCCACGCCGCCGCTATAGCCGATGGCGACGCGGCCGCGGGCGCAGAGCCACGCTGCCAGCGAGGCTTCCTTTGCGGCGGAAGAAGTAGCCACCTCGTGCGGAGTGACGGAGATCTCGTCCATCGCTGAAAGCTATCGATCGGCCACTCGCAGGGCGAGACTCGGCTACAGCCCGAGCAAGACTCGAACGTGCAGCTGCACCGCCTCGACGCGCGGGTAGGCGAGCTCACCCAGAATCAGTGGGTCACGGCCAGCCCCCGCACCATGTCGTTCCAGAACGCGACCGCGCCGTAGATGCTCCTTTCCCGCACCTTCTCGTTCAGTCCGTGCGCATTCGATTCGCCATCCACCTCGGCGATCGCACTCAGAGAGTAGGTCGGGATGCCAGCGTTGCGGAGGTAAAGGCCGTCGCTCGCGCCGAGCGCCATCGCCGGGATCACGGGTGCGCCGGGGAAGTAGCGCACCGAGAGCTGATCGAGGAGCGACATGAGATCGGCGCGAAGCGGCGACGGCTCACTCGGCACCGGCGCGTAGACGACGGTGACAGCGACCGAGTCGCCGGCGATGCGCTTGATCGTCTGCTCGACCTCGGCGGGAGAATCGTTCGGCAGCATGCGGCAGTTGACCGTGGCGCGCGCGCGCTGCGGCAGCGCGTTCTCGGCGTGGCCGCCGTCGAGCATCGTCGCGACACAGGTTGTGCGGAACAGCGCGTTGAACGACGGCTCGCGCGACAGACGCGCCATCGCCGCCTGCGCCTCGGCGTCGGGCGAGCTGTTGGCGTACCCTTTGGCGATGAGGCGCATGTCGGCTGCGGTGTCGGGCGACTGGAGTGCCGCCGAGCGTTCAAGTTGCGTGCGCGAAACCTCGTTGAGCTTTACGGGGAACGTGTACGACTCGAGCCGCGCGAGCGCGTGCGCAAGCTGGTAGATCGCGTTGTCGGGGCGCGGGCGAGAGCTGTGGCCGCCCGGGTTCGTCGCCGCCAGGCGGAAGGTGACGTACACCTTCTCGCTCGCCTCGACGCCAAACGCGCGCGGCTTGCCGTTCGCGAGCTCGACGCCGCCACCGTCGGTGTTCAGGCAGAACTCGGCGTCGATCAGGTTGCGCGCGTGCGCCAGCACCCACTGCACACCTTTGGTCGCGTCGGACTCCTCGTCGGCGCTGAAGAAGGCGATCACGTCGCGATCCGGCGTCCACTTCTCGCGCTTCCACCGAATGAGATTCGTGATGAGCACCGTCACGCCCGACTTGTCGTCCTCGGCGCCACGTCCGAGGAAGAAGCCGTTCTCGAGGCGTAGCGTGAAGGGGTCGGCGGTCCAGTCGGCCTTGGTCGCCTCGACGACGTCGAGGTGCGCGGCGAGGAGGATGGGCTTCTTCACCGACGGCCGTCCGCGCAGGCGCACGATGAGGTTCTGATTCTTCGGATCCGATCCGACGATGTGGACGTCTCCTGTTGCGTAGCCCGCCGCGAGGAGCCGCGCCTGGAGCTTCCTCGCCAGCGCGGAGGTGCTCCCGACCGATGCTGTGGTGTTTGTGTTCACCGCCTCGGTGAGGACGTCGCGCGCGAGGCGCTGATACTCGGCGGGCAGTGGACTCGCGAGTGGCGCTTGGGCGCGCGTGGAGGATACTGCAATCAGGGGCGCGAGCAGGGAGAGAAATCGACGCATGGCGGGAAGAGTGGGAGGTGGTCAGCGCAACAACGTACGCTCCGACGCGCGCCGGTGCGCTGAGCACACTCCTCATCAAGGGTTGATCAGCACCGCCCGATCTTGCACTGCAGCTTGTCCGGCTCGTCCGAAGTGGTTACAATGACTACATGGCATCTTCGTCCATCGTCGGCTCCCGAGAGTTGAAGACGCGCCTCGGCCAGTATCTCAACCGCGTGCGCAAGGGGGAAACCCTCCTCGTCACCGACCGGCACGAGCCGGTCGCGGAACTTCGGCCGGTGACTGGCTCGGCCAATTCCTTGACGGCGTCGTTGCGCAAGCTCGCGGCCGACGGGGCGGTGACGCTCCCGGTGCGAACCGCCGTCGCTCCGTTCGCGGCTATTCGGTCGCGTGCGGGGTCGGCATCGGCTGCTCTGTCCAGCGATCGGGAAGATCGTGGATAATGCGGTTTTTCGACGCGAGTGCCCTCGTTAAGCGTTACATCCGCGAACGAGGTAGTACCCAGGTGCGCCGCCTCTTGCGCGCGGGCGATGTAGCGGTCAGCCGGCTGTCGGAAGTCGAAGTGGTCTCGGCGTTCGCCAGATTGGCGCGGGACAAGGCCATCTCACGGCCGCAGCGTGATCGGGTGGTCGCAGCGTTCGTTGCGGACTTGGCGGCGTGGCACGTCGTCGAGGTCACCCCGGAAGTCGTGACGACGGCGCGGCGACTCCTGATGCAACACGCACTGCGCTCGGGTGACGCGGTGCAACTCGCCGGCGCACTGGTCCTGCAGGCCGGAATGGGTCGGGAGTTCCAGGCGTTGGTCGCGTACAATCATCGCGTGCTCGACGCCGCTCGTGCAGAGCAACTGGCGGTCATTGGCGGATAGCCGTGGCAGCGATGGTGGTGCCAATCGCGTGTACGACCATTTCTGGCAGAACAGTGCCAGTGGGCGCAACCTGCGCGTAGCCTAAGCGCCGTTGGCGCATCGCGTCCGCGCAGGATAAGCTTTCTCCCAGTGCGATCGACCCGCTCAGCGTGGTCGTTCGGCGTAGAACCTACGTCCCGAAGACTCATGACCCATCGACCATTTCTTGCGCTCACCCTGTTCGCCGGTGCGCTGCTCCTTCCGGCCTCCAGCTCGGCGCAGGCGATTCTCAAGTCCGCATTGAAGCCCGAGCGCGCGATTCGGCGCGATATCCCGCCCACCAACATGATCCGGCGCGCCTTTGCCGCCGGAACGCGCGACTCCACGGGACGACCAGGCCGCAACTACTGGCAGCTCTGGACGGACTACACGATCAACGCGCGTCTCGAGCCGGCGACGTCGCGCGTCACCGGCCGCGAGTCGATCGTCCTGCACAACAACAGCGACTCGGCGATGCGCACCATCGTGATGCGGCTCGACCAGAACATCTACGCGGCGAATGTGCCGCGCGCCGAGCAGGTGCCCGACATCACTGATGGCATGAAGATCACGCGACTCAGCGTTAACGGGCAGAATGCCGAGTTGAGAACGGAAGCGGGCGGGTGCTTTCCATCGAACAGATCCGGCGCTCCGGCAGCTCCGCTCACCGCGCCGAGAGCGACGGGACTTGGTCTGACCTCGGCGTGCATCGGACTTCCCACGCCGATCGCGCCGAAGACCACCGCGAAGATCGAGGTCGAATGGAACTTCAAGGTGCCGCACGTTGAAGGCGGACGCGGGCTTCGCATGGGAACGTGGGGCGACACGCTCTACGAGGTTGCGCAATGGTACCCGCGCGTCGCCGTGTTCGACGACCTGCGCGCTGGCGGCTGGGACACCGATCCGTATCTGGGTTCGTCGGAGTTCTATAACAACTACGGCCGTTTCGACATCAGCATCGACGTGCCGGCCGGGTGGATCGTTGGCTCCACGGGTGTGCTACAGAATCCGGAGCAGGTCCTTACCGCGAAAGCGCGCGAGCGCTTGTCGCACGTGCTCGAATCCGACTCCACGCGCACCATCGTCGACGCGAACGAGCGTGGCCCTGGCGTTTCGACAGCAGCCGGCGACCGTCTCGTCTGGCACTTCGTCGCCGACACCGTCTCCGACGTCGCGTGGGGGACGTCGAACCAGTACGTGTGGGACGCCACGCGCGCGACGATTCCCGGCGGCAGCAAGATTCCTGTGCACATCCTCTATCTCGGAGGACATGCGAGCGGATATGCCAGCGTCGGACAACGCACGCGGCATGCTCTCGAGTTCTACTCCAAGCTCTGGATGCCGTACGCCTTTCCGCAGATCACCGTGGTTGACGGTCCAGACGGCGGAATGGAATACCCGATGTTCATCATGTCGGGCGCGGGCGCCGCGGATCACGAGACCGGTCATGAGTGGTGGCCGATGATGGTTGGCGTAAACGAGACTTGGTACGGCTTCATGGACGAGGGGTTCAACCAGTACATGAACATCCTCTCGGCGCAGGACTCCAGGAACCAGCCGAGGAATGTGGATGGCCCGGGTCAGGCGTACGGGCGCGTGAGCGGTGACGAGCGTGAAGCACCACTGCTGTGGGACGCGAACTACGGCGGGCCGATGTACAGCTTCCAGGCGTATGGCAAGGCGCCGATGATGCTCTCGATGCTCGGCGGCGTTGTCGGCGACACTGCCGTCACGAACGCGATGAGCGACTATGCGAAGGCATGGCGCTTCAAGCATCCGTCGCCGTGGGACTACGCCTTCTTCATGAGCAGCGCGCTCAAGCAGGATCTCGGCTGGTTCTGGTATTACTGGCTCTACACCACCGACGCGGTGAACGGCTCCATCCAGGGCGTGTCGACGGCGGGGACCAAGACCACCGTGACCGTGCGTCAGGATGGCGAGATGCCATCGCCCGTCGTGCTCAAGGTGCAATTCGCGTCGAGCGGGAAGGCGATCAAGGCGATGGCGAACAGCCGGATGACGGACAGCGTCACGGCGATCGTGACGTATCCGGTGGACGTCTGGTTCAGTGGCAGTCGGACGTTCAAGGCGACGCTCGACTTCGGCGGGCGGAAGATCGAGAAGATCACGATGGATCCGTTCGCGCGCTTTCCGGACAAGGACCCGACGGACAACGTGTGGCCGAGGGCGGCGGCGAGTGCGCTGCCGTAAAGTTTGTCACAATCACCTGTGGGCACGAAAAAGAAATGAGAATCGGCGAATGAAACAAGAAGTGAGAAACCCGGTGCTGAGGGCCGGGGTCCTCCATCTTCGCGACCGAGCCTACCGAGTGAACGCCCCGCACCTCTGTACCGACGTGTACCCGCCACCGTGACGCCACGGGCGAGTGGACGTTCTGGGACGGGCGCTGTGCGGATCAGCGCCTCTCAGGTAGATCTCGCCCCCACTGGAGCTCGACCTTTAGTCCGTCCGAATGCATGGAATGGACTGTTCCACCGCGACTTCCCCCCGCCGCGCGCGCTTGACTCGGCGCCTTCTTCGGCATTGTTCGAATGGGAGACTTCGCCGGGCTGCACGACCGTGGCCACCTACAAGGGGCGGCGGACGTTATCGCTGTCGCCCCTTGTTCTCGGTCGGGATGTCGGGAGCGACCAGAGTATTACCACCCGTGCGATTAGAGACCTCAACCCGGACCGCCCTAAGCGCGGCACGCATGTCCTACCAAGCCACGATGGCCGCCGTCGCCAAACCACCAAGGACGGCCCAGAGCGCCGCTCTTACTCGAGCGACGCCGGGCTGAGCGAGAAGAAATAGCATCACGCTTACGAGTGCGCCAACGTAGACGCCCCGCCAAACCTGGCTGTCGGCAGGAACGATCAGGTCGCGGAGTGCTCGTCCGAGAATCATCACCCCCAAGAGCTTCAGCCCCTTTGCGCGGTCTTCGACGAGGGGGAAGCGGGACGTGCCTGAGAGATCACTGAATCTGGCCATGAGGGTATTGAGACGGGTGTGAGAGACGTGGTCGGGCCTGAGCCAGCGGGCGGATCAAGTATACCCCACCGTCAGCCTCGCTGCCTCATTGTGTCGCCGGGCGAGGGCGCTCCGTTCTGGACTGGGGTTTCAAAAGGCGCGCGCGAAGCGATAACTCAATTGGTGGCTCGCACGCCTGCTTCTGGACGGCGGTCCACGCGACGCCGCGTCGAGTTCTCGTCAACTCCAATGGTTGGACCGACAGCGACTCGAGCAATTCTCCCCGCCATCGCCATTTGTCAGCAGTCACAAACTCGCACATTCAGGGAAACTGCACACGGGCTCCCAAAGAAATTTTCTTGCCCCTATACAGCGCGAGTTTCTCACAACTTTAGGGGTCTCACGTCTTATTACTTTTTCGTGCCCACAATCACCCGTTCGGCGCGATCACTCGAAGCGTCGGAAAGTACGAGCGATACCGCGATGCGTCCCGCGTCAGTAGCGTCGCGCCGCGGACTGCCGCATGCGCGCCGATGTAGAAGTCCGGGAGAGGCGATCGCTTCGCGCCGCCACCCTTTCGATAGCGCAGGAAGCATTTTCCCGCGAGGAATGCAGCTTCCCAAGGCAGCGGCTCGCGCCGAAAGAGATCGGCGGGCAACGCCTCTTCCAGCTCCTCGATGCGCGCGAACCGCACCGACACCTCCGCATAGATGATCGGATTGATCATCAGCACGGCCGACTCGGCGTGCTCTTCGAGCGCCGACGCCGACCAATCGAACCAGGCGGGGTCTTCCGTGAGGACATCGAGCAGCACGTTGCTGTCGACGAGCACGTCGGTCATCGGCGGCGGCCCTTCGGCGCGTCGCGCGTGAGCGCGAGAATCTCGTCGGTGCTCATGTGCACGCTCCCGCGCCCGCGCATGTGCTGCACCAGCGTGCGTCCCCGTTGCGTGCCGCCGCCGGCCTTCGTCAACACGGCGGTGTTTCCGCGAATCGTGAACTCGACCTCGGTATGCGGCAGCAGACCGAGCCGTTCGCGGACTTCGAGGGGAATCGTGACCTGCCCTTTCGTCGTGATGCGCATGGTCAGCTCAGAAGTATTACTTTTATAAGTAATACTACCGGGTTGCATCGAATCGAACAAGCCGTCCCGCGCGTCCGGATTGGTCATGCCAGCGCCATGCCTCGCGCCGGCTCTACCTCGGCGCTTCGCGGCCGGTAGCCGACGGCCTCGGCTATGTGCGCCGAGCGAATCGACTCGTCGCCATCGAGGTCTGCGATCGTGCGCGCGACGCGGAGCACGCGGTGAAAGGCTCTTGCCGAGAGATGCAGTCGTTCGCCCGCGTTGGTGAGCAGTTGGCGGGCCGATGGCTCCAGTCCGCCGTGGGTCTCGAGCCAGCGGCCGGGTGCCCGCGCGTTGCAGGCGTTGTCGCTCGCGTACCGCGCCCGCTGCCGCTCGCGCGCGCGTTCGACCGTTACCCGCACCGCGCTCGACCCCACGCCAGTGTCACGCGCGCCGAGCCGCGCGAGCGGGACCGGCGGCACATGCACATGGAGGTCGATGCGATCCGCTAACGGCCCAGACAACCGCCCGCGATACTTGGCGACGTCCGCCGCGGGACACACACACGGATGCGATGGATCTCCCGCATGTCCGCAGGGACAGGGATTCATCGCCGCCGCGAGCGCAAAGCGGGCGGGGAAACGCAGCGATGCGGCAGCGCGCGCGATCGTGACGGTTCCGTCTTCCATCGGTTGACGGAGCGCCTCGAGCACCGACCGAGGAAATTCGAGCAGCTCGTCGAGGAACAGCACGCCGTGATGCGCGAGGCTCACCTCTCCCGGACGGGGCGACGATCCGCCACCGACGAGCCCCGCGGTGGAGATGGAGTGATGCGGCGCGCGAAACGGTCGTCGCGTCACCGCGCCTGATGCCGCGTCGAGCATTCCCGCGACAGAGTGAATCGCCGTGACCTCGATCGCTTCAACGTCGGTGAGCGCGGGAAGGATTGTGGGAAGGCGGCGCGCAAGCATCGTCTTCCCCGCGCCTGGCGGGCCGACCAACAGAATGCCATGGGATCCCGCCGCCGCGATGGAGAGCGCACGCTTCGCCGCCTCCTGCCCTGCAACGTCGGAAAGATCGAGCGCATCGTGCAACGGCACGACGCTCGCGGTTGCGGCAGGCGATGGAAGGTTGCCGCGCACAAGCCAGGCGACGAGCTCGCCGAGTGAGGAGGGTGCCGCGAGACGCAGCTCGCGGACGAGCGAGGCTTCGGCGACGTTGGCTTGGGGAAGCACGAGCGTCGTGTCGCGCGCGCCGCCCGAGGCGGCAATCTGACGCGCGATCGAGAGCGCGCCGCGCACCGGGCGAATGGAACCGTCGAGCCCCAACTCACCGACGACGACGCATCGCTCAACCGCTTCGGGTCTCAACACCCCGGTTCCCACGAGGACCCCGAGTGCGATCGGCAGATCGAACGCCGTTCCTTCCTTCTTTATGTCGGCCGGCGCGAGGTTGACCGTAATGCGGCGCGGTGGAACGGTGAAGCCAGCGTTGATCAGCGCGGCGCTCACGCGCTCTCGGCTCTCCTTCACCGCGCTCGCCGGCAATCCGACGATGATCCATTGTGGCAGCCCGAGCGCGACGTCTACCTCGACGATGACGTCGTAGGCGTCGATCCCGAGCACGGCGGCGGAGCGGATGGCGGCGAGCATGCACTGAGAGTGTAGTCGCCATCAGCTTCCTGCCTCATCCCTTCGACGCAGACAGCATCATTCGGTGAGCGCGATGAATCCCAAGCTCGCGCGCTTGGCTGGTCCATTCCGAATTACGGGATGGCCCCACGCCCTCCGCGCGTCGGCAGCGGTCCCGGCTCCGGTGGCCGCGGAAGCTTTTCGTCCCGTTGCGCAGCGTCCCACGCGAAGCTCGCCACCACCGCGGCGTTGAACTTCATGTCGTCCGGCTGAAGTCGCTCGTACACGTCCTGATTGGTGTGATGCGTAATGTTGCCGTAGTCCAGCGGATCCTGAATGAACTGGAAGCCCGGCAGCCCCACACCGATGTAAGACAGATGATCCGTGCCGCTCGTGTTGCTGATGGTGGCGGTCCGCATTCCCATGTCCTTGAACGGCCCCATCCACGCGTCGAAAATCGGACGTTCTGCCTCGATGCCCTGCATGTACACGCCGCGGATCTTGCCGCTGCCATTATCCACGTTGAAGTAGGCGGCAAACTTCTTCTGCTCGCCGGTCGGATGGAAGCCGAGCGTGTCGCGCACGCCGTAGTGTTGGCGTACGTACGCGACCGACCCCAGCAGCCCCTGCTCTTCGCCAGTCCAGAGTCCGATGCGAATCGTGCGTCGCGGCTTGAGATTCAGCGTCTTGATGAGACGCATCGCCTCGAGCATCACACCCGAGCCCGCGCCGTTGTCGGTGGCTCCGGTGCCGGAATGCCAGGAGTCGAAGTGCCCGCCGATCATCACGACTTCGTCCTTGAGCCGCGGGTCGGTGCCTGGAATTTCCCCGATGATGTTGAAGGAGCTTCTGTTCTCGGGATAGAACTTGTTTTGCATGTTCAACTCGAGCATGACCGGAACGTTCCTTTCCAGCATGCGTGCGATTCGGCCGTACGACTCCTGCCCCACGTGCACGGTGGGGACCTGCGGAGCACCTGCCACGCGCGACGCACCGTTGTTCGTGCCGATGTCGCCGCCAACATGACTCGCGTCGGCGAGCATGATGGCGGAGACGCCCTCCTTCTGGAGCCAGCGAAGGGTGGCGGTGTCGGCGATGCTGACGCCGCCTCTGGCGCCAAATCGTGGTCCAACAGGCAGGCCGCGTGCTGCCGCAAGCGCGGCGGCCGTGGTTGAATCGCGCGCCACTTGGGCTTCGCACACCGGCGACAGCGTTAACGCCGGCGCTCCTGCTCCCCCTCGGCCGCCACGACCCGCACCCGCCGGCTGCGCCGAGGCCATCACCGCCAGCGTGGAATCGGAAAGGCGCGAGGCCGTCGCGACGAATGCGTTCACTGGGCGGTTCAAGGGCGGTGTGAGCATCACGAACGCATTCTTGAGCTTGCCGGGGTATTGTGCCCTGAGCTCGTCGGAGCAGCCAGCATGAATCATCAATGCCGGCCCGCCGGTCGTTCCCCGGGTGCTCGCCGACCACGCCTGCGGAACCGCCTGTACGATGAAGGGCACCGGCGACGTCGCGTTGAAGGAGAACCGCTGGTTCTCCCAGCCGAGTCCAGCCGGTGTGTCCCACGTCTCTTCGTGCACGTTGTCGAGGCCCCAGGACTTCATCTGGCTCATCGTCCAATCGCGGGCGCGAGCCGCATTGGGAGACCACGTGAGTCTCGGACCATAGACGTCAGAGAGCCAGCTCGTGATGTCCATGACCTGAGAATGATTCATCTCTTCGGCTTTGATTCGCTCGACGGTGGCGACGTCCACTCGCTCCTGTGCGAGCAGCGGCGTGGCGCCAGCGATCATCGCGGCGAATAGAGCGGCGCGCGACAGATGGAGGAACGGCGCGCGTGTCGGGTGCAGGATCGGCGGACAAATCATGAATGAGCTCCAACGCATCGAGTTGAAAACCGAGGACCGGGTGAACAATGGCGCTCCGGGACCTGATTGTCACTTCCCCACGTATGTTTCCGTGATGGCGACGCCACACTCACACGATCCGGTCCAGGACTACACTCGGCGCGCGTCCTCCGCGGACGTAGCGGCGGTGCGCGTGGAATGGCGTGCGCGACGGCTCTCCTGGTCGCGTCTCGCCGGCGCCCTCGTGGTGGTACTTTCCATCGTCTACGCCAATCGCGGCGGGTCGCCCGGTATTGCATGGATCACGGCGGCAATTGGTGCCGGCGCCTTCATCGTCCTCGTGCGCCTCCACCGGCATGCAGCCGCGCGCGCTACGCGAGAGCGTGAGACCGCAGCGGCGTGCAGAGCGGGCGTTGCGCGCTGCCTGCGCGACTGGCCGAACGTTCCTCCACCGCGTCTCGCCACTTCACCGGCAGGCCGCGGCGCCACCGCAAGAGATCTCGACATCTTCGGCGACGTCTCCCTCTTTCATCTCCTTGACGTCTCCGCTCCCGCGCTGGGCGGAACGCGGGTGGTCGAGTGGCTTCTCGCCGACCCGGCGGACGTCGCGACCATCGCGGAGCGCCAGCGGTCGGTCGCCGAGTTGCGCTCGCGGCCAGCGTTCCTCCTCGACGCCGCACTGATCGGCCGTCACGGTCATTACACCCTGCGGTCCGCCTCTGGCGACGCGCTGGCGTCATTCGTCTCCTGGTGCGGCCACATGTCCTCTCCGCAGACTCCATGGCCCTCTCGCGGAAGACTCGCAGGCTGCTGCGTCGGCCTCATCTTCGCTCTTACCGTATGGCATGCGCGGTTTGCAGTACCGCTCATCGCATTGCTCGTCT
Organism: Gemmatimonadaceae bacterium; assembly: GCA_036508915.1. Lineage (GTDB taxonomy): Bacteria > Gemmatimonadota > Gemmatimonadetes > Gemmatimonadales > Gemmatimonadaceae > AG11. The sequence continues at coordinate 17,854 of DATCGM010000154.1, forward strand.
TCGTTCAGTTGTCGCTCTCCGTCGCGGCACGCCGACACCTGACCGCAACGCTCACCGGACTCGGCTCCCTGCTCCCACAGCTCCGCGGTCTCGATGCGTCGATGCGTCTCATCATCGACGAGGCCGAGGTCCCCGGACTCTTCGGAACGGTGCAGCAGGAGCTGCGACGCGAGGGCGCCGCCGACGCGCTCGGCAAGCTCGACGCAATCCTCACATGGAACGACGTCTATCTCACGCCGATGGCGCACTGGCCGCTCAATGCGCTCGTGGCGCTGGACGTCCATCTGGCCGCGGCGCTCGAGCGGTGGCGCGCACGCTATGGTTCGCACATCGCTGAGTGGGTGGACCGCACATCGAGCGCGCAGGCGCTCACCGCACTCGCGACGCTCGCGTACGAGAATCCCGATTGGATCATGCCGCTCGTGAGCGACGAGCCCTCAGAGCCGGCCTTCGATGCCGAGCGTGCCGCGCATCCACTGCTCGCACCCGCCATCGCGGTGCGCAATCCGGTGCGCCTTGCGGTGTCGGGCTCAGTGCTCGTATTGAGCGGCTCGAACATGTCCGGCAAGACGACGTACCTGCGAGCCATCGGATTGAATGCGATGCTCGCTTTTGCAGGCGGGCCGGTGTGCGCGTCGCAGATGGTGATCCGTCGCGCTCGCGTGCGCACGAGCGTTCGCATCGAAGATGATCTCGGCGCCGGCGTGTCACTCTTTCTCGCCGAAGTGTCGCGGCTGCGAGACATCGTGCGCGACAGCGAGGAGGCCGGGGCGGCGCCCGTGCTCTTTCTGTTCGACGAGATCCTTCACGGCACGAATGCCGCGGACCGCCGCTATGCCTCGCAGGTGGTGCTTCGCCGATTGTTGCGTGGCTCCAGTTGGGGTGTGCTCACCACTCACGACCCGGACCTCGTCACCGATCTGTTCGTCGACGGGCCCACCGCCGCGCATGCTCCGCACATCGAGCAGGGGCACTTCCAGGAGACCGTGCAGCGAGACGGTGGTTCCGTGCGGATGTCGTTCGACTATCTGCTTCGACCAGGCCCGACGACGAGCGCGAACGCGAGGCTCATCCTCGAGTCGATGGGGCTCGGTGAGCGGTCGTCCTGAGCTGGTGTCCGTCCTTGCGCGGCTGGCTGTGCTTCGGGAGCGTAGGGTAAGACGGTGCCGCGGGGTCTATTC
>DATCGM010000155.1:0-3555 GCA_036508915.1 Gemmatimonadaceae bacterium
CGCCGGCGATCGGCTCATCGGCGCGACCGTCAACGGCACCGGCTCGTTGGTGATGCGCGCGGAGCGCGTTGGATCGGGGACGCTTCTGGCCCAGATCGTTCGCATGGTGGCCGACGCGCAACGCAGCCGTGCCCCCATCCAGCAACTCGCGGATGTCGTCGCGGGATATTTCGTGCCGGCGGTCGTCGTCGCGGCAGTGCTGACATTGGTCGCCTGGGGCGTGTGGGGACCGGAGCCCAGGATGGCACACGGGATCGTGAACGCGGTAGCGGTGCTGATCGTTGCGTGCCCGTGTGCACTCGGACTCGCCACGCCCATGTCGATCATGGTTGCCACGGGCAAGGGCGCGGCGTCCGGAGTTCTGTTCAAGAACGCTGAAGCGATCGAGGTGATGCGCAAGGTCGACACCTTGGTCGTCGACAAGACGGGCACGCTCACGGAAGGAAAGCCAAAGGTCGTCGCGATCGCGGCGGCGAATGGCGACGAGTCCGCGCTCGTCAGGCTCGCGGCCAGTCTCGAGCAAGGCAGCGAGCACCCGCTTGCCGCCGCGATCGTGGACGGCGCGAAGACACGAGGCGTTGTCCTTGTCGCTGCGACCGACTTCGCCTCGGCGACCGGCAAGGGTGTGACGGGAACGATCGACGGACATCACGTGGCTCTCGGCAACCAGAAGCTGATGGACGATCTGAAGGTGGCGGCAGGTGGGCTCGCGGCGAAGGCCGAGACGATGCGCGGCGAGGGCCAGACGGTGATGTTCGTCGCGGTCGACGGCACGATCACCGGCCTCATCGGAGTCGCTGATCCCATCAAGGCCACAACCGCGGATGCGATCCGACAGCTGCACGACGAGGGTATCCGCGTCGTCATGCTCACCGGCGATTCCAAGACGACCGCGCAGGCGGTCGCCAAGACGCTCGGCATCGACGAGCTCATCGCGGAGGTGATGCCCGATCAAAAGGCGGAGACCATCAAGCGTCTGCAGTCCGAGGGGCGGATTGTCGCGATGGCGGGCGACGGCGTCAACGATGCCCCGGCGCTCGCGCAGGCGCACGTCGGCATCGCCATGGGGACGGGAACGGACGTGGCTATGAAGAGCGCCGGGGTCACGCTGGTGAAGGGCGACCTGCTCGGCATCTCTCGCGCGCGGCGACTCAGTCGCGCGACGATTCGAAACATCAAGCAGGGTCTGTTCTTTGCATTCATTTACAACATCCTCGGCATACCGATCGCGGCCGGTGTCCTCTACCCGGCGTTCGGCATCCTTCTCAGCCCGATGTTGGCCGCTGCGGCGATGAGTCTGAGCTCGATATCGGTCATCGGCAACGCGCTGCGGCTGCGTCGGTTGCGGCTCTGATCCACCGCCGGGGCGCCGCGCCGCATTCGTATCACCCTACGCGTTCGAATCACTCTAGAGGTAGGAGATTCATCATGATCGGACGATCTCGCGGCGTCATCGCCGCATGGCTCGGCGCTACGGTGATGCTCGCGGCATGCCGCGGAACCAAGGAGACGGCGGGGGGCGACGTGAGCGCCAACGGCAGGCATGAAGCCGGGTCGCTCGAAGGCGTGACCGGCTCCGGCCCCGCCGGCCAGTTGGGGATGCTCCCGTCGGCGCCATCGCGTGGGGCGCAGGCGGCGCTCGAAACCGGCATGCGAGCGATGACGGGCGCACGCGGGGATCAACTCCAGGCGATGATGCCGCAGCACCGGCAACTGGTCACGACCATGATCGCACAGATGAATGCGGAGATGGGATCCGGGAACACCGGTGGGTCAGCCGGGTGGATGGCGACGCGGGACTCCGTCAATCAGGATCTCATGCGCTTTCCGAACATGAGCGTTCGCGACATCCAGGCGATGCTGCCTGGCCACGAGGCCAGAGTCAATCGGCTGATGCAGATGCACCGCGGCTCGATGGGGAGCATGGGGCGGATGATGCCGAACCGCTGACCGGTCGACTACCGAGCGACGGGCCAGCGTGACCATGCGTGACAAGCGGTTCTGGAGTGCCCTGCGGGAGCGCCTTTGGTGCGTGCCCTCGCTGATTCTCGCGATCAGTATCGCGCTCGCGATCACCTTGAGCGCGACCGATTCCGCCGGACCGAAGCCGTGAAGGGCTCACTGGCCGCGGCTGTTTGGCGCGGGCGCGGACGGCGCGCGCGGCATGTTGTCCACCATCGCGGGCTCGATGATGACCGTGGGGGGCGTCGAGGGCAGAAACTGGCACGGCCTCTCGCAACTACGGTGTTTCAGGATGGGGACTAGCCCGAATTTCTCACGACGTGTTGGTTGACGGGTGATTTTAGGCTGGGCGACGCGTTGGATGGGCTCGGTGCGGGACGCGCACAGTGCTCGCGTGGAAAATGGGCGCGGCGCGAAAACTGGGGGGTCGGTTTTTCGTGTGGGCGGGTCGATCGCTCGAATGCGCGGCGCTCGGTGCGATGGCGAGTGTCCCCCGCGGCGGTGCGCAGCGGGAGGGATCAGGTCAGGGCGGTGAGGCGCCTCCGCGTTAGCAGCGCATCGGCAGCGCCATTAAGGTGGCGTGCACGCGCGCAAAGAGCGCCGCGTGCGGTCCCCCCCCGTGGCCAGCGCGAGCCAGACGTTGCGCACCGTCACGCGCAGGCGCGCCCCGATCTTCAAGAGCGTGAGCCGAATCGTCTGGCACTGCGCCCGCGCGAGGTCGGTCCCGACGAGGCCGAGTCGCCGGAGCGCGTGGAGCAAGACGTACGCGAGCGATGAGTAATAGAGCCGGAGCTGGTTCGCCCGCATCGTCGCCGCACTCGTGCGATCGGCGAAAAGCATGAGCTGCTGCTCCTTGATCCGGTTCTCCATCTCGCCGCGCGCACAGTAGCGATCCTCGTAGAGCGCACGGGCCTCGACCGCCGCGATCGGGAGCGAGGTCACGACGAAGCGCGGGTTCGCTTTGCCCTCGCCACTGGCGCCCGCCGTGGGCAGATACTCCGCCTTGGACACCACGCGGCGCGATCGGCTCCAGCTGTCGAGGGTCTCGTAGGTGAGGTCCGCGAAGCGCCGCACCGGGGTGCTGGCGGCGACGCTCTCGGTCTCGACCGCGGCCAGCTCGTCGGCGATCAGCGCCGTGAGGCGCGTGTTCTTCGCCAGCCCGAGCACGTAGTCCACCGCATGCTGCTCGCACCACGCCATGCATTGGCTCCGCGCGTTCCCGTCCGCCGCCTTTCGCGTTTCGCCTGCGCGCGCGACACCGCACGCTGATACGGTGCCTCCGCTGCCCTCCCGCGTTGCCCCGGACCTCTCCCCGTTCGGCCCGAGCCGCCAACCCCATGGCACTAGGCAAAAACTGCCTCTTGCAAAAGGTGTGTGGAAAACTCCTTAAGAAAGTATAGGCCTCGATCTCGAAGGAAATCCGACCGCCTGTGGAGAACCGTAAACCCAGTCAGAATGACTCCAAATCGACCGCAATCCCCAACCGAACGTCACGACTGTCAGAACGCTCGACAGTGGCAGGCATTCAGTCCCCTGCGATGGACTGCCGGATGACAAGGAGGACCGGACAACCGGACGAACACCACGCCCAGA
>DATCGM010000156.1:0-10520 GCA_036508915.1 Gemmatimonadaceae bacterium
TACGGGCGCAGATGGTTTGCAGCTTTCGCGCCCGGCTCTCGGTCACCGTGCATCGTCACGCGAGCTGACCGGCGAATCCCACTCGCGCCCACCCCCGGCGCTACTCCGCCTCGAACGCGATATCCTGCGCGCCCTCCCACAACACCCGCTCTCCGAGGCTGCCGAGCTGCTCAGCCCTCTCGAGGATCGTGATGAAGTGGTTCCCCGCCAGCTGGCCGAACTTGCTTGCGAAGCGGCAGCTCCCGTACGGAAAGAGAATTTCCGTTTCGCTGACGCCGCCTGGATACAACAGAAGCTGCCCCGGTGCCGGATCGCTCGTGCTGTTCTCGGCCGAAACGCCGAAGTTCAGTTCACCCAGCGGAATCCACGCGGCTTCCCCGCTCCACCGCGCCTGGATGAGCTTGCCCCGGAACGGCAAGTGCGCGAGAAATGCCGCGCACGTCCCGGGGGCGCGTTCGCTCTCGAGACGGCCCACGAAATGCAGTGCACCGACGATGATCCTGATCTTCATCGAGAAAGAGTGCATCAAACCGACTCCATACTCCAGTCCGCCAAGGACACTGAAAGTTGGCCAAGCGTGGGCGCGTAACCCACATTCCCTTCCGCAGTCCAATCCATGCCAGCGGAGAAAAGTATGAAACGCGCCGTCGCACTGCTGTTCGTCTTCGCCGTCTCTGCCTCGTCTCAGTCCCAGCCGAAACGGGCGTTCGCGCTTTCGGATTGGTACCGCGTCACCACCCTTCGGCAGCCCGCGATTTCACCCGACGGTCGGCAGGTCGCGTTTACCGTCGTCACAGTGCGCGAGTCCGAGAACCGGCGCCACTCCGAGATCTGGATCGTGTCGACGGACGGCGGCACGCCACACCGCTTCAGCTCACCGGGAGTCGAGAGCACCAATCCCCGCTGGTCGCCGGACGGCAAGCTGCTGATCTTCAATTCCAGTCGCACCGGCAGTGCGAGCGGCCTCTGGGTGGCGCGAATGGACGAACCCTCCGGCGACGCTCAGCCATTCGATCAAAAGAGTTTTCGAACCGGCTCGATGCCTGCGGACCGCGGCTTCATGGTGTACGGCACCGCACCCGACCGTGCGGCGCCACCCTCGGCATTCGATCCCTACGCTGCGATGGGTCCCGCGCGACCGCCGTTCGGATCCATCACGCACCCGGTCGATCCCAAGCGTTTCGACGGCAAGCAGATAGTGGGGTTCCCCTTCCGCCAGAACGACATCGGGTACAACGCTCCGCGCGTCGGTCCGCGGACGATCATCGCCACCCAGCTCTACTCGCAGTCGCTCGACGGATCGAACAGGCGCCAGCTCACCTCGACCGCGTACGGTCACAACAACGAGGCCGTCTCGCCCGACGGCAAATGGATCGCCTTCACCGCTGACGCCCAGCTGCGCAGCGACTCGGCCGTCGCTGCGTACAACGATTCGCTCGCACTCCTGGTGTACGACCGGCAGCGCGACGAGGCGCCACGCAACGATGTCGACATTTTTGTGGTGCCCACGGCGCCGTGTGATGCCCCGCAGGGCTGCGAACCGCGCCGGCTGGGGCGACTCCCCGGAAACGAGTTCGCGCTGCAATGGTCGCCGGATTCACGGCGCATCTCCTATCTCACCCGCGCCAGCCGGTATTCCTCGGTCCGGCTTCACATCGTCGACGCAGCAGGCGGTGCCCCAGACAACTTGACGGGCGATTGGAAGTATGAGCCGGTCTCCTACTTCTGGCGCCCCGACGAAACGATCGTCTTCACCGCCGAGATTGGAGGCCGAACCGGCGTATTCTCGCTCGTGCCGACGACGAAGAAGATTACGGAGATCGTCGGCGGACGTCGCCGCCTCTCGGAATTTTCCTCCGATGAGCACCACGCGAAACTCGCATACGTTTCCTCGGGCCCGACGAATCCCACGGAACTCTACGTCGTGGACGCCGATGGAAAGAACGAACGCCAGCTCACGCACTTCAACGACGCATTGAACGCCGAGGTTGGCTGGGCCGAGTCGGAGAAATTCACCTATCCTTCGGTGGGCGGCCGCGAGATCGAAGGGTGGCTCATGAAGCCGTTCGGCTACCAGCCCGGGAAGAAATACCCGCTCGTTCTGTACATCCACGGTGGACCGCACTCGCAGTATCTCGAAACGTGGTTCGACGAATTCCAGAATCTCACCGGTGCGGGCTTCATGGTGCTCTATACGAACCCGCGCGGCTCGGGCGGATACGGCGCAGAGTTCACTTATTCGATTCGCGGCCGCTGGGGCGACGAGGACTACCAGGACCTCATGAAAGCGGTGGACCTGGTGGCGAAGCGCCCCGACGTCGACTCCACGCGCATGGGAGTCACCGGCGGTTCGTACGGCGGCTTCATGACCGGCTGGGTCACCGCTCACACGCGCCGCTTCCGCACGGCCGAGGCCGATCGGGCGAACATGGACTGGGTGAGCTGGTACGGCGGTTCGGACGCCGCGCAGGGGCTCACCGAATCCGAGCTCCTCGGCAAGCCGTGGGAGAACTGGAAGATGTACGACGAGACGTCGCCAATCCGCCACGTCGACAAGGTGCGCACACCGACTCTCATCGTGAGTTCGGAAGAGGACTATCGCGTCACCATCGGACAGGGCGACGAATGGTTCGTCGCGCTCAAGAAGCAGGGAGTGCCCGTGGAGTTCGTGCGCTATCCGCGTTCGTCGCACGAACTCTCACGCTCGGGCGAGCCGTGGCTGCTCGTCGATCGCCTCGGGCGGCTTCGCGAATGGTTCACCCATTGGCTCAACCCATGAAACCATCCAATCTCCGCCTTTTCGCCGTAACGCTGGTCCCCTCACTCCTCACTGCGCAGGGCTCCCCGCGTTCCTTTCGCATCGAGGAGACGACCATCTCCGCGGTGCACGCCGCGTTCAAGGCGAAGACGCTCACCTGCCATGCGCTCGTCGGGAAGTACCTCGCGCGAATCGCCGCGTACGACAAGCAGGGGCCGGCCATCAACGCGCTCGTCACGTTGAACCCGAACGCGTTCGTGATCGCCGACTCGCTCGACAGGCGGTTCGCGAAGGAAGGACTCACCGGCCCGCTGCACTGCGTGCCGATGATCGTGAAGGACAACTTCGAAACGAAGGACCTGCAGACCACCGCCGGCTCGCTCGCGCTCAAGGGATGGATTCCCAGGCAGGACGCCACGATGGTCGCGCGCATTCGCCAGGCCGGCGCGATCGTGCTCGCGAAATCGAACATGGCGGAGTGGGCGTTCTCACCGTATGAGACGGTGAACTCGATCCTGCCCGGCTACACCAAGAATCCGTACGCGCTCGATCGCGTGACCGCCGGCTCGAGTGGTGGCACCGCCGCCGCGGTCGCCGCGAACGAAGGCGAGTCGGGGCTCGGATCCGATACCGGCAACTCGATTCGCGGGCCGTCGGCGCATGACGACCTGGTCGGCATTCGCTCGACCATGGGGCTCACATCGCGTGCCGGTGTCGTGCCGCTGGCCAGCAACGCCGACATCGCCGGTCCGATGGCGCGAACCGTCGCGGATGTGGTAGAGATCTTCAATGTCGTCGCCGGCGAGGACCCCGATGATCCGGTGACCGCCGCGAGCCGCGGGCATCGCGAGAGCGACTACCGGAAGTTCGTCGTCCCCGGCGGACTTCGGGGTGCGCGCATCGGCGTGCTCCGCCAGGCATACGAGCACGTCGACCGCGACGGTCGCCCCACGCAGGACAGTGAGGTCGTCGCGGTGTTTGCCAAGGCCGTCAAAGATCTCGAGAAGGCGGGCGCCGTCATCGTCGACCCTGCGGGCATCGACTCGCTCAGCGCCGTCACGCGCTCGGGCGGCGGCGGCTGCAACTCGTTCAAGTTCGACCTCGAGCGCTATCTGGCCGCGCGCGGACAGAATGCGCCGGTGAAAACCGTCGACGACGTGCTCCGCGGCGGCAACTTCCATCCATCCGTTCAGCTTCGGCTGCAGACGGCGCAGGCCGCTACACAGCCTCCCGAAGACAGCCCCGGCTGCAAGGCGCGCGAAGCGATGCGCGAACGCTTCCGCATCGCGGTGACCGCGATGATGGATTCGCTGAAGCTCGATGCGCTCGTGTATCCGACGTGGAGCAACCCGCCGCGCCTCATCGGCGATCTCAACACGCCGGCAGGCGACAACAGCCAGCTCTTCTCGCCGACCACGGGTTTTCCCGCAATCACCGTGCCGATGGGATACACGCGGAACAACACGCTTCCGGCCGGCATGACGTTCTTCGGCCGCGCGTGGAGTGAAGGAGAACTGATCACGCTCGCCTACGGCTATGAGCAGGCGACGAAACATCGAAGGGCACCGGCGAGTACGAAGGGCAGATAGACCGTTCAACGGTTCGCGGCATCAAACGTGGAGTCGGGGACTGCACTTGTAAGAGCAGAGGGGAGAGGCAAGACCAGCAGGGAGTGGCGAGGGTGAGGGGGAAGTGGGGAGAACCGAGAGGCGAGCGGGGAGCGGCGAGGTTTGTCTCCCCACTCGCTACTCCCCGCTCGTTTCTCCCCACTTCCCCCTCACCCTCGCCACTCCCCACTGGTCTCGCTTCTCCCCTCTCCCCTCTCTAGACGGTAGCTTCTCCGTCCATGACCATCCTGCTCGTCGCGGTCTTCATCTTCTCCGGCGCCGCCGGGCTCATCTACGAGTCCATCTGGAGCCGGTACCTCGGCCTCTTCGTCGGCCACAGCGCCTACGCGCAGGTCATCGTCCTCGTCATCTACCTGGGCGGGATGTCCATCGGCGCGGCGCTCGCCGCGCGCCGGAGTTCCCGCATCCGGGAGCCGCTGATCGCGTACGCAGCGGTCGAAGGACTCGTCGGCCTGCTGGGACTCGTCTTTCATTACGTCTTCCTAGGCGTGAGCGGCTTCGCGTATTCGACGATCTTTCCGGCGCTTGCCGGCGGCCCGGCGCTCGTGATCGTGAAGTGGTCGCTCGCGGGCATCCTGATTCTTCCGCAGGCGGTCCTGCTCGGCGCGACGTTCCCGCTGATGAGCGCGGGACTGATCCGGCGAGTGTCGCGCGACGGCCACAGCGACACGGGCCGGCTGATCTCTATCCTCTACTTCGCGAACTCGATCGGCGCGGCGGTCGGCGTACTCGTCGCGGGGTTCTATCTCATCGGCGTGGCCGGACTGCCGGGAACGCTGCTGACCGCGGCGATCATCAACCTGCTCGTCGGCCTCACCGTGTTCGGCGCCGTGCGGCTCGTGCACGAGAACGATGAACCCGAAGCCGAAGGCGCGCCGCCGCACCAGACGATGGAGACCACTCCGCCTGCGCCGGAGCTCCCGATGCTCTGGCGCGTGCTGCTGATCGTCGCCGCGGGTACTGCCCTCTCGAGCTTCGTGTACGAGATCGCGTGGGTGCGCATGCTCTCGCTCGTGCTCGGGAGCGCAACGCATTCGTTCGAACTGATGCTGTCGGCGTTCATCCTCGGGCTCTCGCTCGGCGCGTTCTGGGTTCGCACGCGCGCTGACACCTTCCGCGATCCCGTGCGCGCGCTCGGCGTCACGCAGTGGGCGATGGGCGCGCTCGCGATCCTCACGCTCTCGGCCTATCTCGTTTCGTTCGACTGGATGGCGTTTCTCATCCAGGGACTCGATCAGAACGCCGAGGGCTACCAGCTCTTCACGGTCGCGAAATACGGCATCGCGCTCGCGGTCATGCTGCCCGCGACGTTCTGCGCCGGAATCACCCTGCCGCTCATCACACGGATGCTGTTGAACGCAGGCAGCGGCGAGCGCGCGGTGGGCGCGGTATACAGCGTCAACACGCTGGGTTCGATCGTCGGCGCCGGTCTTGCCGCGCTCGTGCTGATGCCGCTGCTCGGACTGAAGGTCCTGCTCATCTCGGGCGGTGTGATCGACATGGCGCTCGGAGTCTGGCTGTTGTTCATAGCCGGCCGCACCGCCGCCGACACGAAGAAGTTCGCCGTCGGCCTCGCGGGCGCCACGGTGCTCGTCACCGTGGTCGCGATGCTCAACGTGAACTTCGATCGCGGCATCCTCAGCAGCGGCGTGTTTCGCTACGGCCGGGTGCCCGCCGTCGGTTCACGCACCGTGGTGTTCTACAAGGACGGGCGCACGGCGACCGTAAGCGTGCGCAAGGCCGAGGATGGCGGGTACTCGCTGGCCACCAACGGCAAGCCGGATGCGTCGCTCGCGCCGATCTGGTTCGAGCCCGTCACCGACACCACCACGCCGCGCCGCCTCGAGGGCGACGAGTCCACGCAGATCCTGCTGCCGCTCATCACGCTCGCGCACGTGCCGAACGCGAAGCAGGGTGCGGTGATCGGCAACGGCTCCGGCATGTCGAGCCATTTCCTGCTCGGGAGTCCGGCGCTCGAGAAACTCGTCACGATCGACATCGAGCCCGAGATGATCAACGGCTCGCACGTGTTCTATCCGGTGAATCGTCGCGTGTTCGACGATCCGCGCTCACAGTACGTGCACGACGACGCGAAGAGCTACTTCGCGGCGTCGAACCGGAAGTTCGACCTGATTCTTTCGGAGCCGTCGAATCCGTGGGTGAGCGGCGTGAGCGGGCTCTTCACCGACGAGTTCTACCAGCGCATTCGCACCTACCTCACGCCGAACGGCGTCTTCGGACAGTGGCTGCACCTGTATGAGATCGACGACGCCCTCGTGATGGGCGTGATCAAGGCGCTGCACAAGAACTTCGCGTCGTACGAGATCTTCCTCACGGCCGAGTCCGACATCCTGATCGTCGCGTCGAACAACCCGACGCTGCCGAAGCCGGACTGGCGCGTGTTCCAGCTGCCGGACATCGCGAAGGATCTCGCCCACTTCCGGCCGATGAGCCCCCAAGCGTTGGAGGGCATCCGCCTGCTCTCGCGCGACGAGCTCGCGCCGCTCGCCGGCGACATGCGGGGCGCGAACTCGGATTTCTATCCGACGCTCGACCTGCTCGCGGAGCGCACGCGGTACATGAAGGTCGTCGCGAAGGGATTCTACGAGATGAGCGAGAGCCGCTACGACGTGGCGGTGGCGCTCCTCGCCCGCCGCATCCTGCCGACGCCCGAGAGGAACTCCTCGGTCGACATCTCACGCGTGAACAATCTCGCGCTCGGCGCGCGGCTGCGTTCCGGCGAGAAGCCCGACGCGAACGTGGCGGACGACTTCGACAAGGATTTTCGCGAAGCTTCCGAACGAGGGCAGTCGCTGCGCGACATGATGGCGGCGAACCATCCGCCGGCCGACTGGCCGCTCTTCGTCAAGCTCGCGTTGACCGTGGAGAACGACCGGCACGCGGGAACGATGGGGTGGACGGACGACCCGTGGTATGCGTCGGTGTCGCGTTTCCTGGAGCAGCAGCACGCGCCGGCGGCCGCGCAGTCGGCAGTCCGCTTCATGCACGCGATCGCGTCGTACGACTGGATGCACGCCGTCGCGGAGATCGACCGGCTCCGCAAGGCGCGCGAGGACGGCATCACGTGGATCAGCGAGGACCTGCTCCGCGACGGCGCAGTGATCGCGCTGCTTCACACGGGCGATGTCGCGCGAGCCCGCTCGGAATTCGATGCGATGAACGAGTTCGTAGAGCGCAAGCCGAACGACTTGAGAGTGCGGCTCCTCGAGGCGCACATCGGCGCGAGGGAGAGGAAGACGATGGAAGATGGAAGATCGAAGACCGAACAGAAGTAGGGGACGCCCCTCCATCTTCAGTCTTCCATCTTCGATCGCCTCTATGGTTTGACCGCCGCCTTCGGCGGGTGCTTCGCGAAATCCCCCGCTTCGACCGCCGAAATCTTCGCGGGCTTGATGTACTTCTTCATCGCCGCGTTGAGGTCCGCGACCGTGAGCGCCTGGACCATCTTCTCGAAGTCGGCGTCGAACGCCATTGTGCGGCCCGTGATGTACTGCGCCGTGAACTTCGCCACGAGCGACGCGTCGCTCGACCGCGTCTGCAGATTCTGCTGGAGCCATCCGGTGCGCGCCTTGTTCAGCTCGTCCTCGGTGAAACCGTCCTTGAGCGCGCGGTCGAGCTCTTCTCCGAACGCCGTCTCCAGCCTCGCGACATTCTCCGGATTGTAGATCGCGATCTGCTGGAACACGCCGACGCTGTCGAGTGACTGCGCGCCGATTCCCGAAAACACGAAGTAGCTCAGGCCGTCCTTCCCGCGAATGCGCACCGCGAGCCGGCTGCTGAGCGCGTCACCCCCAAAGATGTAGTTCGCCATCACGAGCGCGGCGTAGTCCTTACCGTCGTCGCGCACCTTGATGTTCTGCGCGGCCCAATAGAACGCGTTCGCCTTGTCCGGGGCCTCGATCTTTTCACTGGCCTGCGGCGCGTCGAAGTACTTGCGCACGAGCCGCGCGAACGGCTTCGGGCTTTTCCATGAACCGAAGAGTTCCTTCGCGAGCGCGGTTAGGGTGTCCTTCGAGAAATCGCCGACCACGGCGATGTCGCCGTAACTCGCGCCGACGAAATCGGTGTAGACCTTTCTCACGTCTTCCACCGTCACCGCTTTCGTGTCCGCAATCGACTCCTCCACCGACGGCGCGTAGAGCGGGTGGCCCTTCGGATAGGGAGAGATCTTCTTCTGGATCACGTGCATCGCGATCGCCTGCGGGTCGGACTTCTGCTGCTCGAGGCCGGAGAGTTCCTCCTGCTTGAGGAGGTCGAACTCCTTGGCGTCGAACGCGGGTTCCCTGAACAGGAGCGCCACCAGCCTGAGCGTCGGCGCGAGGTTCTCGCGCGTGGTCTGGATCTGCGCGACCGCGTTGTTCCCCGCGCCTGCGAACGACACGCGTGCCTTCAGCTTGTCGAACGCGTCCTTGATCTGCTGGCGCGTCATCGTCTTCGAGCCGCGGTCGAACAGGCTCGACATCATCGTCGCCGGCGTGTTTCTGTTGAAGAGCGACTTCTCGTCGGCGAAACGGAGCGTCACGCTCGCGTTCACCGTGTTGCCGCGCGTCGTCTTCGGCAGCAGCGCCAGCTTCATGCCGTTCGGGAGCGACGAGCGGATCGTGCGCGCGTCGATGTTCGACGGCGACGGATCGAACGCCTCGCCGGCCGCCAGCACCGCGCTCCCCTTGTAGTCCTTCGTCATCGCGACGATGTCGGCCTCCGTCACGCGCGGAATCTCGGCGCGGTCAGGCTTGTCCGTGGGATAGAACAGGCCGACCGTCCGGTTCTCCGGCTTGAGGTATGCGACCGCAACGCGCTGCACGTCGGCAGGCGTGACCTTCCGGATCCGGTCGCGATGCACGTAGATCAGGCGCCAGTCGCCGACCGCCGCCCACTCGGAGAGCGTGAGGCCGACGTTCGCCGAATTGTTGAGCAGCAGGTCGGTTTCCTTCAGCAGCGACGCCTTCGCGCGCTCGACTTCCTCCGCGGACGGCGCGGTCTTGCCCACCGCTTCCATCGTCTGGATCAGGATCGCCCTCGCGTCCGCGAGCGACTGCTCCTTTCGCATGGTCGCGCTGCCGACGAGGAAGCTCGGCTCCTTCAGCTGGATGTTGAACGCCTGCGCTTCAGAGGCCTTCTTGGGCTCGACCAGCGCCTTGTAGAGGCGCCCGCCGGGTTGGTTTCCCAGTACTTCGGTGAGGACGTCCACCGCGGCAAAATCCGGATGCGAGCCGGCGGGCACGTGGTAGAGTGCCATCGCCACCTGCACGTCGCCGGTGCGGCGCAGCGACACCTCGCGCTCGCCGTCCTGCGTCGGCTCCTCCGTGTATGTCGGGTAGAGCATGTTGCCGCGATCGAGCGACCGCACCGGCTTCGGGATCGAGCCGAACCGGTCGACGATCTGCTTGAGAACCTTCGCTTCTTCGACCTTGCCGGCCACGACGAGCACCGCGTTGTCGGGCTGGTAGTACTTGTGATAGAACGCCTGCAGCCGCTCGATCGGCACGTTCTCGATGTCGCTGCGCGCGCCGATCGTGCTCTTGCCGTAGTTGTGCCAGAGGTACGCCGTGCTCAGCGTGCGCTCGAATAGGATGGTGAACGGCGCGTTCTCGCCCATTTCGTACTCGTTGCGCACCACGGTCATTTCGCTCTCGAGATCCTTCTTGGCGATGTTGCTGTGCAGCATCCGGTCGGATTCGAGATCCAGCGCCCAGGTCACGTTCGTATCGGAGGCGGCGAGCGTCTCGAAGTAATTCGTGCGGTCGAAGAACGTGCTGGCGTTGTTGCGCGCGCCGTGCTGCGTGAGTTCGGCGGGGATGTCCGGGTGCTTCGGCGTCCCCTTGAAGTTCAGGTGCTCGAGCAGGTGCGCCATTCCCGTCTCGCCGTATCCCTCGTGCCGCGATCCGACGAGGTACGTGATGTTGACCGTCGCCGTCGGCTTGCTCGCGTCCGGGAAGATCAGCACACGGAGTCCGTTGGACAGGTCGAATTCGGTGATCCCCTCGACCGTCGCGCCCTTGGTGACTCCCTGCGGGAGCTGCGCCGCGAGTGGGCCTGCGGCGAAAGCGAGCAGCACGGCCAATCTGCGGCCGGTTCGGGCCACGGCGAAGCTGTTCATGAATCCTCTCTAT
>DATCGM010000157.1:0-11273 GCA_036508915.1 Gemmatimonadaceae bacterium
CAGCGTGCGAAGGCCGATCTCGCGCAGGGCAAGACGAACGAGCTGAAGGCGGACGCCGAGCGTCTCTCGCAGGATCTCGCCGTGATGCGTCTGCTCGTTCCCACGGGGAACGAGGTGCCGACGCTTCTCGATCAGGTCTCCACGGCGGCGCGACGCGTTGGCCTCGACATCGCCGACGTGCAGCCGCTGCCCTCGATCGCCGGCGACCAGTACGAGGCGTACAAGTACCGGCTCAGCGTGCGCGGCGGCTCGTATCACCAGATCGGCGTCCTGCTCGCGAACATCGGGTCGCTGCAGCGCATCATTGTGCCGATCAATCTGATGCTCACGGCGCAGTCGGCCGATCCGCGCGCCGCGAAGAAGGTCAAGTCGCAGAACCTCGAGGCGCGTTTCGAAATTCAGACTTACGTCGCGCGCGCACCACTGCCGCCTCCGCTGACCAGGGGCGTGCCGGTGAAAGACGCGCCGAAGCCGGGAGAGAGATGATGATCTTTCGCATGAAGGCATGCGGCCTCCCGGTCGTCGCGCGGGTGATTCGCCAGAGCGTTCAGCTACTCGGCGTCGTCGCCCTTTGCGCCGTCGTCGCCACGCCGTTGTCTGCGCAACGCATTCCCGATCTCAACGCACCCCGGCGTGCTGCAGAGAAGGCTGCCGATGCGGAGAATGCCCGGCTCTCCGCGCAAACGGGGCAGGAGATTCCGGTCCGTCGCGGTGCGGCCGCACCGGCGCCGCCGAAGGCCTCCGGACCAGGCAGCGCTCCGGCACAGAAGGGCGTCGCACCGTTCGCGTCGTCCACTGCGCCATCGACGACGGCGCCCGGTGTGATGCAGCCGGTGACGCGCGAAGTGTTCTCGTACGAGGCCGAAGGCAGGCGGGATCCGTTCTTCTCGCTCATCCTCACCGAGGACCTGCGGCCGTTGCTCTCCGATCTCAAGCTCGTCGGAATCCTGTACGAAGCGTCTGGTCGTCGCAGCGTCGCCATCATGCGCGACGTGCTCACCAACGCGCAGTATCGAGTGAACGCCGGCATGACACTAGGCCGGATGCGCGTTGCCCAGATCAAGCCGCGCGTTGTGATCTTCACGATTGAGGAGTTCGGGCTTAGCCGTCAGGACTCGCTGTTCCTGGTTGATTCGACAAAGGTGAGGATTAAATGAAGCCAGTCCTGGCGGTCATCGTCGCTTCGACCCTCCTGCTCGGGTCAAGCGCCCAGCCGGTCGAAGCCCGACCGGCCGAGGGATCTGTCATGTCCCTCAGCGTGATTCCAGCATCCGGAAAGGCCGAGATCGTGATCGGTGTCACCGGCGGTCTCGAGGTGCGTGACTTCACGCTCCCCTTGCCCAATCGCATCGTGATCGATCTCAGCGGCGCTTCACTCGGACTCGGGTCGCGCGGCTACGATCGCGTCGCGCGCGGCGGAATCAGAGACGTGCGCTACTCGCAGTTCCGGAAGGGCACGGTGCGCGTGGTGGTCTACCTCGATGGACCCCGCGCGTATCAGCTCACCACGTCGGAGGGCGAGGTCCGCGTCGCCGTGACCGTTCCCGCCGGCGCACAGTTCACCGCCTGGCACATCGGGAGTGGCGGAGCCCCCGAGGCGCGCCTCGCCGCGACACTGGACGTGCGCGCTGCCGGCCAGCCGGCGTCTGGTCCGGATCGCTCGATCGACCGCGCGGTCTCCGACAATGCACGTGAGGCCCGCGCCGCCAACGACGCGCCGCCGATGCGCACGAGCGTGCAGAGGGAGCCGATGACGACGGTGCAGATTGCGCAGCAGGCGCAACAGCGCCAGCAGCGGTCGCAGCAGCCGCGCATCAGCGTGGTCTATCAGGGGTCCGACATTCGCGACGTCCTCGCCGCCTTTGCGTCGTTCTCGGGCCGCACGATCATCCCGAGCGCGAACGTCGGGAGCCTCAAGGTCGACGCCGAGATCAAGGACCAGCCGTGGGACGTTGCCTTGCAGGCCATTCTCTCCGCACAGAACCTGGACGCAACCGAGGACGCGAACGGCATCATCATCGTCGATACGCAGGAGCGCATTGCCTCACGGTCGTTGACCGAAGCGCTCGTCACGCGCATCGTCCGCCTGAACTATCAGCGCGCCACGCCGGTCGGCCAGCAGATTCGCCAGCGCCTGCTCCTGTGCATTCCTACGGATCGCGCGGACGCTGCGACGCAACCAGCGGGACAGCCCGCGGCGTTGAACGTCAGCCAGACTACGACTCCCACGACTCCCACGACTCCGACGGCCTCGAGCTCGTCCTCGGACGCGTCCACCTGCCGCGGCCGCGGCAGCGTCAGCGCTGATGAGGTGACGAACAGTGTCAGCATCACCGCTCCGCTGAGCGTTGTGGACGATCTGGTCGCATTCGCTGCGTCGCTGGACCTGCGCCAGCCGCAAGTGAACATCAAGGCCAAGATCGTTCTCGTGAATCGGACCGACCTCGACGCCCTCGGCATCAAGTACGACCTGGGATCGGCGCAGCAGTTCTTCAGCACGATCATCCAGCGTCCGGACTCCGCCGGCAAGCTGGGCAGCCCGAGCGATCCTCCGCGCGTCCTGCTCGGCGGCAACACCGTTTCGGCGATCGCGAATGCATCGGGCAATATTTCGGCCCCGGCGCTTCGCCTCATCTATTCCACGGCGCTCGGTAATTTCGATTTCAGCACGTTCATCGATGCGCTGCAGAGCATAAACCTGGTGGACGTGCAGTCTGAGCCGAGCGTGACGATACTCAACAATCGAACCGCACAGCTCGTGTCCGGCTCCGAGATCTCGTTTGCCCCTGTGTCAGGAGGAGCGGGGGGAGCGCTGAACGTGGTCGTGACCGCGGTTCGCATTCAGACCGGTGTCAAGCTCCTGGTGACGCCGAGCGTAACGAACAATCGTCAGGTCATGATGCACGTGGAGGCATCGAAGTCGACGTTCGCCCCCTCGAGCGATGGGCCGCTGATCGACAACAACTCCAGTACCACCGACGTTCTCGTGGCAGACGGACAGACGATTGTCATCGGCGGACTCACGGAGACATCCGTTCAGCTAGTGAAGACGGGCATTCCTCTGCTCGTCGACCTTCCGCTGATCGGGCGCCTCTTCGGCTTCACGTCGCGCACGGAAACTCGGCGCGATCTGATCATCCTGCTCACGCCCCACATCATTGATGAGGGGCAGCTGCCTTCAGAGACGGTGCGGCGTTAGCCGCGGCGTGGAGCACATATGACGCAATCGAAATTCCGCGCGCGATACGCCGCGCTACTGATGGGTGTCGTGGTCGCATCGAGTTGCGACACGCGCCTCCCGACGCAATCCGGAGGCCGGGTTGACGACGTTGTGCCTCCGACCGTGAAGTTCAGCCTCTCAGCGGGGACGAACAACACGGTGGAGCAGGGAACGCCGCTCACGGTCACCATCACGGCGACCGACGATCAGGGGGTCGCGTTGCTGCTCACGTCGATCCGCAACGGCGCGCTGATCGTTGGCTCGGACTCGGTCGCCATGAGCCCGTCGTCCAAGACGGTTACGCGCACCATTCCGGTGCCGCTCGCCGGCCTCGTCCGCGGTGACAAGCTGACCATCCGCGCGACCGCGTCTGACGCGTCACTCAATTACAAGACCGATTCCCTCATCGTCACGATCGCCGATACCACGGCGCCCGTGATGACGATCTTCTCGTCGAAAACCGGACGCGTCGTGAAGGGTGGCGATTCGCTCGATGTCCGCGTGAGCGCCAGCGACAGCTCGGGCATGCAGACAGTCGGCTACCGCGTGTACCGCACCGGTGGCGCCGACAGCCTCACCGTCGTGCTCGGGGATTCGATCTCCGCCACGAGCGGCACGAGTCTGAGCGCTTCGTTCGTTCGCATTCTGCCCGCCGCGCTGAACATCGGCACCTACAAGATCGTCGGCTTCGCCGTGGACAAGTCGGGGGTGTCGCCGAATCCCGGCCCGTCGCTGACCTTCACCGTCATCGATGGCGAGCCGCCGAAGATCACCTTCAAGGCCCCGGGAACGGGCGCGACGCTCAACATCGGCGACTCGCTCCTGGTCAGGGTCGATCTCCACGACAACGTGGGGCTCAAGAGCGTCAAGTTCTATGGCGTGTCGCCACGCGGTGATGTGGCGCTCGGCACGGCTGACACGGTGATGCGCTATCCGGCCGTCACCGCTCCGCAGGGTGGCGCAGTCTTCCGCGCCAGCCTGACGGACACGCTGGATGTCAAGCGATACCTGAAGCCGGTGGCACCTTTCGACACCATCCCCGGCAAGCTGCTCGTGTACGGGATCGTCACCGACGCTGCGGGGAACGTCACCATCGACACCGTCGCCATCCAGATGACGAAGGGCCCCAACGTCTCGCTGCTTGCGCCAGTCGTCGGCGACAGTCTCACGCGGGGAACGAAGCTTCGCATCACCGTCTCCGCGACGAGCACGGCCGGCGTGGCCAAGCTCGGCTTCGACATCGCCAGCGGGAGCACCGGTCCTGTCTGGCCAACGCCCATCGCGCTCACGTCGTACGATACGACGCTGGCCACTCCGGCGCTGAAAACGGGGCCGTATACGGTGGACATCAACATCCCTGCCGACGCACCGTCCAAGGGTGTGCTCACCATCTCGCCGCACGCGACGGACGTGAACGGACAACCGGGCGCGCCCACGCCACAGGACTTCCTGGTTCGCTCGGGATTTGCGCCGCCGCCGCTGGTGCGCCAGCAGATCGCGAGCCGGATCGAGCTCGCGGATTCAGTCACCGTGTATGCGAGCGGTGCCGCGCTGACCCAGGTCGGCTACGTGATCCGTGACGTCCTCAACCCGAACACTCGCGTCGACTCGAACAGCGTGACCGCCAGCGCGTCGAGCTTCGGGCCGACGGGGATCAGCTTCAGCCTCGCCACCAAGTGGCAGGGGAAGAGAGTGTCCATCTCCGCCTTCGCCCGCGACAGCGCCGGCAAGATCGGCTGGGCGGTGCCCGTCGGCACCTCCACGCCGGTGACCGACACGACGAAGATGGCGCGCGACACTGCAATGATTGTGTACGGCCGCACCTACGCGCTGCCCGCTGCTCGCAACGGACTGATTGCCGAAGTCGTCGTGGACCAGGCGCGCGGGAACGTGTTCCTCTCGAACATCAACTCCAGCCGTCTCGAAGTCTGGCAGGGGTCCAGCCGGCAGTTCGACGCCACCGGCATCTTCGTCGGGTCGCAGCCCTGGGGCATGACCATCGCACGCACCAACTCCGACACGATGTATGTGGCCAACTCCGGCGGCACGAACCT
This sequence comes from Gemmatimonadaceae bacterium, assembly GCA_036508915.1. GTDB lineage: Bacteria > Gemmatimonadota > Gemmatimonadetes > Gemmatimonadales > Gemmatimonadaceae > AG11. The sequence goes on from DATCGM010000157.1 coordinate 5,275, forward strand.
CAGCCGCGTGTACATCGGTGCGGCTACGCCGTCGGGCATGAAGGAAGACCTCGCGCGTCGTATCGAGACCCGCATCTCGCTCCTCTACAAGATCACGGAGGTGCGCGACGTGAGCACGGGGAAGATCCGCATCACCGTCAACGGACCGATCCTCTTCTCCGACCGCCCGCAGTACATCCAGCAGGCCGCGGGCGCCAACGGCCGTCTCTATCTCTCCACCAAGCCCACCGCGGCGTCTGGTGAGAAGGGAACGATACGCTACCTGGATACCAAGGCTGCCGCCCCGGACCAGCGGTTCATTCTCGCCTTTGCCTCGGCGGGCACTGACAACAATTCGTATCTCGTCGCGAACCTCGACGCCGCCAGTGTCACCCCCGCGCCAGCGAACAGCCTGAATAACGACGTGCTCACGCTCTGCGACCACGCATCAGGCACAAAGGACCCACAGACGTGCGCGAGCAGTGCCGGCGGCATTGCCGACGCGCTCGACTCGCTGCGATTCTACGTGGGAGGAACGGACGTAGACGCGAGACCCAACCTCGACGAAACCTCGCTCGGACTCACCGACACGACGTACGCCGCTGCCAGCGCCGACGGTCAATGGATCGCCTTCGGTGAAGGCCACCGCGCGCCCTACTCCCGCGCCTTCCTCCTGAAAGACGACGGGACGGATCCAAATAGATACACCTACGCCTCGCCGGCCCTGAACATTCAGGACCTGATCAACAACGCATCGGACCAGATCTTCGGCCTCGCGCTCGACAAGACGGGCCAGATGCTCGGGCTCCACGGCGGTGAAACCTACTTCGCCAAGGTCGAACAGCCGTTCAGCCAGCGGCTCCAGGGCAAGTACGGCACATTCGGCAGCGGGGCAGGGATCGCTTTCCATCCCAACGCGGATGGGATCACCACACCGCAAACCGATCGGCTCTCGTTCATTGCGTCGAACAATGGCACGATCGAGATGGTGGACATCGCGTACTTCACCGCTCGCGGATCGCTGGCGACCAAATCCAACCTTTACGGGCCGCTCCGCGCATCGCTCCCTTTCCCGACGGACAACATCGGCATCCCTCCTGGCGATCCACGGTATATCGTGCTCAAGCTCTTCGGCCTCTCGCCCAACGGCCTCGTCGTGATCGACGTGACCGCGACCGACATTCAGCCGGGCCCATGACCGCGAGGGTGACCTCGGTTTAGTTTCACGAGAACAGCGAGCCCGGCATCCCGCCGGGCTCGCGTCTTTCCACCAGTTCGGTTTTCGTCGTACCATGCTGCGCTTCACCACCGCCGGCGAATCACACGGGCAGGCGCTCGTGAGCATTCTCGAAGGGATGCCCGCCGGTCTTCCCCTGCTCGCCGAACACGTCGACGCAGATCTCGCGCGACGCCAGCAGGGCTACGGGCGCGGGCGGCGCATGCAGATCGAGCGCGACGCGGTCGAGCTGCTTGCTGGAGTGCGTGCCGGCCAGACGATCGGCAGCCCCATCGCGATGCTCATCCGCAATCGCGACTGGGCGAACTGGCAGGAGATCATGGATCCGGCGCCGCGTGACGCTGACGCGGGCGGTGCGCCGCGCAAGCGCGCCGTGACTCGCGTGCGTCCCGGCCATGCTGATCTCACGGGCATGCTCAAGTACGATCGCGACGACGCGCGCGACATTCTCGAGCGCGCGTCGGCACGGGAAACGACTGCGCGCGTTGCAGCGGGCGCCGTCGCGCGCCGCCTGCTCGCCGAGCTTGGCGTCACCATCGGAAGCCATCTGGTCCACCTCGGCGGCGTGGACGCGGTTCGTCCGTCCGAGCTCCCCGCCGATCTGAATGCCGCGTCCGACGCGTCGCCGCTCCGCACACTCGACGCGGATGCGGAGCGCGCGATGATCGAGCGCATCGACGCGGCAAAGAAGGAGGGAAACACCCTGGGCGGAGTCTGCGAAGTCGTGGTCGATGGGCTTCCCGTCGGCCTGGGCTCACACGTCTCGTGGGATCGCAAGCTCGACGGCCGGCTCGGCGCCGCGATGATGTCCATCCCGGCGGTGAAGGGAGTCGAGATCGGCATGGGCTTCGAGGCAGCACGCGTGACTGGCGCGGAGGTGCATGATGAAATCACTCTCGCGCCCGGCCGCACGCGCGCCGGCAATGTGCGTCGCGTGTCGAACCGGGCCGGCGGACTCGAAGGGGGAATGACGACTGGCGAGCCGCTCGTCGTGCGCGTCGCGATGAAGCCGATCAGCACGTTGATGCGACCGCTCGCGACCATCGACGTCGCTACCGGCGACGCGGCGGTGGCCACGGCCGAGCGAAGCGACGTGACCGCGGTGCCGGCGATGGGAGTGATCGCCGAAGCGATGGCCGCGTTGGTCATCGCCGATGCGATGCTGGAGAAGTTTGGGGGCGATTCTCTATCCGAAATTCGACGAAACTTCGATGGCTACCTTTCGCACATCGCAGCCCGGCTCGGCGGCTGACCCGTCGCACCCGCATCTCATCCTCGTCGGGCTTCCCGGATCGGGGAAGAGCACGGTGGCGGCGATGCTGGCGCGCCGGCTCGGCCGCACCTTCCTCGACTTCGACGCCGAGATCACGCGGCGCGAGGGGCTCACCATCGCGGAGATATTTGCGCAGCGCGGGGAGCCGGCGTTCCGCCAGCTCGAACACGCCCTCACCGAGGAAGTCGCGCTGTTCGGGGGCATGGTGCTCGCGCCTGGTGGCGGGTGGGTCGGCCAGCCGGATACGGTCGCACTGCTTCGGCCAGCGTCACGAATGGTGTATCTCAAGATCTCGCCAGCCGGTGCCATTCGGCGCATGGGCAGAGGGGTGGCTGGGCGCCCGCTGCTCTTGCGCCCCGACCCACGCGGCGAGCTCGAGCGTCTTCTGGCGACTCGCCGTTCGGTCTACGAGTCGGCAGATCTCGTCGTGGACGTAGAACACCTTGATTCACAACGAGTTGCGGACCACATCCAGCGGCATCTCTCCCTCTGAGGGCGGCCACATTTCCTCATTTGACTGCGCGTGCGGTTGACGCCCCCACTACCATTAGAGCGATTATCGCCGTCCGCCATTACGCGGCGGCGGCGACAGCATAGAGGAAACAATGACGATTCGCGTTCTAGGGCCACATGAGCGGGGCCGCTTTGCCACCGAAGCCTGGGGGCATTTGCTGGCGCTTGCCGGTGCCGGAGCGCTCAACCCCGCGGAGCTCGAGCAGGTGATCGAGCGGGCGATGCTTCAGTTCGACGGACGCATAGCGCTCGACGATTTGCGCTCGATGATGGAAGGAGCCGGGTTCGACGATCCCGGCGCTGCGGCGGATACCCAGACCGTACACTAGAGAAATGGCAGCGAAGAAAACCACGACAACAAAGCGCGCGGCGGCGAAAAAAACTGCCGTGGGCGCAGCAAGAAAGAGCGCGGCGAAGAAATCCACCGGCCGCACGCGAAAAGCGGCGGTCGTCGAAGAGGAGTATCCGGACGCGCCGGTCGGCACTACGTCGCTCGTCATCGTCGAGTCGCCGGCCAAGGCGAAGACCATCGGCAAGTATCTCGGCCGTGGCTACCGCGTGAAGGCGACGGTCGGCCACATCATGGATCTTCCCGCGAAGAAGCTCGGCATCGACATCGAGAACGGCTTCGAGCCGGAGCTGGTGCCCATCCCTGGGAAGGAAAAGACGATCGCCGATCTCAAGAGCGCGGCGAAGGTCTCGAAGGAGATCTTCATCGCGACCGATCCGGATCGCGAGGGTGAGGCGATCGCGTGGCATGTCGCCGAGCAGATCAAGCCGAAGCGCGGCCAGGCGGTCGTGCCCATTCGTCGCGTGCTCTTTCACGAGATCACGAAGGACGCGGTGCAGCTCGCCATTCGGCAGGCCGGCGCCATCGACGACAAAAAAGTCGAAGCGCAGCAGGCGCGTCGCGTCCTCGACCGTCTGGTGGGGTACAAGGCGAGCCCGGTGCTGTGGAAGACGGTGAAGAAGGGCATTTCGGCGGGCCGCGTCCAGACTGTCGCGCTCCGGCTCATCGTCGAGCGCGAGCGGGAGATCCGTGCGTTCAATCCGATGGAGTACTGGACCATCGAAGCGCTGCTCGAGAAAGCAGGACAGCGTTTCACCGCCAAGCTCCATCTGATCGACGGGAAGAAGGCGGAGATCGGCAATGAAGCCGAAGCGAATCGTGTGCTCGCCGATCTCGAGGGCAAAAAGACGTTCGGCGTCACCGAGGTCAAGCGACGCGAGCGTCGCAAGAATCCATCAGCGCCGTTCACGACGTCCACGCTGCAGCAGGAAGCGGCGAAGAAGCTCTCGTTCGGCTCCAAGCGCACGATGCGCGTGGCGCAGGATCTCTACGAGGGTATCGATATCGGTCCCGAGGGCGCGGTCGGCCTCATCACGTACATGCGTACCGACTCGACGCGCGTTGCCGAGAGTGCGGCGACGCAGGCGCGTGAATATCTGCGCGTCCTGTTCGGTGAGGAGTTCCTCGCGAAGGGCGTCCAGCTCTACGTCGACGGCAAGGCGAAGAACGCGCAGGATGCGCACGAAAGCGTACGTCCCACCGATCCCACACGTCGTCCCGACGACGTGCGCAAGTATTTGAGCCCCGATCAGTTCAAGCTCTATCAGCTCATCTGGCAGCGCTTCATGGGCTCGCAGATGGCGCCTGCCGTGTTCGACACGACCACGGTGGATTACGATATCCCGGCGAAGGAGCAGCCGCAGATCGGGCGTCGCTCGTATCTGTTCCGCAGCACGGGCAGCATCATCAAGTTCCAGGGCTTCCTCGCGCTCTATCGCGAAGCGCACGAGGAGGGCGACTCGAAGGCACTCGAGGATGAGAACGAGCTGCCGGTGATCGACGTGGGAGAGAACATTCCCGTGCAGGCGATCACGCCGTCGCAGCACTTCACCGAGCCGCCTCCGCGCTTCTCCGAAGCGAGCCTCGTGAAGGAGCTGGAGCGGCTCGGCATCGGACGTCCGTCGACGTACGCCAGCATCATCAGCGTGCTCGCCGACCGCCGGTATGTGCTGCTCGAGCAGCGCCGCTTCTTCCCCACCGAGCTCGGTGAGACGGTGGAGAAGGTGATGGTGAAGCAGTTCCCGGGCATCTTCAATGTGGACTTTACCTCGGGGATGGAGGTCGAGCTCGACAAGGTCGAGGAGGGAGAGCTCGGATGGCGCGTGGTACTCGCCGACTTCTGGGGCCCGTTCGACAAGTCGCTCAAGAACGTGCAGTTCGGCGAGCTCATCGCCGTCGCGCACGACCTGTCCGGCATCGCGAACGAACGCTGCCCGGATTGCGGCGGACACCTCGAGCCACGCGGCGGATTCTTCGGGCCATTCCTCGCGTGCGAGAATCATCCGAAGACGTGCAAGTACACGCGACCGCTCAAGGGCGAGAAGGCGAAGCCGAAGATGACGGACATTCCGTGCCACCTCTGCGGCGCGCCGATGGTGGTCCGCGTTGGACGCAGCGGTGAATTCCTGGGATGCAGCACCTTCCCGAAGTGCCGCGGCACGCGCTCCATGCCAACGGGCGTGTTCTGCCCGAAGGACGGCGGCGAGCTGGTGGAGCGTCGCTCCAAGAAGCGAGGGACGGCCTTTTACGCCTGCTCCAACGACACCTGCGATTTTGTCGCATGGAACAAGCCGGTGGCGGAGACCTGCCCGGAGTGCGCGTACGTGGGCGCGGAGATGAAGTTCACGAAGGCTCGTGGCGACTTCCGGAAATGTCTCAAGTGCGGCAACGAGTGGGATGTGCCGCAACCCGCCGAGCCGGTCGAGCCGGCGCTGGCGGGTTGACTGCGGGGTGGGATGACGAACACCCCGCAGAACGCCCCCATTCGCATCGTCGGCGGCGGCCTCGCCGGAAGCGAGGCCGCCTGGCAGCTCGCCGAGCGCGGACACGACGTTGCGCTTTACGAGATGCGTCCGCGTCGCGGCACGGAGGCGCACAAGACCGGCCGCCTGGCCGAACTCGTCTGCTCGAACACCTTCAAGAGCACG
>DATCGM010000158.1:0-4902 GCA_036508915.1 Gemmatimonadaceae bacterium
CGCCCCAAGATGAACACTCCCGAGGCCATGCGCCTCCTGAAGGGCCGGGGAAGACCACCCCGTCGATAGGCCGCCCGTGGACGTCGAGCGATCGACTCCGAGCGCAGCGGTCCTAATCGCCCGTGCGGCTTGACTACTTCCAATTTGGAGTAAATCACCGCAGAGTACGCTTTGCATCGTATCGCACCGGCACGCTGTGCCGATGTGATCCAGTTTCCACGAGAAAACCATCCTCGTCCCTCACTTTCCAATTCTGTGCGCAGAGGCGTCTACCGACGGTCTGCGCGCGCTGGACTGCTGCATCAGAAAATCGCTGGCGATTAGAGCGTAGGGGCCACACCCGTTCCCATCCCGAACACGGTCGTTAAGCCCTACAGCGCCGATGGTACTCCGTCCGAGAGGACGCGGGAGAGTAGGCCATCGCCGGCACCCCCTGAGAAACGCCCCCGTTGCTTTGCAACGGGGGCGTTTCGTTTGACAGTCGGACAGTCAGGCCGGACCGGCTCTTGCCTCGGACTCATGCATGCGAATCCAGACATCGACCGTCGCCACCGCCGGAGCCGTTGCGGCCACCGCGCTACTCCTCACGCACGAGCACTCCGGCCGGAAGAGCGCCGAGCGATTCGCAGCCGCGGCTCTCGAGGCGCTCCTCAACGCGATTGACGCGAACGATTCGCAAACCGGCGCCCACGTTCGACGCGTGGCGACCTTCGCGCTCATTCTCGCCGATGCCGCCGGTCTGGACGAGCGCGATCAACGCATCATCGAACGTATCGCGCTCTTTCACGACATCGGCAAGATCCACGAAGCACTCTTCGACATCATTCACGACGACCGCAAACCCACGCCAGCGGAGCGACGGGCAATCCTCACACATCCGCAGCGCGGCGCAGAGGTGCTCGCGCCACTGAATGGCTTCTATCCGGAGCTTCCCCGAGGTGTCCTCTCGCACCACGAGCGCTGGAACGGCTCGGGATATCCTCGCCAACTGAAGGGACGTCGCATCCCGCTGTCAGCGCGTATCGTCGCGATCGCCGACACCTTCGACGCAATCACCTTTCACCGCCGCTATATCCGCGGACGCTCGGCTGAGATCGCGCGCGACATCATCCTCGAGGGACGCGGAGAATTGTTCGACCCCGAGCTCGTCGATCTGTTCGTCCTCCCGCCGGTGTTCGCGCGCATCCGCGCCACGGAGCGCGAAGTGGCGACGTGGAGGGTGCCGGTGCACCAACGGCGAACCGGCGAAGAGGAGAGCAACGTCCCCGATATCAGCTTCCGCTGGCGTCCCGGGCGTCGCGGAGGGCGCGGGCAGCCTGCGTCGGCTTTGCTCCCCGTCCCGAAACCGGGACCGATGGCCACGTAGTCTGCTCCCTTCGTGGCGACACGTCCTTAGTGCTTCCGCGGCGGGACGGTGGTGGCCGGCATCGCTTCGGGTGATGAGACCGCGCCGGGCAGCACATTCGCCGGGGCGACGCGCGACGTGTCGCGATGCACGACGGCGACCGAGTTCCACTCGCGGCGCGCGCGCTTCACGGCTTCAACGTGTGCGGCGAAGTCCTTCGTGAACTCGTGATGACCGTCCGGGTGCGCGACGAAGTACAGATATGGCACGTTCGCGGGATTGAGCGCCGCGACGATCGAGGGCTTGCCGGGCGACGCGATCGGTCCGGGCGGCAGACCCTTGATCCTGTACGTGTTGTACGGCGAATCGATCTCGAGATCCTTGTAGAACACCCGTGAGACATGATGGCCGATCGCGTATTGCACCGTGGGATCCGCCTGCAGAGGCATTCCAGCCTTGAGCCGGTTGAGGTAGACCGCCGCGATGACCGGACGCTCCTCGGGGAGCCGAGCTTCCTTCTCCACGATCGCGGCGAGTGCCATCGCGTCGTTGCGGCTCATCGCGCGCGCCTGGAGGAGCTGATCCCACTCGGGCTGCCACACCTGCTGGAAACGTCCAACCATCACCTTCACAGCGGCGCGCGGCGTCGTTCCCTCGGGAAAGACGTACGTGTCGGGGAAGAGATATCCCTCGAGCGTCGGCGTGGGGACGTCGAGCGCATGCAGCAGCGCGGTATCACGCACGGCGGCTTGCACGGATTCCACCGGCGCGCGCAACACGCGCGCGAGCTGCGGCACGATCTGCTCGAGCGACCATCCTTCGGGGATCGTGATGCGCTGCTCGACGCTCTTTCCGCCCTGAAGAACGTCGAGCACGTCGCCCCAGGTCAGGCGCGGGCTGATGACGTACGTGCCGGCGCGGATCGACCGGTGGCGCCCACGAAACATCGCGTAGAAGCGGAAGGCCGTGGCATTGCGAACGATGTGCGCCTTCGCGAGCGATTCCGCGGCAACGCGGAGATTCGCGCCGCGCGGCACGACGACTCGAACGTCTTTCGTGTTCACGTCGCGGCACGCCGCGAGCGCGACGAGCAGCGCGATTGCCGCGACCGCGGCGCGTGTGCGACTACGAGCCCGGAGCATCTGCACCTGGTGCTGCGTCAGGGTCGACCACAGGAAGCTCGTGCATGCGCATGGCGTGCTGCAGCAACACGGTGGCGGCAAGCGCGTCGACGTCGGCTTTGCGGTGGCGCGTGCTGCCACCCATCTCACGCACGGCGCGAAGCGCGACGGCGGTGGTGAAGCGTTCGTCGAGCAGCGCGACGGGAAGCTTGGTGCGCCGGGCAAGCTCAGCCGCGACGCGACGGCACTCGAGCGAGCGGGGCGTGTCCTCTCCCGCTCCATCGAGCGGCAGTCCCATCACGATCCCGAGTGCCTCGAGTGCGGTGGCGCGTCGAACCAGCTCGGCGACGGGCGCGCGCTTGCCCGTGCGTCGCTCGATCGCGCCGGCTGGAGAGGCGATGGTGCCGGTCGGATCGCTGATCGCGAGCCCGATGCGCCGCTCGCCCCAGTCGATCGCCATCCAGCGGCCGCGCATCAACGGCATCATCGCGCTGCTGCTCACCCCTCGCGCATCTGCACGAAGAACTCCTTGTTGTTCTTCGAGCGCGACATCTGCTTGAGCAGGAACTCCATCGCCTCCGCTTCCGGCATGTCGGCGAGGAAGGTGCGCAGGAGGGTGACGCGATTGAGCTCCTCTGGAGTAAACAGCAACTCTTCCTTGCGCGTGCCGGACCGATTGATGTCGATCGCGGGATAAATGCGACGCTCGGCGATCTCTCTCGCGAGCACGAGCTCCATGTTGCCTGTGCCCTTGAACTCCTCGAAGATCATCTCGTCGGCGCGCGAGCCGGTCTCGATGAGCGCCGTGGCGATGATCGTGAGCGACCCCCCGCCGGCGACATTGCGCGCCGCGCCGAAGAACTTCTTCGGCTTCTCCATCGCCTTCGCGTCGAGACCGCCCGACATGATCTTGCCACCGCTCGGGATCACGGCGTTGTGGGCACGCGCGAGCCGAGTGATCGAGTCGAGCAGGATGACGACGTCTTTGCCGGATTCGACGAGCCGCTTCGCCTTCTGGATCACCATCTCGGCGACCTGAACGTGGCGCGTCGCTTCCTCGTCGAAGGTGGAGCTGATGACTTCGCCCTTCACGACCTTGAGCATGTCGGTCACCTCTTCCGGTCGCTCGTCGATCAGCAACACGATGAGCGTGACCTCCGGATAATTCTCGGCGATCGCATTGGCAAGCTTCTGCAACAGAATGGTCTTGCCCGCGCGAGGAGGCGCCACGATGAGGCCGCGCTGTCCCTTGCCGATGGGCGCGATGAGATCCATCACGCGCATGCTGAGATCGCCCTCGCTGGTCTCGAGGCGGAGACGTCCGTCGGGGTAGCGCGGGCGCAGGTTGTCGAATTCGATGCGCGTCTTGGCCGCGTCGGGCTCGCCGCCGTTCACGGACTCCACCTTGAGCAGGGCGAGATACCGCTCCCACTCCTTGGGCGGGCGCACCTGGCCACTCACCGTATCGCCCGTGCGCAGGTCGAAGCGCTTGATCTGCGACGGGGAAACGTAGATGTCGTCGGGGCTGTAGAGGTAGTTCCAGTCCTGACTGCGCAGGAAGCCGTAGCCTTCCGGCAGGACCTCGAGCACACCTTCTCCAGCGAGCATCTCGCCCTGCTCGAGCAGCTTCTGCTCGACGCGGAAGGTCAGGGCCTGGCGATCGAGCGCGTCACCGAGGGGCAGCGCAAGGCTGTCGGCAAGCTCGTGCAGCTCGGGCATCGATTTGCGCTTGAGCTCAGCGATGTTCACAGTGCGGTCGTGCGCGGAAGGAGGGCGTGGCGATCAGCGAGCACGCACAACGTGCGCGGCGGGGCGATCGGCGATCTGCAGCGGGAGGCAGGCCACACCGAGAGGATCGATGGGCGGTCAACGGATTGTCCCGTGCGGCATGGGAAGCTAGGAGCGGCAAGCAAGAGGGTCAAGTGCGCGCCGCGTGGTCAAAAGCCGATGTACCGAAGCGGGTGCTTCTTGATGTCGGCGAAAAGGAGCGACATCTGGCGCTGCGCCTCGGTGAGCGAATTGGTGATCGCGCTGTCATGCATCGCGCGACCGGCGGTTCCCCGCGACTGATCCAGCTGTGAACGTACGATCGAGAGCTCGTCGCGGATGTAGCCCACTTCGGCGACCAGGGTGCTGTCCTTGCGGTAGCGGCCGAGCGACGTGTTTGGCGACGCGAGCAGGGTGCGGACGGAGTCGACGCGCGCCATGACCCGCTGAGCGCGCGTGGTGAGGCCGCCCTGCATGAATTGCCCGACTGCCCCGCCGCCGTTGAGCCGAGCGCCCAGTTGGGTCGCCAACGCGCGCGTGCGGGCCATCTCTCCAGAACCGGTACCGCCGGGAGCGTTCATGAAAGCGCCGATCGTCCCCTGGGTGGTCTGAAGCTGGGCGGCAAGCACTTTCACGTTGTTGATGATCACCGGAAACTCTCGCGACGCG